>NZ_CP028903.1:616716-976926 GCF_001639105.2 Azospirillum humicireducens
CGTCGACAGGATGTTCTGTTTCTTGTTGATCTGTTCCTGCGTGCTCTGCAGTTGCAGCAGGTTCGTCCGCATCGAGGACGAGAGGGTAACATTGCCAGCCATGGCGGCCACTCCTTTGGAGGATCGATGTCCGGCGGCCCATCTCTTTGGAGGTGCCGATTACCGGAAGGGGACTAATTCCCCCGCCAAAGGGGTAGGCAAGAAGCGGGCCAGTTCAAATTTGCCGGGTTTCCTTGGTAATCCGTGCCGGTGGGCAGAATAGCACCCGGCAAAATTTGCCGATCTCCCGGCAGAATCTGCCGGTCAGACGGCAGGGCTTGCCGGGGCGGCAGAATCTGCCGGGTATTTCCTGCCGGCAAGGACAACCGTTTCGCACATCGCGAGCGGCCCGACGGCAAGTGCGGCACTGCCCCAGGACCATCCGACGCCGAAGCCCGACAACAGCAGACGGCGCGTTCCGGCCGAAAGCGGCGCCGCAAGCGCACCGGCGATCGCCAGCGGGATGGAGGCGGAACTGGTGTTGCCGACATCCCGCAACGCCAGCACCGTGCGGTCGGCCGACACGCCCAGCTTCTGGCCGAGATGGCGGATCATCTGGGCATTGGCCTGATGCAGGACGAGATGGTCGACCGTCTCCATCGTCCAGCCGGCGGCGTCGAGCGCAGCCCGCAAACTGCCGGGCACCTCGCGCAGGGTGAAGGCGAAGACCTGGGTTCCATCCATGAACAAGCGCGCCGCCCGGTCGGGATGGCGCATCGCCCCGCCCTCCGCTGTCAGGTACGGGGCGCCGGCACCGTCGCTGCCGAGGTCGAACGCCATCGGCGCCGCGGTGCCGTCCAGTTCCAGAGCGGTCGCCGCGGCGGCGTCGCCGAACAGCGGCGCCACCGTCCGGTCATCCGGATCGACCAGACGCGACGTGGTATCGCCGACCAGCAGAAGCGCCCGCCGCCCGGCTGCCTTCAGCAGTCCCGCCGCGGTCCACAGGCCATAGACGAAGCCGGAGCAGCCATGGGTGAGATCCAGCACGGCGGCTCCCTTCCGCAGCCCCAGCCGCCGGTGCAGCAGCGAGGCCGTGCCCGGAAGCGTGTGGTCGTGGGTCTGGGTCACCAGGACCAGCAGGTCGATGCTGCCGGGCTCCCAGCCGAGCCCGTCGAGCAGACGGCGCGCCGCGGCTTCGGCCAGATCGCTGGTGCATTGGCCGGGGGCGGCGATCCGCCGCTCCTCGATGCCGGTGGCGGCGGCGATCCTGCGCGCCGCATCCTCGCCGAAGCGGCGGGCCAGATCCCCGGCCGTCTCGCGCCCTTCCGGCACGCAGCCGACGATGCCGCGCACGCAAACCCCGTCGATCCGGCTGGCGACCATTTCCGCCCCCCCTTTCACCCACAGCCATCACACGCGGCTGTCACACCCGGCCATCCCCCGCGGCCTGACCGGCACCGCCTCAGCAGGTGATGCCGCCATCCACCGTAAGGGTCTGCCCCGTGATGAATGCTCCACCGTCGCCCAGCAGGAACCGGACCGGCGGCACCACGTCCGCCGCGGTGCCGAGCCGGCCGAGCGGCGTGCGCCGCACGATCTGGTCGCGCTGCCCGTCTGACAGGGTGCCCGACATTTCGGTATCGAGATAGCCCGGCGCCACCGAATTGACGGTGATCGCCCGCCGCCCGACCTCGCGCGCCAGCGCCCGCGTCAGTCCGTCGAGCCCGGCCTTGGACGCCGAGTAAGCCGCCAGCCCGACATAGCCGCGCTGCCCGATGATGGAGGAGATGTTGACGATGCGCCCTCCCCTGGGACCGGTGCCCCGCTCGACCAGCTTGGCGCGCAGGAAAGCGCGGGCGGCCTGGAGCGCTCCGGTCAGGTTGGTCTGGATCACCGCCTCGGCATCCACCTCCGGGAAGGTCGCCAGCACGCCTTCGCGTGCGATCCCGGCATTGTTGACCAGCCCCCACAGCGGCGACGCGGCGCCCCAGGCCACGGCTGCGTCGAAGAAGGCGCGCACGTCGTCGCCGTCGCCGATGCGGCAGGACCGCCAGAACAGGTCGGGGCCGGCCAGCCGCTCCAGCGCTTCGGAGGACGAACGGCTGCAGGTGGACACCCGGTAGCCGTCGGCCAGCAGCGCCTCCACGAGCGCAAGGCCGAGACCTCGGCTTCCCCCGGTGACGATGACGTGACGCTTCGGTTCCTCGGCTGCGGATGCGGCTGCGGCTGCGGGCGCGGTCATGCGGCTCCCTTTCGGCTTTTCTTGCCCGCCGCACTCAGCGGGATATGGTCGGCGAAGGTCAGGGCGCGCGGTCGCGCGGCCGGAGGCAGGTCTGCGGTCGCGGCACGCAGGGCGACGCGCAGGACCTCCAAGTCGGAGCCCGCCGCCGGCACGATGGTGGCGGTCAGGAGGTGTCCGGTGATCGGGCTCGGCAACGCCGACACCGCGGCTTCGGCCACTCCGCCGACCGCCAGCAACAGGCGCTCCACCGCTTCCGGCGAGACCTTCACCCCGCCGACATTGACCAGCCCGTCCAGCCGGCCGGCGAACAGCAGCCGGTCGCCCTGCCGCTCCACCAGATCGCCGGTGGACAGCCAGCCGTCCGCATCGGCGATCCCCGGTGCCGCACGCGGACTGCGCACCTCGAGCACGCCGTCGACGATGCGCAGGGAAAGCCCGTCCGGCGCGTCGTCCAGCCAGGCCGCCGGGAAGCCGGCGCGGCCGTCGGCGACGGCGAACAGCGCCCCCGCCTCGGTCGAGGCGTAGATATGCCGCAGGCGGGCGCCGGGAAACCGTTCCGCCAGCCGGTCGAGCAGAGGCTGGTCCGCCGCCTCCCCGCCCAGCGTCACCGCACGGAGCGGCAACCCGGCGTCGCCCAGCGCCATCAGGAAGGCACGCCAGAAGCTCGGCGTACCGCTGACATGGGTCACGGCATGGCGACGCGCAGCCTCCGCCAGACCGGCGATGCCGCCACCACCGGAAGCGCCTCCAGGCACGGCGACCAGTTGCGCGCCCGCCGCCGCCGCGGTCAGCATCACCTGCAGGCCGGCGAAGGCCCCCGGATCGTAGGTCAGCAGCCAGCGCGCCCCCTCCTCCTCCACGCCGCGCAGCCGGCCGCGCAGCCGGTCGAACTCATGGCGCAGGCGTTTGGGCGTCCCGGTGGTCCCGGAGCTTTCCAGCGTGACGGAAAACCCCTGCCCCTGCCCCTGCCCTTGCCCCGGCTGCCATCCGCCGGGATCCGCCGCGCCGCGGGCCAGCAGCAGCCCCTGTCCCGCCGCCTCGGCGGCGGCCAGCGCCGCCAGCACGCGCGACGGCCGGTCGGCCAACACCACGCCGCCGGCCGGCACCGCCAGCCCGGCCAGCTCCGGCCAGCCGAAAAGGTCCTCCCCCTCGATCAGGCGGAAGGCGGGATGGATCCAGGCGGGGCGGCACCCGGTCATGCCGGGACGGTGTAGAGGGCGGCCAATTCTCCGACCGTGGTGAACTGGCGGAAACCGTCGCGGAAGGGATCCTGGCCGGTCCGCTGCTCCAGCACCACCAGCAGAGTCGCAAGATCGAGGGAGTCGATCGGCAGGCCGCCGTCAAGGAACCGGCTGTCGGCGGTCAGCGGCGGCAGCACCTCTCCCTTGTCGGCGGCGATGCGGCCGAGCTCCTCGGCAATGAGGGCGAAGATGGGGCTGGGGGCGGGATGGTGGCTCATGGGATGGTCAGCTCTGGCTATGGGCATCGTCGCAACCGTCCAGAAAGGCCCGGATGGCGGCAGTCACCGGACTGGCGGCCTCGATGTGCGGCAGATGTCCGGCGCCGTCGAAAATCCGGAACGGGGCACCCGGCGGCAGCCGGTCGGCGGGCGGCAGCGGGATGATCCGGTCGGCCCGCCCCCACAGGACCTGGATCGGCATCGGATAGGCGCTCCACTCCACCGGAGGGCCGCCGTCGGCATGGATCGCGAAGGAAACATCGATGATCCGCTCCAGCCCCGCCCGGCGAACCGGGTCGGCGCCCTGGGCGTGCAGCACCTCGCCGAAGCGCGGGATCAGCGGCGACGGACCGGCGAACAGACGGGCCGCACAGTCCCGTCCCTCTTCAACGCCGGCCGGCGCGATTGCCCGCCTGAGGAAGCCGAGGTCGAAGGGCGTTCCCAGGCCGGCGCTGGACAGAAGGGTCAGGCTCGCCACCCGCTCCGGCGCCAGCAGGGCAAGTTCGCGCCCGACGTAACCGCCCATCGAATGGCCGATCACATGCACCCGCGGCAGTTCCAGCGCATCGAGGAATTCGAGCAGCCAGGGGGCGAAGTCGGACACCCGGCCGCTGCCGACATCGGGGGTGGAGCCGCCATGGCCCGGCAGATCCACCGCGACCGCACGCCGCCGCAACGACAGGGCCGACAGGTTGAACTGCCAGGTCAGCCGATCGCCGGCGAAGCCGTGCAGAAGCAGGACGGGCACGCCGCCGCTGCCCACCGACAGGTAGGCCGCCGGACCGCCGGCGACGGTGGCGACACCGGCGCGCAGGCGGCTGCCTTCCGAAACAGGCTTGGAAACAGTCCTGGGCACCGGTCAGGCCGCGACCGGGGCACCCGCCAGGGCCAGCAGATCGGCGACGGTCTTGGCCTTGGCCAGCTTCTCGCCTTCCACCACCACGCCGGTCTTCTCGTCGACGAGCGCGATGAAGCTGATGACGGCCAGCGAATCCCAGGCGTCAAGCGATTCCAGAGCCTCGTCGCCGGTCAGCGTGCCGGGATCCAGTTCAAGCATCTCGTCAAGAGCGAGCAGGAAGTCTTTGCGATCCATAGGCTGATCTCCTTGATGGGCCTCGTGAAGCCGGACCGGTGGGGTCCGATCGACCGGCCCTCTTTATCCGGATGGGCCACCGGACGGGCGCGTCTCGTCAGTGCAGCGACTTTTGCCGGACCGAACGGTTGATGTCCATCCAATCGGGGTGGTCGCGAAGCAGTTTGCAACAATCCTGCCATCCGAAGGCGGGATTGAAGGGCAACAGAGCCTCGATCAGACGGCGCACCAGCTCGTAATCGGCAGGCTCGTCCACGCACCAGCGCTGATCGGGCGGCTCGACCGGTTCGAGCGGCGCAAGAGCGGTCCCCAGCCGGAAACGCTCCGGACGGCGGTAGATGTAGGGGGTGACATGCTCCCGCTCGGCCGGATCGGCGGCGCTCGCCGCAGCCTCGTCCAGAAGGCGGCGCGGGAAGATCTCCGCATCCAGGCCGCGCGGATACCGGGTGCTGTCGATCGACAGATAGTCCAGCGACGGATCGTCGCGGAAGGCGGCGATGAGGCGGCCGACCAGCACCGGATCGATCAGCGGACAGTCGGCGGTGACCCGAACCACCAGATCCGCCTGCGCCGCAGCCGCAGCACCGGCGAATCGGCCCAGCACATCCTGCTCGTCTCCGCGGAAAACGGGAATGCCGAGGCTTTCGGCGCACTCCACCACCGGGTCGTCGGTGACGTTCACCGTCGTCGCAAGCACCACCGCATCAAGGCCGGGCGTGCGGGACAGCCGCTCCAGATGAAGGGCCAGCAGCGGCCGCCCGGCGGCGGGCAGCAGCACCTTTCCCGGCAGCCGGGTGGAGGTCATGCGGGCCTGCGAGACGGCAACGATGCGCGGCTTATCCATGTGGGTCCTCCCCTCGCGGTGCCAGCATCTCCCAGCCCAGCGGCTCTCCCCGGCGCAAACGGCGGGCGGCGCGGCGGCCCAGCACGTCGGGCAGGTGCTTCGGAGCCATGCCGAAGCCGGGGCGGATGGAGCGGATATTGGCGGCGGTCAGCGGCTCCCCCGCCTCCACGTCGGCGACGACATAGAGCGAGCGGCGATAGTCACGCCCCCCGGCCTCGCTGGGCTTCACCGTGTAGTCGACGCGGCCCAAGGCGGCGGTCGCCGTGCGCACGGCCTCGGCCATCGCCTTGAATTCGGCCGGCTCCAGGGAAAAGGCGCTGTCGACGCCGCCGTCGGCGCGCGACAGGGTGAAGTGCTTTTCGATCACCGTCGCGCCCATCACGGCGGCGGCGACCGGCACGGCGATGCCCTGGCTGTGGTCGGACAGCCCGGCGGCGATGCCGGCGAAACTCTCCGCAAGATGCGGAATCGTCCGGAGATTGCAATCCTCCGGCGGAGTGGGATAGCCGCTGACGCAATGCAGCAGGGCCAGTGGCACGTCGCCGGCTGCGGCCACCGCCTCCTCGATCTCGCCCAGCGTCGCAAGGCCGGTGGACATGATCAGCGGTTTGCCCGACCGCGCGGCGCGGCGGATCAGGGCCAGGTCGATCAGCTCGAAGGACGCGATCTTGAAGGCCGGCGCCTCCAACTCCTCCAGCAGTTCGACGGCGGTCTCGTCGAAGGGGGAGCTGAAGATGGTCAGCCCCAGCGCCCGTGCCCGTTCGAACAGGGGCACATGCCAGTCCCACGGGGTGTGGGCCTCGCGGTAGAGGTCGTGCAGGGTGCGCCCGCTCCACAGCCCGCCCTCCAGCCGGAAGCCCGGACCGTCATGGGCGATGGTGATGGTGTCGGCGGTGTAGGTCTGCAGCTTGACCGCATCGGCCCCCGCCTCCTTCGCCGCCTCCACCAGCGCCAGGGCGCGGCCGAGGTCGCCGTTGTGGTTCCCCGACATCTCCGCGATCAGATAGGGCGGATGGCCCTGCCCGATCGGCCGGCCAGCGATGGACATGGAGGGACGGGCTGTCGAGGAACGGGCGGGATCGGCGTTCGGCAAGGGTCGGCTTTCCAACGGGAAACGGGACGGCTGGATCAGTCTTCCACGAAAACGTGAAGGAAGGTTAATTCGTGCCGGCGCGTTCGGCGCGCAACAGCGACCGCGCCTCCTCGCCATAGGCCAGCAGCCGTTCGACGCAGCGGCGCCGGTCGCCGACCATGGCGAAACGTTCCCTGGCCGCCGCGGCCGCCGCAGCATGGGCGTCGGCGTCCACGGCAAGCCTCACGGCACGGTCCAGATAGGCATCACGGTCCGCCACGCAGAATTCAGGGCCGGAGACGCTGGCACCGTCGCCCCAACCATAGGTGACCACGGGAACCCCCTCGGCCAGGGCGTAAGCCGTGCCACCCCCGCCGCCCTGCCGTGGCAGGTTGAGGAAGACCCGGCAGCTGCCATAGAGCGCGCGAATGTCGGCGACATGACCGAGGCAGCGCATGCGGTCCCGGTTGCGCAGCGGGCCGAGCCGGCCGGGCAGTTCGCGCACCTCGCCGGCGAAGACGAGTGCCGCGCCCGGACTGAGATCGAGAATGTCGTCGAACAGGTCCAGCATCTCGGCCTGCACCTCCTTGTCCAGACGGGTGCCGACCACCACGAACAGCGCGGTCCCGTCGGGAAAACCGGTCTCGACACGCATGCCGTTCGACGGCGGCGGCGTGAAGCCGAAGGTGAAGGGGCGGAAACGGCGGGCGAAGGGAGCCCGGTACAGAGCGGGGACCGAGCGGGTGTGGTCCTCCTCCTCATATCCCAGCACGATGGGCGCCAGCGACAGCGTGATGCCGGAACTGGTGGGAATCGACACCACCGGACGGGCGCCCGCATCGGCGAACAGATCCGCGACGATGTTCGATCCACCGAACGCGACGATCAGGTCGGGATCGTAGCCGTCGATGCTATCGACGATCACACTCAGCTTGCTTTGGCTGAAAGCCGGTTCGGTGAAGGACGCGACCTTGACCTGCCGGCCGAACATCTTCAAGGCGAAGACGCCTTCCAGGTCGGCTGCCACCTCCGCCACCATCGGCGGGATGAAGACGCTCTCCACCCGGTTCGGCAGACAATTGACGTTGATGATGGCCACGTCCAGCCCGAAATCATCCTGCAGACGCGCGGCGAAGTCGAAACAGTCGCGGGTCGGCTGATGGCCCTGGTTGGTGAACTGGTTGGTGACGAGCGCCACGCGGCGGATCGGTCCGTCGCGCAGAGGCGCAGGGGCCGGTGTCAGCCCCCAGCGCCGCGCCAGCTGCCTGACCAAGGCCGTGTAGTAGCGGAACAGATCGCAGGGCACGAAGCTCGCCTGCTTCTCTCCCTGGGCCACCCCCAGGAACAGCTGCCGCATCATGCACCAGTGGACGAAATGCAGCACCGCCGGATCGGCACTGTCGCCCCCCAGCAGCAGATAATGCAGGATCCGTTCGTAGTGGTAGAGGTCGCCGGTCAACAGGAACAGGACCGAGCGCAGACGGATCGTATCGTTCGGCGGTGCTTGGCGCTCGATCCGTTCCGCCAGCGCCAGCCGGCTGTCCAGGTCCAGATCGCGGCGCAGTTCCTCGCAAAGCGCGGAGAAGCTGTTGAGCTTCTCGGCGTTGACCTGCCGGTCGGCGAGAAAGACCAGCAGCGCATCGGCCGCCGCGGACAGGCGGTCGGACGGACCAGTTTCCGGCATCATATGGACCTTTTCACTGCGGGCGGCCTTCCCGTGTGTACCGCCGCCGCAACCGGCGGCGCAAGCGGGCTTTGCCGGTGGGGGGGAACGCCCATGCCGCGCTTGTGCGGTGCAGCAGAAGACGTTGCGCCGCAAGCAGGAATACGACACACTCGGGAAAGACCACATTTTTAAAATGGGTGTTCCCATGACTGGAGTCGACAGCGCCGCCGGACCGGCGGGCGTGGTGGCCGGACTGATCGAGAAGGCGGCGGCGGAACTGGACGCGATGTCCGATGCGGCGGGCGAGATCGCACCGGAGGTCGGCGACCTGACCGGCATCCTGGTGGAGGCGCAGCGCATCGCCGACCGCGCAGCACTGGAGCTGCGCCGGCTGGCCCGGAAGGTGCCGGGCGCCGCCTGACTACAGCTTCAGCCCCGCCACGCCGTCGAGGATCGCTCCCTCGGCCAGGGAACGGCGTTCCAGCTTGGCTCCGAACAGCTTGGCGCCTGTCAGGTCGGTCCGGGCGAGGTCGCAGCCGCGCAGGTTGGCGAAGGACAGATCGGCGTTGCCGAGATTGACCGACCGCAGGCAGGCGCCGCTGAGGTCGGCGTAGCGCAGCTTGGCGCCCGACAAATCGGCAGGGCGGGAACGCTGTTCGTCGAAGACCAGGGGCCGCAGGTTCACGTTGCGCAGGTTGGCGTTGTTCAGCTTCGCGTGCCGCAGGCTGACGCCGCGCAGGTCGCCGTCGGCAAGACTGGCACCGCGCAGGTCCGCCTTGTCCAGCACCGCCGCCTGCAATTGCACGCCCGACAGGTCGAGACCGTAGAGCGTCGCCCCCTGAGCCCGCAGCATGGTCAGGCACATGTGGGCAAGCGACGGGGCATGGCGCAGGTCGAAGCCCGACAGGTCGAGCATCGCGCCCTGCGCCCCGCTCGATCCCACCCAGGCCATGTGGTCGGCCAGCAGATCCTCCAGCGACCGCCCCAGTTCCGCCACCACCCGCCCGACCGGCTTGTCGGTCAGCGCCTCCTCCACGTCGGCGTCGGTCAGGTCGGTCATCACCATGGTGGCGCCGGTCAGCACCGCCCCGCGCAGGCAGGCACCGCGCAGATCGGCGCCGGACAGGTCGGCCCCCTCCATGTTGGAGCCGGTGAAGTTGGCGCCGCGCATGGTGGCCCGAACCAGCTTGCAGCCGCGCATCACCGCATCGGAAAAGTCGGTATGGATCGCCATGATGCCCGACATCCGGGCGTTGGTCAGGTTGGCGCCGGACAGATCGGCGCCATCCGCTTCCGCCGGGCTGGAGTCGATCTGCACCATGTGCAGATGGCCCGACCGGTCCTTTTCGGCCAGAGAGCCGTCACGGAGATCGGCCTCGAACAGGTTGGCGCCGACCAGGATGGCGCCGCGCAGGCAGGCGCCGCGCAGGTCGGCCTTGATCAGGCTGGCGCCGTCGAAATTCGCCTGCCGCAGATCGGCGACGAAGAAGGAGGCACAGTCCAGCCGCGCCCCAGACAGGTTGGCGCCGCGCAGGCCGGCCCCGACGAAATCGGCATGGGCGAGGTCGCGGCCCGACAGGTCGAGCCCGGACAGATCGCAGAAGGACAGGTTGGCGCGCGCGCCGCCCACCCGGGCATTGCGGAACATCTCGTGCCGCCGCACTGCCTGGTCGAGCTGCGCCTGTTCGAGACGCTTGAGCGTGCGATTCTGCACCATGACCCCATGAACTCCCTTTCCGTCAGCAGTTTGGCAGCAGCCGGCTTCAGAAAGGGTTAACTCAGGCCACCGACTGGTCTTCCAGGGATTGTTCGCCGCCCTCCGCCGACCTGCCGGCCGGCCGTTCCGACAGGATTGCGGCGATGGCGTCGCGCAGATCGTCCGGTGTCACCGGCTTGTGCAGCAACCGGCAACCGGTCGCCACCGCATCGCGGATGCGCTCCGGCGCGGTGTCTCCAGTCAGGATCAAGCCCGGTACGGCCCGGCCAAGCCGTTCGCCGACCTTGGTCACCGTCTGGACTCCGGTGAAGCGGCCGGGAAGGCGGAAGTCGCTGACGATCATGTCCGGATTCGGCGGATCGGTCAGCCCACCGGCGCTTCCGGCGAACAGAGCGAGCGCCGCCTCGCCGTCGACCGCCTCGATCACGCGGTGCCCCCAGCTTTCCAGCAGCAGGCGAACGGCGTCGCGTTGGACCGGGTCATCCTCCACCACCAGGATCAGGCGGTCGCCGGCTTCGGCCTGAGCGGTGTCCTGCATCGTCACCGCCGTCTGCAGCCGTTCGGTTCCCACCACCGGCACATTGACGGCAAAGACGGAACCGCGGCCGGGAAGCGACCGCACCTCCACCGCATGGCCCAGCAGCGCCGCCTTGCGCCGCACCTTGGCGAGGCCGAGGCCGAGCCCCTGCCGGCGGTCGCGTTCGGGATTGCCGAGCTGCACGAAGTCCTCGAAGATGTTCTCCAGCTGTTCGGCCGGGATGCCGGCGCCGGTGTCCCATACTTCGATGCGCAGCCATCGTCCCCGGTGCCGGCAACCGATGGTGACCCGCCCGGCGTCGGTGAAGCGGATGGCATTGCGCACCAGATCGCCAAGCATGCGGGTCAACAGCATCCGGTCGGTGCGGATCACCATGCGCGCCGGCATGGCACGCAGGACCAGCCCCTTGTCCGCCGCCATTCCGCGGAACTCGGCGACCAGATCATCGAGGACGGCGGAAACCGGCACGTCGGCCAGTTGCGGCCGCACCACGCCGGCATCAAGCGTCGCCACCTCGAGCAGGGCATGCAGGAGCTTTTCCCCGGCATCCAGCGCCTCACCCATCTTCTCGGCTATGCTGCGGTCGCGCGGGTCGCTCAGACGCTCCATCAATATGTGATGAAACAGCCGTAACGCCTGGAAAGGCTGGCGCAAATCATGGTTCGCGGCTGACAGGAAGCGTCCCTTGGCCTGATTGGCCCGCTCCTTCTCCTCCAGCGCCCGGCTCAGCTTCAGATTGGCGGAGCTGAGGGCGGCCGTGCGCTCCTCCACACGCTGTTCGAGTTGGGCGTTCGCCAGTTCCAGCTGGGCGTTCGCTTCGGTCAGCGCATGGCGGGCGGCGGTCTCGCGCCGCAGACTGGCCACGCCCAACAGGGACAATCCGGCAAGCGCCGCGACGCCGGCGACGATCACTGCCAGCCCGCGCTCCATCCGGGTATACCATGGGGCCAGAACGACCGCCCGCGGGATCGCCACCGCCGACAGGACCGGCAGGCGGGTCATCCGCTTCAGGCCAAGGACCGACCGCTCACCATCGAACGTCCACTCCGCCTCCACCCGTTCCGCACCCGGCCCCAGCCGCGGCAGGATGCCAAGCGACGCGGCGCCCTCGCCGGCCAGCCGCAAGCCGTCCGGGCGGTACAGCCCGGCCAGGCGTTGCGTATCGTCGGCGAAGGCGTTCAGCACCGGTGTCAATGCCGACAGCGGCACCGCGACCAGCAGCGCCCCGTCGAGAGCGCCCGTGACGCCGTGGATTCGGCGGGCAAGGAGAATGGATGGCTGACCGGCCATATGACCGGCCGCCGGCTGGATCGCATGCTCCTCCCCCGGCGGCAGAGGGCGGACCAGCAGGGACAGCCCGTCGGCGGTCTCCGGCTCGGCAAAGGCGACGGACGGTCCGAACTGCACCGATCCATCGGCACTCATCAGGGTCATGCGGCCGAATCGCTCCACCGCCATCGCTTCGGCAAGGCTGCGCTCGGCCCAACTCCCGATGCCGCGGCCATCCATGCGGCCGGCGATCCGCTCCAGCAGATTGACGCTCGAGTCCAGCACGCCACGCGCATGGCTGTCGAACAGGACCGCGGCCTGCCGCGCCTCCCGCTCTGAGCGTTCCAGCGTATCCCGGTAATCGAGCAGCGTGACGGCGCCCCAGGACGCTGTACCCAGCAGGGCCAGTGTCGTGCACAGGACGGTCAGCAGCGCACGGGGGGAAGCGGCGATCCGGCGTAGAAGCGTGGAAGAGCGCCAACGGCTGTCGGCGGCACCGTCGGAGGATGGCATGCGAAGGTCGGACATGCGATGCGACGACCCGATCCGGTCAGGCCGGCGCCGGCAGAACCGGCGGAGCCTGCCAGCGCCGCATCGGCAGCAACGGCTTCGGGTGCGTGAACGTCATCAGGGAGCGGTCCTCGGCAAAGATGTGGGCAGGCTGCGATCCAACTGGAATGGACAATCAAAGGTTCATTTGACAAAAACCGATCCCGACAAGGTGATCCTTCCGATCTCGCGAATGTTCGACCGGCAAAGCGGCGGAGCATCACCCAATGGGCGAATTCTATCGGAACAACAGCTTAGCTCCACCGCGTCCTGAGATAATATCACACGAAGAAATGCAGCGCGATGCACCTTGGCGACTATGACAATCATCATAATCAATACACCCATTGGGTGAATGCGCGGCCGATTCAGCCTTGTATTCAGGGAAGAGTCGAAGATTTCATGTGGACGGACACGAAAAAATAGCCGCACGCGCGGGGTGCGCGGCGGCTTACGACAGGGGAGGCCCATGTCCGGTAGGGAGCCCGGACGATCGGAACTCGATATGACGGCGGCTCAGGGTGGCGGGGCGTTCGTGGCGGTCTCACCACGCACGATCAGGATCAGTCCGTCTTCGGCCGTCTCAAGCTCCTTCCCGGCATCGCGGGGAATCGGAACCTTCTGGCGGCGGCAGAACAACAGTAGCAGCGCCAGCGTCTTGCTGGGCGTGAACACGACCTCCCGCGATTTGGAGGCGCCGCTCTGCTGGATTTGCACCGAAAGCCCACCATCGTAGGTGGGCATCACTGAAGTGACGACGCCCAGAGGCAGGTCCGTCTGGTTTGGAGCCTTCTGATACCAGGCTATGGCTTTCTTCAGGGCGGAATTTGTGAAGAACAGCTCACGGGTCTCGACGATCATTCCATCCCTGACCAAACACTCAGGCCCGGCCGCCCTCCAGTCCCGGATTCAGCCGGAACGTGATCGCGCGCCCCAGTTTGGATTCCCGCAGAAGAATCTGCTTGGTTTCCAGCAGCTTGATGGCCCGGTTCACATTGGGCCGCTGCATGCCCAGCGCATCAGCCAGTTCGGACTGGAGCACCGGAACGGAGCGATCGAAATGGAGCCTCCGGCTCAGATAAGTGAACACACGAAGCGCCTCCAGAGTGATCTCGCGGTCGGTCGACACAGCTCTGGAGATGACGTCATGATGATGCAGCATCGTGGCCTCGGTACGCAAGGTTGTCAGGTTGCTGGAGCGATAATCGGAAAGCGTGGGCGTTCCCTGCAGGCCCGCTGTGCGGCGCGAGGATATCTGCGTTCCGGCATCCGGTTCCGCCATCGTCCAATTCCTTCCGCAGGGGCCGGCCGGGCCGGCAATTTCAACAGCACCGACGCTACCGCACGTTTATTGTCCGAGTATGTCGCCACGATTTCGCCGCTGACATAATTGGTGTCTCCGGAAGCAATCATGAAATCGGGCTGAAACGGTTCCCGGTGCGGTTCTCCCGGCCGAACCGCTGCGGCGATCCGCCGCGGGAACCTGCAGGTTGCGGACCTGTTTCGAACCGGATGGGTCCGGCCGCACACGCCCCGACCAGGCCGGCCGAATCGTCTGCCGCAGCGAAGGAGACCCGCCATGCACCGATTGATCCTGTTGCGCCATGGCCAGAGCGTCTGGAATGCGGAGGACCGCTTCACCGGTTGGACCGACGTCGGACTGACCGACCGCGGCGTCGCCGAGACCCGTCAGGCGGCGGACCTGCTGAAGGCCGCCGGCATCGACGTCGATGTCGCCTTCACCTCGGTGCTGAGCCGCGCCATCGAGACGCTGCACCTCGTCCTCAGCGACATGGACCGGCTGTGGTTGCCGGTGCACAAGCATTGGCGCCTGAATGAGCGGCATTACGGCGCATTGCAGGGATTGAACAAGGCGGAGACCGCGGAACGCCATGGGGCGGCGCAGGTGTTCCAGTGGCGGCGCAGTTGGGATGTCCCGCCGCCGCCGATCGAGCCGGACGATCCCCGCTCCGCCGTGACCGACCGCCGCTATGCCGGACTGGCGCGGTCGAATCTGCCGCGCGGCGAAAGCCTGAAGGACACCACCGCCCGCGTTCTTCCCTTCTGGTCAGAGGCGATCGGCCCGGCGCTGCGGCTCGGCGCCAGAGTGTTGGTCTCGGCGCACGGCAATAGCCTTCGTGGGCTGGTCAAGCATCTGGACACTGTCGCCGACCAGGACATCCCGCTGTTCGAGATCCCCACCGGCCGCCCCCTGGTCTATGAACTGGGCGCCGATCTGACGCCGCTGCGCCGCTATTTCTTGGGCGACAACGGCACGGTGGAGGAGATCAGCTGGCCCAACCGGGACGGGGACGGGCGGAACAGCAGCGCGGCGGCGTGAGCCACCTTCTGCCGCTGCTGGAGAGGAAGCTCAAGGCGCCGCGTTGCGCCGCCTCGGTCCGCGGCCGGTCCGGGGGGCGCCGCGGCCGGCATCGCGTCCGCCATCCCGGCCACCCTCCTTCACCGGATGGTGAAAATGGTGCTGGTGCCCCGGAGCCTTCTCGCCGTTGGCGCGCGCCGGCCCGCCGCGATGGCCGCCGCGACGCTCCTCGACGCGGCTGCTGTAGCAATTGTCGCAGACACGGAAGCGGTGGTTGGCCTTCAGCCGCGTGCCGCAGACCGGACAGGCGCGGGCGAGCGAGCGCTCGGCAAGCGTCCGCTCGATGAAGGCGTTCAGGTGCGCCCGCCGCTCCTGGCACAGATCCATCTCGGGATAGGCATCGGGGAAGCGGTAGGCAAGCCACGCATAGGCGGTCAGTTCCTTCACCGCGCGCTCGGCCTTTTCAAGCTCCACGTCGGTGCCGACGCTGTGGCGGAAACGTTCGGCCGCGTCGGGGGCGGCATTGGGAATGCCCCTGCCCTGGTTGACCGCCCAGCCGCCCAGAAGGCGCAGGTTGTTCTGGTCGCGGGTGTCGATCGGGCAACGGGCCAGCATGTCGCGCTGCGCCAGCGGCAGCTTGGCCCGGTCCACCGCGGACGCCGCCTGGATGCGCTGCTCCAGGTCGGTCATGCGGAAGGTCTGGTTGGCGCGCAGCAGCTCCTGCCCGGCCGTACGCAGCACCTTGGCGAGGCTGTCGGTGTCCAGCTCCTGCGCGATGGCCTCGACATGGCTGAGGTTGGGGGAGATCCACGAGCGTGGGTCTTCCGGCGGCACCGGCGGCGAGGTCAGCGCCCGGCGCACCGGGTTGATGTTCTCGCCGTCCAGCACGGCGACGCGGCCTTCCTCATGCATGCCGAAGCGGCCGGCCCGGCCGCCGATCTGGCGGATCTCCGACGCGGTCAGCTCGCGCTCCTCCCGCCCGTCATATTTGCGGGTGGTGGACAGCACGACGCGGGCGACCGGGAGGTTCAGCCCCATACCGATGGCGTCGGTCGCCACCAGCACGTCGGCGGTGCCCTCGCGGAAGCGCCGGGCCTCGGCCCGTCGGACCTCCGGCGACAGGGCGCCGTAGATCACCGCGACATTGTGGTTGCGGCCCAGCAGGTCGTGCCGCAAGGCCATCACGTCCTTGCGCGAGAAGGCGATCAGGGCGTCTCCCGGCTTCACCTCGTCCAGCTTCACCCGCTCTTCCTGGACGCGCAGCGGCGACTTGCGGGTGAATTCGACGACCTCCAGCTCCTCGCCCATCGCGTCGGCCAGACGCTTGACATAGGGAATGGCGTCGGCGGAGCCGGTCATCAGGATCTCCGGAGCGGCAACGCCGGCCACCGCCTGGGTCCAGGCCCAGCCGCGGTCGGGATCGCCGATCATCTGGATCTCGTCGATGACGCAGGCGCCCCACACTTTGGACGTGTTCACCATCTCGATGGTGGAGGAGGTGAAGGCGGCACCCGGCCGCACGTCGCGCTCCTCGCCGGTGACAAGGCTGCAGGGCCGGCCGCGCGTCTCCAGCGCCTCCTGCCCTTCCAGCGCCAGCAAGCGCAGGGGCGCGAGATAGCAGCCGCTCTCCGCCTCGGCCAGCCGGTCCATCGCCGCGTGGGTCTTGCCCGAATTGGTCGGGCCGACATACAGCCGCAGCTTGCGGATCATCGCGCGGGCAGTGGTGAAGCTGTCGAGATAAACGCCCATGCCGGACGCATTCTCCAGCCGCTCCCGCCGCACCTTCAGGCCGGCGCGGGCCGCGGCGGTCGAGAACGCCTCCTCCATCGCATCCAGCAGGGTCTGCAGGCGCGGGATCCGGCCGCCGAAGCCGACGACGCGGCCCAGCTCGTCGGCGAAGCCCTTCGGCCGCCAGGACTCGCCGAAGCCCGACGCCCGCTGTCCCATCGACGCGAACCAGCCGTCGACGCGGTCCTTCGCCTTGGCGATGGCGGGAGAGGACAGGCAGGCGCCCTTCACCCGCTTGCCCAGCGCCTTGGCCTGCGGCCGACCGAAGCCCTCGTCGATGGTCAGCAGGCCCCACAGGTCGGCCTCGATGTCCGGCAGAGGCCCGAGCGCCACCTTGAAGCGCAGTTTCAGCTTCCGGTCGGTGCCGGGGATCTGGACGACGTGGTTGACCGCGACCGACCAGCGCGCCGGGGTGCTGTCGGCATCCACCTCGATCCCGTCGCCGCGCACCACGGCGGCCACCGCGCGCAGGGCATCGCGGCGGTCGAATTCATCGGCGGTGCCGGGAGTGCGGCCCGAGCGGGCGTTGTCGGAAGTGTCGTCGGTCATGATCGTCTTTTCTTGGAATTGCCCCGGTCATGCAAGCGCCTCGGCCGGCCACATCGGTCGGGTAGCCAGTCCGGCCGGGCCGATATGGCTCCGCCCTCGGACAACAGCCATAGAGCGCCAGGGTCTCTCTTTATGGCCAGGGCCTCACTTTATGGGTCTGATCGGCCGATTCGGCAAGCCGAATCCCCCGAAGGGAGCAAGGCCGGGCTAATTCGAATCCGTCGCCGCTTCGCCGATCTCGCCCGTGCGAAAAGGGGGGAGCACCGGCCACATAGAGCCACGCAGGTTTGGTGGCCCGACCCCAACGGGTTAGCCGCCGCCGGCCGCCGAACCGGCCGGACCGGACCGGCAACCGGGTCCGGCGCGAAACAAACAACTCTTCGCTCCGATTAATTTTTTGGGAGATGCGCATGCCGAATCCTCGTGAGGTCCTGGAACTGATCGAGCGCATGCGGTGCATTTCGAACGACGGCGAGCGCCGGGCCCTGGTCGACCGGCTGGGCACGGCGGACCGTCCGACGGTGCTGTCCTTCCTGAACGCGCACGGGCTGAACGTCTGCATGGCATCGGACGAGGCGCTGGCCGCCTTCGCCGCCTCGGACATCCTGCTGCGCGACGGGATCGGGCTGCAGGCGATCCTGCCGGTTCTGGGCATGCCGGCCGGCCTGAACATGAACGGCACCGACTTCATTCCGCTGCTGCTGACATCGCTGTTCCCCCGCAGCGTCGCCATCTACGGCACCGCCACCCCATGGCTGGACCGCGCCCGCGTCGTTCTGGAAGCGACGACGCCGCACCGCTACGCCGACCTGCAGCACGGCTTCCACCCGGTGGAGCATTACATCGCCCAGGCGCGGGCCACCCGTCCCGACGTGATCCTGCTCGCCATGGGCATGCCCAAGCAGGAACAGGTCGCGGCGGAGCTGAAGCGCGCGCTGGACCACCCGGTGCTGATCGTCAACGGGGGCGCCATCGTCGATTTCCTGGCCGGCCGCTTCAAGCGCGCTCCGGAAGCGGTCCAGCGCTCCGGCCTGGAATGGGCCTTCCGGCTGGCGCAGGAACCGCGCCGCCTGTTCCGCCGCTATTGCATCGGTGCCTTCGGCTTCGCCTGGAGCACCTATCGCCTTCGTCGTGCCTCCTCCCTCCGCACCCGCGAAACGGGCACCGCAGCGCCCGCTTCCACCCGGATCACCCCGTCAGCGATCCGGCGCTCGCCCATCCAGAAGGAGCTTTGAGACGTGGAAAACCTTCCCCAGATCAACCACGGAGGCCAGGGCCCTGGAAGCCACGGTGGGCCGCCGGCTCCGCCGCCAGCTCCGACGTGGCCAACCCAGGTCGGCCACCATGTGCCGCGCGAGTTCGACGGCCCCGCTCCGGCGATGGGTCCCGACTTCCGGTTCATCCTGCGGGTGCTGGCGGCGCACAAGACGCTGATCGTCGTCATCGTGCTGGCGCTGACGGCCCTGTCGGCCTTCGCCGTCTCGCTGATGAAGGACAAATACACCTCCGAAGCCCTTCTGCTGGTCGACAACCGTCAGGTCAGGGTCGTCCGGGCGGAAGACCAGGCGCTGAACTCGATCACGCCGGAAGATGGCGCGATCCTCAGCGAGATCGAAATCCTGAAATCCACCGCGGTTCTGAGCCAGGCCGTCGCCGACCTGAAGCTGGCGACGAACCAGGAGTTCAACCCGCCGGCCCAGGCCGATGAGACGAAGCCCTTCGTCGAACGCGCCACCGCCTGGACGCGCGAGCAGGCCCATGCCGTGTTCGGCCCCGAACTGCCGGGCGTCGTCCAGGCGGTGCTGGCTCACGGCGACGACATGACCAAGGACACCCAGCTGCGCGAGACGCGCGCCGCCGACAGCATCGACGGCGTCCTCGACCGCGTCCGCCGCAACCTTGAGGTCGGCATCGTCGGCCGGTCGCGCGTGATCCAGGTGCGCTACACCGCCCGCGAACCGGAAATCGCCCAGAAGGTGGTGGACACCGTCGTCCGCCGCTACATGGAAACCCGTCAGCAGATGGACCGCGACCTGTCCACCAGCGCCGTCGCCTGGCTGGAAGACCGCATCGCCACCCTGCGCCGGGAAGTGGCCGAGGCCGACACCAAGGTCGATGCCGTCCGCTTCAAGGCCGGTCTGGTCAAGAACGGCACCAACGGCCTGATGGCCACCACCGAGCTGGAACAGGCCCGCCTGCGCCTTGCCGAGGCCGCGGCTCTCCGCGCCCGCGCCGTCGCCCAGGCCCAGACGCTGGAGCGCAGCTCCGGCAACGGCGGCAGCCTCGCCTCGCCGGTCGTCGCCCAGCTGCGCGCCACCGTCGCCTCGATCTCGACCGAGTTGGCCCAGCTGTCGCGCCAGTACGGTCCGAAGCACCCGCGCATCCAGGAGCTGCAGGCCCGCCTGAACGAGGCCAATTCCTCTCTGCAGCAGGAGGTCCGCCACGAGATCGCCGGCGTCCGCGAGGCGGCCAACGTCGCCATCGAACAGGAAAACGCCCTGAAGGGCATGATCGCCAAGCTGGAATCCGGCTACCAGACCATGGCCGAGGAAGCCGTGCCGCTGCGCACGCTGGAGGCCGAGGCCCAGGCCAAGCGCCAGCTGCTGGACAGCCTGCTCGGCCGTCTGGAAGAGGTGCAGGCCCAGCAGGACAACCGAGCCTTCCCGACCGCCGTCAAGCTGGTGTCGGCGCCGCAGGTCCCGCATGAGCCGTCGGGTCCGTTCCGCTTGCTCCTGCTGCTGGCCGGCTTCGTCGCCTCGCTCGCCGTCGCCATCTTCATCGTCTTCGGCATCGAGCTGTTCCAGCGCCGCATCCGCACCCCGGACGCCGTCCGCCGCATCCTGGGCGTCGGCACCGTCCACATCGTCCCGCACCACTCCACCCGCGGCACCCGCGGCCGGCTGGACCAGATCTTCCAGAACCATCCCTTCTCGCTGTTCTCGGAATCGATGCGCGCCCTGTTCCGCAACCACCTGTCGGATCTGGGTCCGGTCGGCTCCATCGCCGTCACCTCGGCCCGCCCGCAGGACGGCAAGACCTCGATGAGCCTCGCCGTCGCCCAGGTCGCGGCCCAGGCCGGCCGCCGGGTGGTGGTGGTCGACACCGACTTCCGCCGCTCGCGCATCGACGGCCTGTTCAACCTGTCGGCCAAGAAGGGCCTGTCGGACTGGATCGCCGGCACCGCCACCCTCGACGAGATCGTGCACAGCAGCGACCAGGCGCCCTACGCCATGATCCCGGCCGGCCGCCTGATGCCGGAGACGCTGGACCGCTTCAACGTCGACGGCCTGATCCATCTGATGGCCGGCCTGTCGCCGCACTTCGATCTGGTGGTGTTCGACACCGCCCCGGCGCTGGCCGTGTCGGATGCCCGCATCGTCTGCGGCGCCGCCTCCAAGGTGCTGTTCGTCAGCCGCTGGGGCCACACCACGGCCAGCGACCTGCAGGCGGTCGCCGACCTGGGTCCGATCGACCACTCCAAGTTCGTCGCGGTCATGACCGACGTGAACCTGAAGAAGGCGGCGTCGCGCGGTTACCAGGGTCCCTACAACAGCTACATGGCGACCCGGAAATATTATGGCGACACCACCCTGCGGACCGCTCCGTAAGCGGCACGCCGGCCCGGTGATCCGAAAAAGATGACCTGACAAAGCTCCTTCTGCCCCGAGGCCCTTTCCCTCCGGACGCTGCGGCGCCCGGAAGGAGGGGCCTCTTCATGACCGGCTACCGCGACCAGAGGAGAAGCCCCTCCCCATGATCACGCTTCCGAAGCCCGGCCTTCCCAAATGGCGCCCCTCCCGGCGGGAACTGCTGTGGACCGCCGCCGCAGGCGCCGTGCTGGCCAGCTGCCGCGGCGCCTCCGGCCCGGCGCCGGCCGAAGCCGCCGCCTCCCATTCCGCCGCGGGTGCGGAGCCGGCGGTGACGCTGCGCGACGCCTGCCGGGCGCTGGGCATCCGCCATGGTGCGGCACGCGACCATTACATCGACCCGGAAGACCCGATGCTGGACCGGCTGATGGCGCGGGAATGCGACGTCGTCACCCCGGAAAACGGCGGCAAATGGGGTGTTTTCCAGCACACCGAGGGCAATTACGACTGGCGCCGCTTCGACGCGGCGGTGGAGCTGGCCCGCTCCATCGGCGCCACGCCGAACTGGCACACGATCATCTGGCAGCATATGGGCATGCCGCCCTACATGAAACTGCCGGCATCCCGGCAGGCGGAGCTGGGCATTTCGGAAAGCGCCTATTTCTCGCCCGAAGGCACGCTGAGCGAGGAGAATGTCTGGCCGCGCTTCACCGGCGTGGTGGAGGCGGTGCGCCAGCGCTACGGCGACATCTTCTACCGCATCGACGTCGCCAACGAGGTCTTCTTCTGGGAGACGGAGGAGAGCCACCCGCGCCAGCAGGACCGCTACGGCTTCCGCCGCGGCATGTGGTGGGTGGCGGCCGGCGGGGCGGAAAAGGGACCGGAATGGCTCGACCCCTTCTTCCACCATGTGCACAAGGCCTTCCCCAAGGCGAAGCTGGTGCTGAACGAGTTCGGCATCGAGATCGACGAGGGCTGGCAGCAGCGAAAGCGCGCCTATCTGCTGGACTGGCTGACCGGGGCGGTGAAGCGCGGCGTGCCGATCCACGGCCTCGGGCTGCAAAGCCACCTGATCGGCGGCAAGCCCTATGACAGCGCCGGCATGCGCAAGTTCCTGCGCGCGGTCGACAGGCTCGGCCTGTCCGTCCATCTGACGGAGATGGATGTCGACGAGACCCGCCTGCCCCGCTCCTGGTCGCGGGCGGAGAAGGACCGGGCGATGGCCCAGCTGGCCCGCACCTATCTGGCCGACGTTCTGGACACTGCCCGGCTGGAGGAGCTGTGCTGGTGGCACCTGCGCTCCGACCTGAATTTCATCGCCAGGGAGCATGTGGAGCTGAAGCCCCACCCCTCCCCCTACGATGCGAACTCCCGGCCGCTGCCGCTCTATGCGGCGGTGGTGACTACGTTGCAGGACAAGGCGCGGACCGGCAAGGCGCGGTCGGGCTGAGGTGTCCCGTCCTGACACAGTACGGCGCACGTCGGGGGTACGCCCTTCTCGGATCCCACCCCCTCCGATAGGCCCGCGCTCCCGCCCCTTCGCGTGCGGGCGTCCGCTCCTGCTCCCGTTTAGAGTCCCTCGAAGCGTCCGGCGCACCCTGAAGGAGAGGTCGATCGTGCAGAACACAGCCGACACATTGCCGATGGATCGCCTGCCCGCCGACCAAGCAGGCGGCGACGCCCTCGTCGAGCGCTACCGGCGGAAGTTCCACCTCTCGCCGACCTACCCGCTGACGGCGGAGATGGTTCACCGGCACTGGGACTTGGAACGGCGCCTTGCCCGCGAATTGCTGGCGACGAAGCCGGAAGAGCGCTGGGATGCCTTCGAGAATGCCTACACCACGCTCTACAGCAGTTGCCCCTGGCTGAACGAGGCGGAGGACGACGCCCACACCCGCAATGAAGAGTTGGATTTCCGCCACTTCCTGACCCTGCTGGGCGGGCCGCAGGATGTCTATGAGGTGGGCTCGGGCAAGGCGCGGCTGCTGCGCTATCTCGCCCGGCACGGCTACCGCTGCGTCGCGACCGAGGTGACGCGCGAACGCGGCGCCAGCTGGATCGAACAGGATTCCAACATCACCTGGAAGAACAGCGACGGCGTGCATCTGGCCCGCTTCGAGCCGGCCGACCGCTATGACAGCGTGATCTCCACCCATGTGGTGGAGCACATGCATCCCGACGACGTCGTCACCCACATGACGAATGTCCGGACGATCCTGAAACCGGGCGGGAAATATATCCTGAGCATGCCGCACAAATACGCCGGCCCCGCCGACCTGTCGGAGGTGTTCGGCCTGGACGAGCCTGTCTGCATGCATCTGCGTGAATACCGCTGGGGCGAGACGGCGACGATGCTGCGACAGGCCGGATTCGACCGCGTCGAGGCGGTCTATGTGGTTCCGATGGCGGTGCGCCGACGTTTGAACCTGCATTTCGCCAGCCGCGCCTATTTCGGCTACGTGCGCGTGGTTGAGGCATTTTTGGGACGGCTTCCATTAACCCTAAATCGCAAGCTCGGAAGGGTTGGTCAGCTCTTTATGTTCCGGCCAGAGGTGTTCGTGGTGGCTCACAAGCCCAAATGATCCCTTTCCGCGCGCTGATAAAGCACTGAAAAACATAGAATCTGGAACGAGATTTACCCCTTTGTTGCTGCAATGCATCGACAAAGGGGTTTTTCGTGTCCTTTTCTTTTCACAGGAGACAGTGGCATTAGAGCCGCATTTCCCTAAAATTTGAAATACCTCGTTAACCTTTTCCGGACAGTCTGGGCTCCAGCGAAAACACGGAAAAGAGGATACTTCCAATGGCAACGAGCCCCGTCGAAATGACCTTCGTCGTCAATGCCTCGGGTGTGGCTGCCGGAGGAGTCTGGCCGCACTTCAAGTTCCTCGTCGACGGCGTTTCCGTCGGCCAGGCGACGGTCAATTCCACCAGCGCAGGTCGGTACAGCTTCACCACCAAGCTGGCGCCCGATGTCGCGCACAAGGTTCAGGTCGTGTATGACAACGACTGGCTGTCGACCGACAAGACCGGCATGTACCGCGATCTGATCGTCAAGTCGATCGAGGTCAACGGCAAGACCATCTCTTCCACCAGCTCGGCGGTTTCCTACGCCGCTGAGGGTCAGGGCACCCTGTCCGGCCGCGAAATTCTGTCCTGGAGCGGCTCGCTCGACTTCAACATGTCCAAGGACGTGTTCGCCGGCGCCGCCGGGACCCCGACCACCCCCACCCCCCCGGCCACCGGCGGCACGCCGATCGTCGTGAACGCCTACGGCAATGCGGCCGGCGGCGTGAACGCCCACTTCAAGGTGCTGGTCGACGGCAAGGTGATCGGCGAAGCCACCGCCGGCACCGCGGCGAAGGACTTCACCTTCAACGCCAACGTCAGCGCCGACATGGCCCACAAGATCCAGATCCAGTACGACAACGACGGCGTGGTCAACGGCGCCGACCGCAACCTGTACGTCAACAAGATCACCATCGGCGGCCACGCCGTCGCCCCGACCGACAGCATCGTGTCGATCGACAAGGGGGCCCTGGACGGCAAGGACGTCATCGCCGGCCAGAAGGCGATGTGGTGGAACAGCACCATGGAGGTGAAGGCCGACAAGTCCTGGTTCGCCGGCGCCACCACGCCGTCCAACCCGCCGCAGCCGAGCCTGTCGGTCAACGACGTGTCGGTGGCCGAGCCGACCGGCAGCACCTCCTCCGGCGGAATCCAGGGCTTCCTGAGCACCAAGGGCAACCAGATCGTCGACGAGGCCGGCAACGCGGTTCGCCTCACCGGCATCAACTGGTTCGGCGGCGAGGGCTACAACTATGTGCCCGCCGGCCTGTGGGCCGACAGCTACCAGGGCCATCTGGAGAAGATGAAGTCGGTCGGCTTCAACACCATCCGCCTGACCATGTCGGACGAGATGTTCACCAGCACGGCGGTGACCAACGGCATCGACTATTCGAAGAACCCGGATCTGGTCGGCCTGACCCGTCTGCAGGTCTATGACAAGGTCATCGAGCATGCCGGCAAGCTCGGCATGAAGGTGATCCTCGACCACCACCGCAACGACGGCGGCGCCGGCACCAACGAACACGGACTGTGGTACAGCAACCGCTTCCCGGAATCGACGGTGATCGAGAACTGGAAGATGCTGGCCAAGCATTATGCCGGCAACGAGACCGTCATCGGCGCCGACCTGCACAACGAGCCGAGCGTCACGGCCACCTGGGGCGGCAGCGCCGCCACCGACTGGGCCTCGGCCGCCGAGCGCATCGGCAACGCCATCCAGTCCGTCAACAAGGATTGGCTGCTGTTCGTCGAAGGCACGGAGTGGAGCAGCACGCTGGCCGGTGCGCAGTCTCGCCCCATCGAGTTCGACGTGCCGAACAAGCTGGTCTATTCCCCGCATGCCTACGGCCACAGCGTCGGCAACTTCAGCTGGCTGAACGACCCGGCCTATCCGAACAATCTGCCGGCCCAGTACGACAAGATGTGGGGCTACCTGTACAAGAACGACACCGCGCCGATCCTGCTCGGCGAATGGGGTGGCCTGTTCAACAGCTCGGCGGAGCAGACCTGGGCCAAGACCATGGCCAAGTATCTGAACGGCGACTGGAACCTGGACGGCAAGAGCGACATCGCCGCCGGCGACAAGGGCATGAGCTGGACCTTCTGGGCCTGGACGCCGGAATCCGGTGACGTGGGCGGCATCCTGATGGACGACTACAAGACCATCAACCAGTCGAAGATCAACCTGATCAAGCCGGCCATGGAAGGCGCCATCTTCGACACCCCCGGCGGCTCCAGCACCCCGAACACCGCCAACGCCACCTTCACGGTGAAGCTGTCGGCGCCCTCCGGCACCCCGGTCACGGTGGACTATGCCACGGTCGACGGAACGGCCAAGGCCGGTTCGGACTACACCGCCACCAGCGGCAAGCTGACCTTCGCCGCCGGCGAGACCACCAAGACCGTCACGGTCAAGGTGCTGAGCGACAGCGTGACGGAGGGCAACGAGACCTTCGGTCTGAAGATCTCCAACGCGACCGCCGCGACCATCGCCGACGCCACCGGCACCGGCACGATCGTCGAGGCTGCCGCCAAGGCTGCCGCCGCCTCGCTGGGCTCGGCCGACCTGCTGGCCCATTCGCTGACCGCCGCCGCCGACCTGCCGACGGCACCGGTCGCCAGCTTCGACGGCTCGGCCGCCGACCTGTCGCACGCCGCCTACGACACCGGCTACAACGGCATGGAGTGGCACGACCCGCTGGCCCAGGCCGCCTGAGGGTTCGTCCATCCGATCCGGAACGTCACGGGAAGGGGCCGGCAGCCACGCTGCCGGCCCCTTCGCCGGTCCGTAATCTCAACCAGGAACCGGCGAGGCGGCTGCCGTCGCTGCCACAACCGACCGGGGGCCGACCGGCGCCGGATGCGGGATGTCGGGGATGGTGACCTCGGCCACCGCCTTGCCCGGATTGCCGGCGACGACGGTGCGCCGCGGCATCGGCTTGGTGACGACGGAGGAGGCGGCGACGATGCATTCGTCGCCGATGGGCACGCCGATCACCACCGCATGCGGCCCGACCCAGACGCCGTCGCCCAACGCCGGATAATGGGTCACCCGCCCGCCGGGGAGCAGATCGTCCTTCTGGCCAAGCGTGACGCCGTGGAACAGGGTGACATTGGAACCGATGCGGGCGTTGGCGTTCACCACCAGCCCCCAGCCGTGCAGGATGCGCAGGCCGGGCCCGACCTCGGTCTCCCACGGCAGGTCCATGGCGGCGGAATGCTGGGTCCAGCGGTGCAGCAGCCGGCAGGCGGCCAGCAGCGGCTTGCGCAGCGGCCCGGCCATCCGGTTCGCCGCCTGGCAGCTGCGCAGGGTGAAGGTCACCCGGAACATGCGGTTGCCGGCCAGCAGCTTCAGCACCGCCCCGAGGCCGGAGCCGCCGCCGTAGCGGACGGCATCCGCCACGACGGTCTGCCGATAGGTGTAGCGGGGAGCGTCCTGCATCGCGGTATCTTCCTCCCGGTGTTCAAGCATTGTCACGCCGTCTGCGGACGGCGAAGAAACCGGCCGGCCATGCGGAACAGCATCGCGCGGTCGGCCTTGCCGAAGCTCGGCCCGAACAGGGCGACGACGGCGAACAGCATGGTCAGTCCGACCTTGGCGGCGGTGTAGGTCGGATTCACCTCGAACCCGAACAGGGCCAGCCCGGACAGATAGGCGACGGCGCCGGGCGCCAGGATGCCCAGGACACGGACCAGGCTCAGCGGCGGCTCCTTCGGGGCAAGGCGGCGGCATAGTGCCTCGGTGGCGCCCAGCATCACCAGTTCGCGCCCCAGCACGCCGATGGCCCCGCCCATCAGGCCGAGCGGCCCCAGGGTGATCGCCATGATCAGCACGCCGACCGCCAGCCCGCCCAGCGAGATCGCCGGCAGCACGCCGACCTTCTTGGTCTTCACCAGCCCGACCTCGGCATGCATGCGCACGCCGTGCACCACATAGGCCAGCACCAGCAGCGGCATGCAGGGCAGCACCGTATCGTATTCGCTGGACGCGATCAGCCACAGCACCTCCGGCGCGGTCAGCGCCATGCCCAGCGCCGCCGCCGACAGGAGGACGACGAACAGGTGGAAGACGAATTCCGACTGTTCCCGGCCGGCGGTGTTCTCCTGCGCCTCGATCCGGCTGACCGACCAGATCTGCAGGAAGGAGGCGGTCAGGAACATGTAGAGCATGGTGGCGAGCCGCAGCCCGAAGGACAGCACGCCGACCGCCGCCACGCCCATCAGCAGGTTGACCAGATAGCGCATGGCGAACTGGTTGCCCATGTCCAGCATCGTCTGCGGCATGAAGGGCAGGCCCAGCACCGTCACCCGCTTCAGCAGCCCGAAGGAGAAGCCGAGGCCGTTCACCGCCAGGATCGCCACCGTCAACCCGACGCCCAGCCCGACGAAGGTGATGGCGTTGGCGAGGAAGATGCCGGTGACGCCCAGGTTCATCCAGAGCAGGAAGCTGAGGTTGAGGCCGATCAGACCGACCGCCTTGCCGACGGAGATCAGCAGGCAGGTGCCCGACCGCTTGTGGACCCGGTAATAGGCCAGAGCCAGTTCGAACACCGCGCTGAAGGCGATGCCGGCGAAGGCGAAGGCGATGATCGGACCCTGGTCCCGGCTGCCGAACAGCAGCTCGCTGGCGCCCCAGCCCGCCGGCAGCGCCACCGTCAGCAGCGCCAGCGAAGCGGCCCACAGCCCGATCATCGTCGTGCTGACCACGCGGGACCGGCCGCGCTCGTCCGGATGTTCGAAATAGACGACGGTGAAGGCGTTGATCATTCCGATCATCAGCATCACGGCGACGATGTCGCCCACGACGCCGATCAGGGCATAGACGCCGAACTCCGCCGGTGACAGGACCTTGGCATAGAGCGGCAGCAGAAGCAGTCCCGCGGCGCGGTTGACCACATTCGCCACCATGAACATCCAGCCATGCTTGATGATGGTGCCAGCTTCGAGAGCCATCCGGTTTCCTTCGCCCCCTGTTACCCACCGTCCCTTCCCGGCCACGCTTGCCCCGGTCCCGCTCGGGATGGGAGCACGGCGTCCGGTGCATCACGCTGGCGCACAACGGGACTGGAGCGCGGGAAAGGACCGCGCCAAATCTCGGCGGCGGTCCGGAAAGCGTCAATTCGGCCTTGAAGCGACGGCGGCACTCTTCGGTGCTAGTCACCACGGCTTCGGTCAGCGGACCCGCCGGAGGAAGCGGACCTTCAGATTAGGCTTTCCGGCAGAACGGAACGCTGCCTCCTACGCCACGCAACTGGCAAGGGTGCGTTCGCGACACGCCTCCGCTCGGAATTGCCGGCAACCCTCAATCGGGAAAGCCTTGCGGACAGCTCTCCCCGCAAGTTTGGCGATCCCCCCCTTCCGCGCCCCGCCGATCCGACCGGTCGAGGGAGGCCGCCGGCCACCCGTACCCATAATTCGCGGTGGAGTCCGGTGCCGGCAGAGGTGCGGCACCACCTTACCCTTACCCCGAAACGCTATCCCCGCCCGGCTAAGCATCCAAAAGTATCTCCAATAATATTCGGGTGTGCGCACCCTTTGAAACTCCGGTGGTATCGCGGACGCGAAATCAACGTCCGTATGCACTGTTGCTGCTTGCGCCTCCTCATCCTAATTCGTCCTCAACGAACCGCGGATCGGCTGACAAAAATCATGAAAGAGCGATCTTTACACAAATGCGCCACTGCGGAATTCGCGGCGCAGCAAAGTAAAGACGGGCCGTTTCCCAAGAGACGCTGATGACGAGCGACCACCCGCACGAATGGCCGTGCGGTGGCTGGCATTCCCTTCAACCACGGGACCTGCGATGAGCAAACTGGACCCAGAAGCGGTCATCGATCTGACCTCGGCAAAGAAGGCGGCGTTACCGACGATCGCCCCCGGGCTGTTGCTGGCACTCTCCGATGGCCTCGTTCTCGCCCTGGTGGGTTGGACGCTCAACCATTTCCTCGGCACCGATCCGCTGATCGACCCGGTGGAGGCCGCCGCCTGGCAGCGGTCGCTCGTCACCGGCCTGATGCTGGTGCCGCTGGTGAAGTCGGTGTTCGGCATCTACACCCTCGGACGCTTCGACTACATGGAACGGACGAGACGGACCTTCCAGGCGGCCTTCCTGTGCTGCGCCGTGCTCGCCGTTCCCTTCATCGTGATGGAGGGCTTCCGCTCCTTCTTCGTGGAGGCGCTGTCGATCGCCCTGCTCGGCTTCGCCGTCACCTATGTGGCGGACCTGCTGCTGATCCAGGGGCTGCTGTCCAGCGCGCTGGACTGGCGCACGCCGGTGATGATCGTCGGCGCCGGCCCGCAGGGTGCCGCCATCGCCGAGAAGCTGCAGCGCCTGCCCTGGCTCGGCATGCGTCCGGTCGGCTTCGTCGACGACGACGACAGCCTGTGGCAGACCCGCGTCGCCGGGCTGCCGGTGATGGGGCCGGTCGAACTGCTTGCCAAATCGCCCGCCGTCGCCGGACAGGCCAGCGCCGCCATCGTCGCCGACATGGGACGCCACGGCGGCGACCTGACCGGCCTGGTGCGCACCCTGCCCTTCCGTCAGGTCTATTGCGTGCTGGGCGAAGGCAATGTCAGCGCCGTCGATGCGACCTATCACAATCTGCACGGTTCGTTGGCCCTGCGCGTCAGCGTGCGCCCGCCGACCGGCTACCTGCGCATCCGCCGGGCCATGGACATCGTGCTGTCGGCGATCCTGCTGGTCCTGGTGGCGCCGCTGATGCTGGGCCTCGCCGTCGCCATCAAGCTGGACAGCCCCGGCCCGGTGATGTTCCGCCAGAAGCGCTGGGCCGGCGGCAAGCAGACCTTCGACCTGCTGAAGTTCCGCTCCATGCATGTCGATGCCGAGGAACAGCTGCAGCAGCTGCTGGAGAACGACCCGGTCGCCCGCGAAGAATACATGACCTACCACAAGCTGACGGTCGATCCGCGCATCACCCCGCTCGGCCGCTTCCTGCGCCGGACCTCGCTCGACGAGCTGCCGCAGCTGTGGAACATCCTGATGGGCGACATGAGCCTGATCGGTCCGCGCGCCTACATGCCGAAGGAGCTGCCGGAGGTGGGTGACTCCGCCGCGGTGATCGGCTCCGTCCGTCCGGGCCTGACCGGCTACTGGCAGGTGTCCGGCCGTCACCGCACCACCTTCCAGGAACGCGTGTCGATGGATGTCTTCTATGTCCGCAACTGCGGCCTGCTGTTCGACTTCTTCATCCTCTGCAAGACAGCGGTGATGGTGCTGAAGGGCGACGGTTCGTAACGCCGCCATCGTCCCGGACCGAATGCCAGCCGGACCCCCGCGCCGCCCGCGCGGGGGTCTTTTTTCCAAGCCTCCGCCGTTCCGGAAAATGCTTAGGCTCCATTCCCTTTTTCGGGCGGTAAAGGGAGCGGGAAACGCGAATCCGGCTACCCCCTTCGGGCGCGGCCTCCTTCGGTCTAATGCCACCGCCCGGCTACGAGATGGGGGATGGCAACCGCATCTTCAGTGCTGCAAAGCCGAACCCGGTACGGCAGCCCAAGGGAAAGCCGATGAAAATCTTCGATTTTCTGGAAAAGAGCATCGCCGTCATCGGCATCATGGCCTTCGGGGGCTCGGTGCTTCCGCTGATGCTGACCGGCGGCGATCCGCTGGCCGGCGACCTGGAATCGGCCGGCGTCACCGTCTTTTACGGCGGCATCTATGTCCTGCTGCTCGCCGCCATCGCGCTGAGGCCGGGCATCGCCTTCCAGATTCCCTTCGCCAGCCCGGCACTTACGGCAATGATCGCCTTCGCCTTCCTGACCGCCCTGTGGTCGCTGTTCCCGGACGTGACGCTGCGCCGGTCGATCGCCTTCCTGTTCACCACGGTGTTCGGCATCTGGCTCGGCCTGCGCTTCCGCTTTCCGGAGATCATGCGGCTGCTCGTGGTCGGGTTGTCTGCGCTGATGTTCGCCTCCTTCTTCATGATCTTCGCGATGCCGGAGATCGGGCTGGACAGCGCCCAGCATGTCGGCGCCTGGAAGGGCGTGTTCTTCCAGAAGAACGTGACCGGCCGCATGATGGTCTGGCTGATCCTGGCCCTGGTCTGGCTGGACTGGCAGAAGGAGCAGAGCCGCTGGGTCACCCGGCCGCTGATGATCCTCGCCATGCTGCTGATCGTCATGAGCCGGTCGGGCACCGGCCTGATCACCTCCATCCTGGTGTCGGTGGCGCTGCTGTCCACCACCATGCTGCGCGGCAGCATCCGCAACTTCGCCCCCACCATGGCGCTGCTGCTGGCCCTGCTGGTCATCATGGTCACGGCGGGCGCCACCTTCTGGTACGACGTGCTCTATGCGCTGGGCCGCGATCCCACCCTGACAGGACGCACCGTCCTGTGGGAGCACATCGTCCATTCGGTCGGCGAGCGTCCGCTGCAGGGCTACGGCTATGCCGCCTACTGGTTCGGCTTCAACGGCCCCGGTTCCAGCTTCACCCGCGACTGGGGCATCACGTCGGCCCACAGCGGCTGGCTTGAGTTGACGCTCGACCTCGGGCTGGTCGGCGTGGCGCTGGTGCTGGCGCTGCTGTGCCGCCTGCTGTTCCAGGGCTTCTTCGCCGCCCGCTACGGCAACAGCCGGCCCGAGGCAGCCTGGACCTTCGCCGTCGGCTGCGCCCTGCTGGCGGTGTCGGTGTCGGAGAGCGTGTTCGCCGAGCGCCACTCGATGAACTGGGTGATCGCCACCATCGCCGTGGTCCGTCTGGTTCAGCAGAGCCGTTGGCAGCGGCTGCTGAACGACCGCGCCGCGGAGCAGGCCCGTCTGCGCCGACACACCCCGGCCGGGATGAACCCCTCGGGCATGGGGCCTGCCTACGCCGGCCAGGGACGCGGGCTCTAGGCGCCGCATCCGGCCCACAGACATCCGGCCTGCACAGGACCCAAGTCACCAGCGACCTTCCCCATTTTGCTTCGACCGAAGGCAGACCCATGAGCCAGAAGAACGAGCCGGCAAGCATCAACCGTCCGGCGGCCGGCAAGCAGAAGGCCGGCGAGCAGGCAGCGCCCAACCAGCGGGTCACCGTCGTCATCCCGACGCGCAACCGCCCGGACATGGTGATGCGGGCGGTGCGCAGCGCGCTGGACCAGACCTACCGCGACCTCGACGTGATCGTGGTGATCGACGGGCCGGATCCCGCCACCGCCTCCCATCTGGCGACGCTGGCCGATCCGCGGCTGACGGTGATGGAGCTTGAGACGAACCATGGTGCCGCGGAGGCCCGCAACATCGGCGTGCGCGCCGCCCGTGGCGACTGGATCGCCTTCCTCGACGACGACGACCATTGGATGCCGGAAAAGGTGGAGCTGCAGATGGCGGCACGCCCTGCCGACATCCGCTTCCCCATCATCAGCTGCCGCTGCCAGGTGGTGACCGCCCGCGGCACCTTCGCCTGGCCGCGCCGGCTGTCCACGCCGGCCGATGCCATCGGCGACTACCTGTTCGTCCGCCGCGGCCTGTTCAAGGGCGAGACCTTCGCCCCCACCACGACCCTGTTGACGCCCAAGGCGCTGCTGCTGCGCAACCCCATTCCCAAATCGCGCTTCGACGATTGGGAATGGCTGATCACCTGCGGCCGGATCGACGGCGTGGCGCTGATCCACATCCCCGACGTGATGGCCGTCCATTACACCGAGGAGAACAACCGGGTCACGCTGTCGACCTGCCACAACATCAGCCACTCGCTGGAATGGGCGGAGGAGATGCGCAACCACCTCTCCCCGCGCGCCTATGCCAGCCTCCTCCTCCAGGCCACCGGCGGCGAGCAGGCGGCCCGCACCGCCGGCACCCGCTGGCGAATCCTCAATTCAGCCTTGCGCGACGGCCAGCCGACGCCGATGGCGCTCGCCACCTTCACCATGCACTCGCTGATGCCCGTCGGACTGCGCCGCCGGCTGCGCCAAGCCCTGTTCTCCGCGTCCGACGCCGCCTGAGCCGGAAAAAAGGACCCTGACGCCCATGGACAGCATCAACGACAGCCGTGGCCCCAGCCGCCAGCCGGAAACGGCAAAGCGCACCGTGGTCGTCTTCGCGACGCCGGGTGCGCTCGACGGCGGCGGCGGCATCGGCCGCATGACGGGCTATGTGGTCGACCAGTTCGACAGGACGGGGACGACCCGCTCGATCATCCTCGACACCCGCGGCACCGGGAGCGTTCTGCTGTCACCCTTCCACCTCGGCCTGACCCTGGCGCGGATGACCTGGATCCTGGTCCGCCGCCGGGCATCGGTCGTGCACATCAACGTGTCGGAGCGCGCCAGCTTCCTGCGCAAGGCGGCGGTACAGGCGGTGGCCGGGCTGCTGTCCTGCCCCACCGTCGTCCATCTGCATGGCGCATCCTTCGTCGAATATTTCGAAGGCGGCCCCTTCGCCCGCGCGATCAGCCGCTGGCTGTTCAACCGCTGCGGCCGGGTCGTCGTTCTGGGCGACAACTGGCGCGACTATCTGATCCAGTCGGTCCGCACCGACCCCCGCAAGATCAGGGTGCTCTACAACGCCGTTCCCGATGTCGGCGCCGATCTCAGCACCCGTCAGCCACCCGAACCGGGGGCCGTCCTCTCCCTGCTGGTGCTGGCCAACCTGTCGGAACGCAAGGGCATCGGCACCCTGCTGCGCGCCTGCGCCCTGCTGAAGGAGCGCGGCCAGCCCTTCCGGGTCACCATCGGCGGCGGCGGCGACGTGGACGGCTACCGCGCCATGGCCGCGGAGCTGGGGGTGGCGGAGGAGTGCAGCTTCCTCGGCTGGATCGGCCGGGAGGAGGCGCACGCCCATATCCGCACCCACGACATGCTGTTGCTGCCCTCGACCCATGAAGGCCTGCCGATGGTGATCCTGGAGGCGCTGTCGGCACGGCTGCCGGTGATCACCACCCCGGTCGGCTCGATCCCGGAGGTGCTGACCGACGGCAAGACCGCGCGGATCATCCCGGTCAACGACGCCGCCGCCCTCGCCGGCGCGATCGCGGAGGTCGGAAGCGACTCGGCGCTCTACAGCCGCCTGGCCGAGCAGGGACGCCGGCTGTTCCTGAAGCAGTTCGTGATCGACGCCTACGCCAAGTCGCTGCTGGCCATCTACCAGGAGCTCGACCGCAGCGGAACCGAGCTGTCGGGGGAACTGGGCAAGCTGGCCGGATCGGCCGCCGCGGCCTCCAAACGCAGGTGACGGTAACCCGGCGCCAGTTCGGTGATCGGGATAGGAAACAATCAGGAAGCGTATAACCGGAATGGAGATTGCACATGCACAGGTTGGGTAACCATACCGGCAGGCCAACCCGTTCGGTCGCTCCACAGCGTGCGGGTGCGGCATCGCGTAAACTTGCACCTGCACGTCGCCCGGCCACCGGCCGCGGACCGTTCCAACCGGCGGCAGCCGATCGGCCGCACCACAGCTTGCAGTCCCCCGGCGCCTGACCGACAGGCAAAAGGGATAGAGGCCGATAACAAAACAAGCCCGCCACAGCCGTCGAAGGACGGGCGTCACACGGCAGAAGGCCGGGACGCGACAGAGGAAAGGCGGGCCGGGAAAGGATCAGGAGTGGACATGATCTACATCGTCTCCCCCGGCGGCACCCAGGAGAAAGGCGGAATGGGCCGTGTGGTCGACAACTTCACGACCGATCTGCGGCAGAATTGCCCGGATGTGAGGTTCGAGGTGGTCGACAGCTATGGTCCGGGCAGATTCCACCTGATGCCCCTCTACTTCGCACGGGCGACCGCCCGCCTCGCCGGCTGCTTCGTCGCCGGAAAAGCCGACCTCGTCCACATCCATATGGCGGAATATGGCAGCGTCCTGCGCAAGGGCATCCTGATCGCCATGGCCCGCACCTTCGGCGTGCCGGTGGTCCTGCACCTGCATGGCGGGCGTTTCCCGAAGCACTTCAAGGATTCGAGCCCGGTCATGCGCTGGGCGATCCGCCGCATGATGGCGATGACCAGCGAGATCGTCGTGCTGGGCGAGTACTGGCGCGACTGGGTCGCCGAGGCCTTCGGGCCGGAAGCGCGCCAGCGCACCACCCTGCTGCACAACGCCGTGCCCGGCCCGGCGAAGCCCCCCGTCCGCGACGATGCGGAGGACGGGTTCGCCGGTCCGGTACGCCTGCTGTTCCTCGGCCGGCTGATCAAGCTGAAGGGCATCGACGTCCTGCTGAACGCGCTGGCCTCCCCCACCTGCCGCGACCGCAATTGGCAGGTCACGATCGCCGGCGACGGAGACCTTGAGACCTACCGCAGCCTCGCGACGGAGCTGGGCATCGCCGACCGCGTGACCTTCACCGGATGGCTGGATCAGACCGGCTGCCGGCGCGAGCTGGCCAGCGCCCATGTGCTGGTCCAGCCCTCGATGTTCGAAGGTCTGCCGATGTCGGTGCTGGAGGCGATGGCGGAAGGGCTGACCATCGTCGCCACCCCGGTCGGCAGCGTTCCCGACGCCATCGCCGACGGCGAGACCGGGCTGCTGGTGCCGCCGGGCGACGTCGCGGCGCTGGCCGGCACGCTGGCGCGGGTGATCGACGACCGCACCCTGCGCCGCAATCTCGGCGCCGGCGCCCGCGCCCGGTGGGAGCGCCAGTTCGACGTCGCGGTGTTCCGCGAGCGGCTGCTGGAGATCTACCGCCGCAACTCGCGCGGTGGCGTGAGCGCGGCGCCCGCCGTTCCGGCCGGGCCGGTGCCGGCCTCCGGGCCGACGAGCCATTCCAAGAGCACGACGGGTTGACGCCACGGAGCCGGACCTGCTTCTGGCCCGGCCGGGCCGGAAGCATCGACAAGAAGGAGGGGATGCACCATGAAAAGCGCCATCGCCAATCTGGTGCGCTGGTCGGGATTCGGTGCGATGCAGCGGTTCCTGAAGGCGCGCCACGGCGTCACCATCGTCGTCTACCACGACCCCACCCCGGAGGTGCTGCGCGAGCATCTGCGCTGGTATTCGAAGCATTACGGCTTCACCACGCTGGACGCGGTGGCGACCGCAAGGGAAACCGGCCGCTGGGACAAGCTGCCCGCCTATCCGCTGGTGATCACCTTCGACGACGGTCATCGGAACAACACCGAACTGGCGCCGCTATTCCGCGAGTTCGACCTGCGCCCGACGATCTATCTCTGCAGCCGGATCGTCGGCACCGCCCGCCCCTACTGGTGGAAGACCCCCGCCGCCGACGGCATCGGGGTGGAGCGGCTGAAGCGGGTTCCCGATCCCGAACGCCGCCGCCTGCTGGCGGAGGCCGGCAACGATCCCGACCGTGACGGCGCCGACCGCCAGGCGATGACCTGGGACGAGATCGCGCGGATGACCGACGTTGCCGATTACGGCGCCCATACCCGAACCCACCCCATCCTCCTGCAATGCGACGACGGCCGCTGTGCCGACGAGATCGCGCTGTGCCGCACCGAGCTGGAAGAGGCGCTGGGCCGGCCCTGCCGGCATTTCGCCTTCCCCAACGGCGATTTCAGCGACCGCGAGGTCGAGGAGATCCGCCGTGCCGGCTACCGCACCGCGCGCACCATCGATCCCGGCTGGAACGACGCCTCCACCGATCCCCTGCGGCTGAAGGCCTTCCCCGTCTCCGACGATGCGACGGTGGAATGGCTCAGCGTGCAACTGACCGGCATCCCGGCCTGGCTGCGCAAGCGCAAGGGCGGCAGCGGCGCCGCCGAGGCCGGAGAGGTCATGTCCGGATGGTCGGGTACGATGACGAAACCAAAGTCCGCAGGCATATGACCGCCAATTACTGTCTCATGCCAAAGGTCAGGGCACCGTCAACTGGCCCTATAACCGGACAACAGAGTGGCTAACCACAGACTTCAAGGCACTCCTATCCTTTGATCCCTCGCAAAGCAGCGCGATGATCACAATAAAATTGCATATCACGCCGATGCGAAATCGAAGGCCGGAACGTCGGACGGACAGCAGGCAAGGGGGTCAGCCGCAACCCGCCCCCGGACAGTCCCGACGACGCAGCAGCGCCCCGCTCCGACCGAACCCTCTATCGACAGCCCCTTTTGCGACGCAACCCAAGTCGACCGAACCCAGCAGGAGTTTTCAGAGACATGCGGACCGCCACCCTGACCGACACGACCCTGACCGCTCCCGCCCTGCCGGAAATCCGCGCGTTCATCGTGGAGAACTTCCTGCTTGGCAAGGACTCCGGCTTCGACAACAGCGAATCCCTGCTGGAGTCGGGGATCATCGACAGCACCGGAATCATGCACGTCGTCGCCTTCCTGGAGGAGCGCTTCGGCATCGCTGTCGATGACGACGACATGATCGCCGACAACCTGGAATCGGTGGACCGCATCGCCGCCTTCGTCGGCCGCAAGCAGGAACTCCGCAACGCCGCCTGACCCCGCGGAAGCTGCGGAGCCTGCGGCCAAAGCGGACTTGGTCAGGGCGGGCTCGGCCGACAAGACGGGCAAAGGCAAGAAGGACATCCTCCCATGGCCCATCTGGTTCAGCAGTTCCTCGCCGAAACGGCCCGGCGCGTTCCCGACCGCACCGCGCTGATCGCCGGGGATGCCCGCCGCAGCTTCGCCGAACTGGATCGTGAAAGCGACGCCGTCGCCTGCGCGCTCCAGTCGGCGGGGATCGGCCGCGGCGACCGCGTCGCGGTGATGCTGGAGAACTCCATCGAGTATGTCGCCGGCCTGTTCGCCACCCTCAAGGCCGGCGGCGTCTTCGTCCCCGTCAATCCGTCCATCAAGTCCGACAAACTGACCTACCTGCTGGCCGATGCCGGCGTCCGGGTCCTGATCGCCCCGGCGGCGCTGGCCCGGCAGGTCCTGCCGGCGCTGGAGGCGGTGGAAACCCCGCCCGCCGTCCTGTGGGTCGGCGCCGGTCTTCCGGCCGGCGCGGCGGGCCTTCTCTACGCCGATGCGGTGGCGGGCCAACGCCGCCAGCCGACCGATCCCGGACTGATCGACCAGGATCTGGCGGCGATCATGTACACCTCCGGCACCACCGGACGGCCGAAGGGCGTGATGCTGACCCACGCCAATTACGTCAACACCAGCTGGGCGATCTCCACCTATCTGGAGAACACGCCGGACGACGTGGTGATGTGCGTCCTGCCGCTGACCTTCGGCTATGGCCTGTCCCAGGTGATGACCGGCGCCCGTGTCGGCTTCACCGTGGTTCTGGAGCGGTCCTTCGCCTTCCCGATGGAAACGCTCAAGCGCATGGTCCAGCACCGCGTCACCGGCCTGCCCGGCGTGCCGACGGTCTTCTCCACCCTGCTGGGGCTTGACGCGGCGAAGACCGCCGATCTCGACAGCCTGCGCTATCTGACCAACGCCGCCGCCCCGCTGCCGGCCGCCCATCTCCGCCGGCTGCGCGAACGCTTTCCGCAAGCCCACTTCCATTCCATGTACGGCATGACCGAGTGCTGCACCCGCATCAGCACGCTCAGCCCCGCCGAACTGGACGCCAAGCCGGCCTCCGTCGGCCGCGCCATCCCCAACTGCGAAGCCTTCGTCGCCGACGAGGAGGGCAACCGTCTTCCTCCCGGCCAGGTGGGCGAGCTGGTGGTGCGCGGCGCCAACGTGATGCGCGGCTACTGGAACCGGCCGGAGGAGACCGCCCGTCGCCTGCGCCGGGGTCCGCAGGGCGAGACCCTGCTGTTCACCGGCGATCTCTTCACCCAGGACGCCGAGGGGCACCTCTACTTCGTCAGCCGCAAGGATGACGTCTTCAAGTGCCGCGGCGAGAAGGTCAGCCCCAAGGAGGTCGAAAACGCGCTGTACGAGCTGGACGGCGTTCTGGAGGCCTGCGTGATCGGCGTCCCCGACGAGGCGGACGGCTTGGCGGTCAAGGCCTTCCTCGTCCCGCGTGACGGTGCGGCCCTGTCGGAAGCAGCGATCCGCCAGCACTGCCGCGGCCGGCTGGAAAGCCACCTCGTGCCGAAATTCATCGAGTTCCGCGACAGCCTGCCCAAGACCGACTCCGGCAAGATCCGGCGGGCGGAACTGGTGGGGGAAATGCGAGCGTCCGACGGCAGCATCTGTCCCCTCTCCCGCGTAGCGGGGGAGGGTTAGGGAGGGGGCAAAACGCCTCCGATACAGAACACCACCACCAACACCCACCCCAGGACAGAGAGCACGCTCATGTGTGGTGTCGCCGGAGTTCTCGCAGGATTGCATGCCGAACCGCCCGGTCTGGACGAGCTGAAGCGCATGATCGCCATGCTGGGCCACCGCGGTCCGGACGGCTACGGCTTCTATCGTGACGGCCGGATCGGTCTTGCCCATGCGCGGCTCAGCATCGTCGGGTTGGCCGGCGGCTTCCAGCCGATCCGCAACGAGGACAGCACCCTCTGGATCAGCTTCAACGGCGAGATCTTCAACCATGTCGAGTTGCGGCGGGATCTGGAGGCGCGCGGCCACCGCTTCTACACCCGAACCGACACCGAGGTGATCGTCCACGCCTTCGAGGAATACGGCCCCGCCACCTGGGCCAAGCTGAACGGCCAGTTCGCGATCTGCCTGTGGGACACCGAGCGGCGCGAGCTGTGGCTGGTCCGCGACCGGCTCGGCATCCTGCCGCTGTTCTATGCGCGGCGCGGCGACCATCTGGTCTTCGCGTCGGAGGCCAAGGCCCTGTTCGGCGGCGGCCGGGTGACGCCCGCCTTCGAACCGGCCCGCCTCGCCCAGGTCTTCACCCACTGGAGCACCGCGCCGCACGGCAGCGTGTTCGCAGGCGTGGAAAGCGTGCCGGCGGCCACCGCCATCCGTGTCGACTCCACGCTGGCCCTGCATGTCGACCGCTACTGGCAGCCCGATTTCGCCACCGATCCCTCGCTCGCCCGCCTGTCGCTGGACGAGGCGGCCGACCGGCTGGAGGAGACGCTGCTCGACGCCATCCGCCTGCGGCTGCGCGCCGATGTACCGGTCGGCGTCTATATCAGCGGCGGGCTGGACAGCTCGGTGATCGCCGCGCTGGCCCGCAAGCTAGACACCACCCACATGCACAGCTTCGGCATCCGCTTCACCGACGCCGGTTTCGATGAGACGCCGCAGCAGCGGCTGGTTGCCGGCCATGTCGGGACCGAGCATCACGACATCCTCTGCAGCCCGCAGGATATCCAGGCGGCATTGCCCGACGTCATCCGCCATGGCGAGACGCCGCTGATCCGCACCGCACCCGCTCCACTGTTCCTGCTGTCGCGTCTGGTGCGCGAGAGCGGCATCCGTGTGGTGCTGTCGGGCGAGGGCGCCGACGAGTGGCTGGCCGGCTACGACATCTTCAAGGAGGACAAGGTCCGCCGCTTCTGGGCGCGCCAGCCCGACAGCAAGGCGCGGCCGAAGCTGCTCGGCCGCGTCCATCCCTTCGCCGCCGTCAACGGCCAGAAGGACAGCCCGCTTTGGCAGGCCTTCTTCAAGCGCGGGATGATGGATACGGAGGAGACCTTCTACGCCCACCGCACGCGCTGGCGGAACACCGCCTGGTCGCAGCGCCTGCTGTCCGCCGATGTCCAGGCCGCCGCCGACGATGCCGCCTTCGAGGCGCATGTGGCGGCCCATCTGCCGGACGGCTGGTCGCGCTGGTCGCCGCTCGCCCGCAGCCAGTGGGCGGAAATCGCCACCTTCATGAGCCCCTACCTGCTGTCGGCGCAGGGCGACCGCGTCGCCATGGCCAACAGCATCGAGGTCCGCTATCCCTTCCTCGACCCGGCGGTGGACGACCTCTGCGCAGCATTGCCGGACCGGGTGAAGATGCTGGGGCTGCGCGACAAGCTGGCCCTGCGCCGGCTGGCCGCCCGCCACCTGCCGGCCGAGATCTTCCAGCGGCCGAAGCGCCCCTACCGCGCGCCGATGACCACCGCCCTGTTCGGCGATGGCGCCCCGGACTATGTGCGCGACCTGCTGTCGCCGGAGGCGCTCGCCCGCTACGGCCTGACCGACGCCGACGCCGTCTCGGCCCTGGCCGACAAGGCCCACCGCCAGAACGGCCGCATGGCCGGCGAGCGGGAGGAGATGGCCCTCGTCGGCACGCTGACCCTGCAGCTGTTGGCTCATTACGTCCACGACGAGCTTCCCCAGCGCGTCCGCGAGCAGCGCGACGCCCTGGACCGTGCCGAAATCCATGTGCTGGAGGACCGGGCATTGAAAGATCGGGATGCCGACGCCCGGACCGCCACGCCGCAACCCACCGCGGCCTGACCGCCGCGACCTTTTGCGACCGACGATGCATCAACCCCCATCGGGAACCGTGACCATGCTGAACGCCCTGTCCTCGCCCCTCGCTCAGTTCGACTCCAAGGCCCTCGATCTGGATTGCGCGGCCGCGGCGCGCGAGATCGAAGACGCCATTCAACGCATCGTCGCCCATGATCTGCGCCGCCAAGGCATCGTGCTCGGCGTGTCCGGAGGAATCGACAGCTCGGTCTGCGCCACGCTGGCCGTCCGCGCCCTGGGGCCGGAGCGCGTGCTGTGCATCCTGATGCCGGAGAAGGAGAACTCGCCGAAGAGCACCCGCCTCGGCACCCTGCTCTGCGAGCATCTCGGCGTGACCCCGGTGATGGAGAACATCACCGGCGCGCTGGAGGCGTTGGGCTGCTACGAACGGCGCGACAACGCCATCCGTCGGCTGTTCCCGGAGTTCGGTCCAGGCTGGAAGCAGAAGATCGGGCTGGCCGGCAACCTGCTGGATGCCGACCGTGTCAACTACTTCACCCTGACCGTCGAATCGCCGGAGGGGGAGCGCCAGACCAGCCGCATGCCTGTGGACGTCTATCTCGACGTCGTCGCCGCCACCAATCTGAAGCAGCGCATCCGCAAGACGGTCGAATACACCCATGCCGACCGCCTGAACTACGCCGTGCTCGGCACGCCCAACCGGCTGGAGTATGAGCTGGGATTCTTCGTGCGCGGCGGCGACGGTCTGGCCGACCTGAAGCCGATCGCCCACCTCTACAAGTCGCAGGTCTACCAGATGGCGGCCTATCTCGGCCTGCCGGCGGAAATCCAGGCTCAGTCGCCCAGCACCGACACCTACACCCTGCCGCAATCGCAGGAGGAGTTCTACTACGCCCTGCCCTACGACACGCTGGATCTCGCGCTCTGCGCCTATGGCCGGGGGGTCGGCGAGGAGGAGGCCGCCGAGGCGCTGAACCTGAGCCTGCAGCAGGTCCACCGCGTCTACAAGGACATCACCGCCAAGCGACGCACCTCCGCCCGCATCCTGCGCGATGCCCATCTGGTGCAACCGGTGTCCGTCGGGGAAGAGGCATGAGCGTCATAGATTGGAAGCAACGTGGCGTCGCCCGGTATGAACCGGGTGATCGCGCCGCCCTGGAGGCATTCCAGCGCGCGTATTTCGGTGCCGAAGCGATCCAGCTGTGTCCCGACCATTTCCACTGGCTGTTCGAGGAACCGCCGGAACGGGAGCATGAGGGGCCGCAGCTCTGGCTGTGCAAGCGCAACGGTGCGGTGGTGGGCCAGCAGGGCGGCATTCCCTTCACGCTGAAGGTGGGTGAGCGCAACCGCCGGGCGTCCTGGGCAATCGACCTGATGGTCGCCCCGGAATGGCGCCTGAGGGGCGTCGGGCCGGCCCTGTCGGAAACCCATTCCGGTGCCGGCGATCTGTCCGTGTCGCTGTCGATGACGGAAGCCGCCTACAAGTCCTACAAGCGGGGCGGCTGGCTCGATCTCGGCAATGTGCCGACCTATCTGCGGGTGATCGATCCGCTGCGCTGCCTGCGCGTCAGCCCCTATGGCGGCGGATTGGCCAAGCTGGTCGCCCGGATCGGCAAGCCGGCGCTGGCCACTGCCTCGATGGGCTACGGGCTGTCTGCCAAGCTGCTCGGGGCAAGGCTGGTCGAGATCGACCGCTTCGACTACCGGGTCGACGATCTGTGGGAGGCCGCCTCGCCGCAGCATCCGGTGATCGCACGGCGCGACTGGGCCTTCCTGAATTGGCGTTTCGACAGCACGCCGCAGGCCGCCCGCTTCCGCCGCTTCTATGTCATGCGCGGCGAGACCGTGCTGGCCTATGTCGTGCTGCGGGTCGACCACTGGAAGGGCGAGCCGGTCGGGGTGATCTGCGACTATCTGGCCCGGCCGGGCTGGCTGGTGGCCGCCTTCTCGCTGATGACCGAGTTGGCGCGCCGGCAGGGGATGGTCGCGCTGATGTGCCGGACGTTGAACGCCCAGGCGGCGCGGCCGCTGTCGATGATGGGCTTCCTGTGCCTGAAGAACGGCCTGCGCACGCCGACCCGCATGATGGTGCGGCCGGCGCTCGACCAACCGGAGCTTGCCGGGCCGACGGGCGATCCCAAGAACTGGTTCGTCACCGTCGCCGACAGCGACATGGGCTTCAAAGGCTTGGGCGAGTAGAAGACGCCAAGCACAAAACGCGAAAAGGCCGCTTTCCCACAAGGGAGGCGGCCTTTTCGCTGATCGCGATAAAATCGAGTTTCAAGTGACGGGATGTATCTTCAGATTGTCCATGAAGCGGCTTACCGCTGTGCATGGCGCCCGGTGAGATCAAGCCGATCGAGCGATTAGCTGGCCGACAAGGCCCACCGCCAGAACGGCCGCATGGCCGGCGAGCGGGAGGAGATGGCCCTCGTCGGCACGCTGACCCTGCAGCTGTTGGCTCATTACGTCCACGACGAGCTTCCCCAGCGCGTCCGCGAGCAGCGCGACGCCCTGGACCGTGCCGAAATCCATGTGCTGGAGGACCGGGCATTGAAAGATCGGGATGCCGACGCCCGGACCGCCACGCCGCAACCCACCGCGGCCTGACCGCCGCGACCTTTTGCGACCGACGATGCATCAACCCCCATCGGGAACCGTGACCATGCTGAACGCCCTGTCCTCGCCCCTCGCTCAGTTCGACTCCAAGGCCCTCGATCTGGATTGCGCGGCCGCGGCGCGCGAGATCGAAGACGCCATTCAACGCATCGTCGCCCATGATCTGCGCCGCCAAGGCATCGTGCTCGGCGTGTCCGGAGGAATCGACAGCTCGGTCTGCGCCACGCTGGCCGTCCGCGCCCTGGGGCCGGAGCGCGTGCTGTGCATCCTGATGCCGGAGAAGGAGAACTCGCCGAAGAGCACCCGCCTCGGCACCCTGCTCTGCGAGCATCTCGGCGTGACCCCGGTGATGGAGAACATCACCGGCGCGCTGGAGGCGTTGGGCTGCTACGAACGGCGCGACAACGCCATCCGTCGGCTGTTCCCGGAGTTCGGTCCAGGCTGGAAGCAGAAGATCGGGCTGGCCGGCAACCTGCTGGATGCCGACCGTGTCAACTACTTCACCCTGACCGTCGAATCGCCGGAGGGGGAGCGCCAGACCAGCCGCATGCCTGTGGACGTCTATCTCGACGTCGTCGCCGCCACCAATCTGAAGCAGCGCATCCGCAAGACGGTCGAATACACCCATGCCGACCGCCTGAACTACGCCGTGCTCGGCACGCCCAACCGGCTGGAGTATGAGCTGGGATTCTTCGTGCGCGGCGGCGACGGTCTGGCCGACCTGAAGCCGATCGCCCACCTCTACAAGTCGCAGGTCTACCAGATGGCGGCCTATCTCGGCCTGCCGGCGGAAATCCAGGCTCAGTCGCCCAGCACCGACACCTACACCCTGCCGCAATCGCAGGAGGAGTTCTACTACGCCCTGCCCTACGACACGCTGGATCTCGCGCTCTGCGCCTATGGCCGGGGGGTCGGCGAGGAGGAGGCCGCCGAGGCGCTGAACCTGAGCCTGCAGCAGGTCCACCGCGTCTACAAGGACATCACCGCCAAGCGACGCACCTCCGCCCGCATCCTGCGCGATGCCCATCTGGTGCAACCGGTGTCCGTCGGGGAAGAGGCATGAGCGTCATAGATTGGAAGCAACGTGGCGTCGCCCGGTATGAACCGGGTGATCGCGCCGCCCTGGAGGCATTCCAGCGCGCGTATTTCGGTGCCGAAGCGATCCAGCTGTGTCCCGACCATTTCCACTGGCTGTTCGAGGAACCGCCGGAACGGGAGCATGAGGGGCCGCAGCTCTGGCTGTGCAAGCGCAACGGTGCGGTGGTGGGCCAGCAGGGCGGCATTCCCTTCACGCTGAAGGTGGGTGAGCGCAACCGCCGGGCGTCCTGGGCAATCGACCTGATGGTCGCCCCGGAATGGCGCCTGAGGGGCGTCGGGCCGGCCCTGTCGGAAACCCATTCCGGTGCCGGCGATCTGTCCGTGTCGCTGTCGATGACGGAAGCCGCCTACAAGTCCTACAAGCGGGGCGGCTGGCTCGATCTCGGCAATGTGCCGACCTATCTGCGGGTGATCGATCCGCTGCGCTGCCTGCGCGTCAGCCCCTATGGCGGCGGATTGGCCAAGCTGGTCGCCCGGATCGGCAAGCCGGCGCTGGCCACTGCCTCGATGGGCTACGGGCTGTCTGCCAAGCTGCTCGGGGCAAGGCTGGTCGAGATCGACCGCTTCGACTACCGGGTCGACGATCTGTGGGAGGCCGCCTCGCCGCAGCATCCGGTGATCGCACGGCGCGACTGGGCCTTCCTGAATTGGCGTTTCGACAGCACGCCGCAGGCCGCCCGCTTCCGCCGCTTCTATGTCATGCGCGGCGAGACCGTGCTGGCCTATGTCGTGCTGCGGGTCGACCACTGGAAGGGCGAGCCGGTCGGGGTGATCTGCGACTATCTGGCCCGGCCGGGCTGGCTGGTGGCCGCCTTCTCGCTGATGACCGAGTTGGCGCGCCGGCAGGGGATGGTCGCGCTGATGTGCCGGACGTTGAACGCCCAGGCGGCGCGGCCGCTGTCGATGATGGGCTTCCTGTGCCTGAAGAACGGCCTGCGCACGCCGACCCGCATGATGGTGCGGCCGGCGCTCGACCAACCGGAGCTTGCCGGGCCGACGGGCGATCCCAAGAACTGGTTCGTCACCGTCGCCGACAGCGACATGGGCTTCAAAGGCTTGGGCGAGTAGAAGACGCCAAGCACAAAACGCGAAAAGGCCGCTTTCCCACAAGGGAGGCGGCCTTTTCGCTGATCGCGATAAAATCGAGTTTCAAGTGACGGGATGTATCTTCAGATTGTCCATGAAGCGGCTTACCGCTGTGCATGGCGCCCGGTGAGATCAAGCCGATCGAGCGATTAGCTGGCCGACAAGGCCCACCGCCAGAACGGCCGCATGGCCGGCGAGCGGGAGGAGATGGCCCTCGTCGGCACGCTGACCCTGCAGCTGTTGGCTCATTACGTCCACGACGAGCTTCCCCAGCGCGTCCGCGAGCAGCGCGACGCCCTGGACCGTGCCGAAATCCATGTGCTGGAGGACCGGGCATTGAAAGATCGGGATGCCGACGCCCGGACCGCCACGCCGCAACCCACCGCGGCCTGACCGCCGCGACCTTTTGCGACCGACGATGCATCAACCCCCATCGGGAACCGTGACCATGCTGAACGCCCTGTCCTCGCCCCTCGCTCAGTTCGACTCCAAGGCCCTCGATCTGGATTGCGCGGCCGCGGCGCGCGAGATCGAAGACGCCATTCAACGCATCGTCGCCCATGATCTGCGCCGCCAAGGCATCGTGCTCGGCGTGTCCGGAGGAATCGACAGCTCGGTCTGCGCCACGCTGGCCGTCCGCGCCCTGGGGCCGGAGCGCGTGCTGTGCATCCTGATGCCGGAGAAGGAGAACTCGCCGAAGAGCACCCGCCTCGGCACCCTGCTCTGCGAGCATCTCGGCGTGACCCCGGTGATGGAGAACATCACCGGCGCGCTGGAGGCGTTGGGCTGCTACGAACGGCGCGACAACGCCATCCGTCGGCTGTTCCCGGAGTTCGGTCCAGGCTGGAAGCAGAAGATCGGGCTGGCCGGCAACCTGCTGGATGCCGACCGTGTCAACTACTTCACCCTGACCGTCGAATCGCCGGAGGGGGAGCGCCAGACCAGCCGCATGCCTGTGGACGTCTATCTCGACGTCGTCGCCGCCACCAATCTGAAGCAGCGCATCCGCAAGACGGTCGAATACACCCATGCCGACCGCCTGAACTACGCCGTGCTCGGCACGCCCAACCGGCTGGAGTATGAGCTGGGATTCTTCGTGCGCGGCGGCGACGGTCTGGCCGACCTGAAGCCGATCGCCCACCTCTACAAGTCGCAGGTCTACCAGATGGCGGCCTATCTCGGCCTGCNGATCAAGACGAAGCATCGTCCGGCAAACCGGATCGATGAGTCATCAATTTTAGATCGGAGAAGCGCAAACCGACCGGTTCGCGCTGGCAGGCAACTTTCTATCTCTCTTGGCCGATCAGGTCAAGCCCTTTTTCGGCCTCTCCACCGAAGCATCGGCGGAGCATTGAGCGGAAACGACCCTGCCCCAATCCATCGGGGCCTCGACCACCGCCACATCCATGTCCGGATGCCGCCATCGGTCGAGGAGCGGCTATATACTCAGGCCGATCCGGATCGTCCAGGACAAAATTCATCACGTCACGATTTTGCCCCATCCCGCCAGTCCAGCGTCGGCTTCCGAATGGGAATGGCGCGGAGCGGAACATCTTCGTCGGGTGACCTGCGGGATGCACTTGCGGGATAGGCCTCTGCAAGACCATACAGTTGCGCCCCTGCCCCATCGCGATCCGGCCATGCTCGACCTCACTCTTCTCCTGGACGTCCTGTTCCTGCTGCTGGCGGCGATTCTCGTGGTGCCGCTGTTCCAGGTTCTGCGCATCCCGGCGGTGCTGGGGTATCTCGTGGCCGGAGCCATGCTTGGCCCGCACACGCCGGGGCCGGTGGTCGATCTGGCTGTGCCGCAGGTGCTGTCGGAGTTCGGTGTCGTCTTCCTGCTGTTCGCAATCGGTCTTGAACTGCCGGTCTCCCGCCTTCGGGCGATGCGGCATTACATCTTCGGCCTGGGGCTGATGCAGGTCGGGCTGACCAGCGCCGCCATCGGCCTTGCCGCCTGGTGGCTCGGCCTGACCCCGGAAGCGGCGCTGATCGTCGGCGGCATGCTGGCCTTCTCCTCCACCGCCACGGTGCTGAAACTGCTGGTCGAGCGTGGGGAGACCGTCGCCCGTTTCGGCCGCATCTCGGTCGCCGTCCTGATCTTCCAGGATCTGGCGGTGGTGCCGCTGCTGACACTGCTGCCGCTGCTGGCGGACGCCAATGCCAGCATTCCGCTCGCCCTGGCGCTTGCAACGGCCAAGGCGGTGGCGGCCATCGGCGTGATCATGCTTCTCGGCCGCTTCGTCGTCCGTCCTGCCTATCGCTTCATCGCGTCGGCCGGCAACCCGGAGCTGTTCACCGCCACCAACCTGTTCGTGGTGCTGGCTGTCGGCTGGCTGACCGCGGAGGCCGGCATGTCGATGGCGCTGGGCGCGTTCCTGGCCGGCATGCTGCTGGCCGATACCGCCTACCGCCATCAGGTGGAAGCGGACATCGAGCCGTTCCGCGGCCTGTTGCTCGGCCTGTTCTTCATGACCGTGGGCATGTCGCTGGATCTGCCCGCGATGCTGACGGAGGCGGGGACCATCGCCGCGATCACCACCGCATTGCTGGTCGGCAAGAGCCTGCTGCTGTTCGTGCTTTGCCGGCTGTCCGGGTTGGGATTGGCAACGTCGCTGCGGATCGGGCTGCTGCTGTCGCAGGGCGGCGAGTTCGCCTTCGTGCTGGTCGGCAAGGCGGTCGGGCTGTCGGTCCTGGACGGGCACACCGGCCTGCTGCTCTCCTCTTCGGTCGCGCTGAGCATGGCGGTCACGCCGGCCATCGGCGCCCTGGCCCAGCGGCTTGCCCAGTTCATCGAAGCCCGGATGGGGGCAGAGGCCTTTGGCATCGAGACCAGCGACCTGAAAAGCCATGTGCTGATCTGCGGCTACGGCCGTGTCGGCAAGGCGGTCGCCAAGCTGCTGACCGAGCACAACATCGCCTATGTGGCACTGGACCTGGAGCCGCAGCGCATCGCCGCGGCGCGCCATGACGGGCTGCCGGTCTATTACGGCGACGCCAGCCAGGGCAGCGTCCTGCGCGCCGCCGGGATCGAGCGCGCCCGCGCCGCCGTCATCACGCTGAACCGGCCGGATGCCGCGCACCGCGCAGTGGAGGCGATCCACGCCACGGCCCCGTCGCTGCCGATCATCGCCCGCGCCCATGACCTGGGGCAGAGCGCCGCCCTGGCCGGCGCCGGCGCCACCGCCATCGTACCGGAAACCATGGAGGCCAGCCTGCAACTCGCCGGTCTCGTGCTGCGCAGCGCGGGGGTCGAGAGCGCCGCGGTCGACCACAGCCTGAAAGCCTACCGCGACGGCAATTACCGGGCGCTCGCCGACCAGAAAAACACCGACTGAGCCTTATCGGGCGAAGACGCGCGCCCGGTCGATGTGCACGGCGCAGCGGTCGCCGGCGACGATGCCGAGCGTGGCAAGCCGCTCGCGATCCATCTCGGCCTCCAGCGCCAAGCCGGCGAGGTCGATCTCGATCCGCGCGTCCGGCCCGACGACATGGATGCCGGAGATGCGCCCCGGACCGGTCGAGGCCGGGGTGACGCCGAGATCGTGCGGGCGGACATAGGCCACCGCCGGTCCCTGCACGCCGCCTTCGGTCGGGATCACCAGGGTGCCGTCGCCGACATGGGCGACGCCGCCCTCCACCGTGCAGTCGAAGCGGTTCACCTGACCGAGGAACTCATAGACGAAGGCCGAGGCAGGGTGGTCGTAGACTTCCGCCGGAGTGCCGATCTGCTCGATCCGGCCCTGGTTCATCACCACCACCCGGTCGGCCAGTTCCAGCGCCTCCTCCTGGTCATGGGTGACGAAGACCGAGGTGATGTGGATGTCGTCGTGCAGCTTGCGCAGCCAGCGCCGCAACTCCTTGCGGACCTTGGCGTCGAGCGCGCCGAAGGGCTCGTCCAGCAAAAGCACCTTCGGCTCGATGGCGAGCGCGCGGGCGAGCGCCACGCGCTGGCGCTGGCCGCCCGACAGCTGCGCCGGGTAGCGGCCGGCGAAGGGCGACAATTGCACCAGGTCCAGCAGCTCGCTCACGCGCTGGCGGATCTGGGCGCTGCCCAGGCGCTGGCCGCGCGGCCGCACCTTCAGGCCGAAAGCGACATTCTCGAACACGGTCATGTGCCGGAACAGGGCGTAATGCTGGAAGACGAAGCCGACCTGCCGGTCGCGCGGCTTCAGCCCCAACGCCTCCTCCCCATTCAGAAGAAGGCCGCCGGCGTCGGGACTTTCCAGCCCGGCCATGATGCGCAGAAGCGTGGTCTTGCCCGAGCCGGAGGGGCCGAGCAGAGCCAGAAGCTCACCCGACTGCACTTCCAGATCGACAGACTCGAGAGCGGTGAAATCGTTGAAGCGCTTGGTGATGCCTGAAACCTGGATCGCCATGGGTAGTCTATTCCTCTCCAGAATCCGGCGATCAGTGCCGGGCCGCCGCCAGCTCGTCCCCGAATCGCCACTCCAGCGCGGTCTTCACGACCAGCGTGACCAGGGCCAGCATGGCCAGGAGCGAGGCGACGGCGAAGGCGGCGACGAAATTGTATTCGTTGTAGAGAATCTCGACATGCAGCGGCATCGTGTTGGTCTCGCCCCGGATATGGCCGGAGACGACCGAAACGGCGCCGAACTCGCCCATCGCGCGGGCGTTGCACAACAGCACGCCATAGAGCAGGGCCCACTTGATGTTGGGCAACGTGACCCGCCAGAAGGTCTGCCAGCCGGAGGCCCCCAGCACCAGCGCCGCTTCCTCCTCGTCGGAGCCCTGTTCCTGCATCAGAGGGATCAGTTCGCGCGCCACGAAGGGGAAGGTGACGAAGATGGTGGCGAGCACCAGCCCCGGCACGGCGAAGATGATCTGGATGCCCATGTCGCGCAGATAGACGCCGAACAGGCCGTTCATGCCGAACAGCAGCACATAGATCAGACCCGAAATCACCGGCGACACCGAGAAGGGCAGATCGATCAGCGTGATCAGAAGGTTCTTGCCGCGGAAGTCGAATTTGGCGACGCACCAGGACGCAGCGACACCGAACAGCAGGTTGGCCGGCACCGAGATGGCGGCGACGATCAGCGTCAGCTTGATCGCGGCGACGGCGTCAGGTTCGATCAGCGCCGTCCAGTAGGCGTCGACACCGCGGCGCAGCGCCTCCACGAACACCGCCACCAGCGGCAGCAGCAGGAACAGCGCAAGGAACAGCAGGGCTCCGCCGATCAGGGCGGCACGGACCCAGGCGGGTTCCGTCAGGGCCGATTGCGCGGGCGGCACCGGGATGGAGGCCGGCGCGGAAATGCTGGTGTCAGCGGGCATGGCGCGACCTCATCCACTGCTGCAGAAGGTTGAGGATCAGGAGCATGAGGAAGGAGACGCCCAGCATCGCGGTGCCGACCGCGGCGGCGCCGGCATAGTCGTACTGCTCCAGCTTGATGACGATCAGCAATGGAACGATCTCGGTCAGGCCGGGCATGTTGCCGGCGATGAAGATGACCGACCCGTATTCACCGACGCCGCGGGCAAAGGACAGCGCGAAGCCGGTCACCAGCGCCGGCAGCACCGCCGGCAGGATCACGCTGCGGAAGGTCTGGAAGCGCGAGGCACCGAGGGAAGCCGCAGCCTCCTCTTCTTCCGCCGGAAGGTCCTGCAGGATCGGCTGGACGGTGCGGACGACGAAGGGAAGGCCGATGAAGGTCAAAGCGATGGCGATGCCCAGCGGCGTGAAGGCGACCTTCAGTCCGAAAAGCTCGTTCAGCGGCTTGCCCAGCCAGCCGTTCGGGGCATAGAGCGCGCTGAGCGCGATGCCGGCAACCGCGGTCGGCAGGGCGAAGGGCAGATCGACCAGCGCATCGACCAACCGCTTGCCGGGGAAGTCGTAGCGGACCAGCACCCAGGCCACCAGGAAACCGAACACCGCATTGGTCAGCGCCGCTGCGAAGGAGAGGCCGAAACTGACCTCGAACGCGGCGATCACCCGCGGCGTCGTCACCGCAGACCAGAATCCGCCCCAGCCGAGACTGCTGGAGCGCAGGATCAGCGCGGCCAGCGGGATCAGGACGATGAAGCTGAGATAGGTGAGCGTGAAGCCAAGAGTCAGCCCGAATCCCGGGATGACGCTGGGTTTCCGGAAGAGGGGAATGGGGGCGCGGACCGTCACCGCGCCCCCCTTTCCCGCCAGAGCGCCGTCGCTGTCGGCAGCAGCGACCATAGGTCAGCGCCCCTTCTGGAAGATCTGGTCGAAGACACCACCGTCGGAGAAATGCTTCTCTTGCGCGGCACGCCAGCCCCCGAATTGGTCGATCGTGACCAGCTTAACATCGGCAAAGCGTCCCGCATACTGGGTCGCCAACTCCGGAAGTCGCGGACGGTAGTAGTTCTTGGCCGCGATCTCCTGCCCTTCACGGGTGTAGAGGAATTGCAGGTAGGCCTCGGCCACCTTGCGGGTGCCCTTGCGGTCGACGACCTTGTCGACGACGGCCACCGGCGGTTCGGCCAGGATCGACAGGCTGGGCACCACGATCTCGAACTTGTCGGCGCCGAATTCCTGCAGCGACAGGTAGGCCTCGTTCTCCCAGGCGAGCAGGACGTCGCCGATCTCCCGCTGGGTGAAGGTCACGGTGGAGCCGCGGGCGCCGCTGTCCAGCACCGGAACGTTCTTCAGCAGCTGCGATACGAATTCCTTGGCCTTGGTCTCGTCGCCGCCATTGGCCTGCAGGGCATAGGCCCAGGCGGCCAGATAATTCCAACGTGCGCCGCCGGACGTCTTCGGATTCGGCGTGATGACCTGGACGCCCGGCTTCACCAGATCGTTCCAGTCCTTGATCCCCTTCGGATTCCCCTTCTTCACCAGGAACACGATGGTCGAGGTGTAGGGAGCGCTGTTGTTCGGCAGGCGGCTCTGCCAGTCCTTCGGCAGCAGGCCGGCATCGGCGATGGCGTCGATGTCATAGCCCAGCGCCAGGGTCACGATGTCGGCGTCCAGCCCGTCGATGACGGACCGCGCCTGCTTGCCGGAGCCGCCGTGCGACTGGCGCACGGTCAGAGCGCGGCCGGTTTCCGCCTCCCACTTCTTGGCAAACGCCTTGTTGAACTCGACATAGAATTCCCGCGTGGGATCGTAGGACACGTTCAGCAGTGCGTCCTTGGAATCTGCGGCGGCAACACCCAGCCAGGCCAGCGTCAGGCCGGCGGCGAGCAGGGTCAGGCGACGAAGCGACATGACGGGAGTCTCCTTGGGTGGCTCCTGAATTGCACGAACTTCTTTCGTGGTATCTGTGCCGTGTTTTCTATTTGTTGTGTAGAGTTTGCCGATTGGTGGTGCGCTTGGGAAGTGGTTTTTTCGCATCCCCCCGCGGGAAAAATGCAAATTCCAATCAACCCGTTGGCGTTAAAGCGGAAAATGCGTCCGTGACCCTCCTTCGGCGCATTCCAGGAGACCCTGCGTCGGATGGGGAACCACATCCGAAACCGGCAACTTTGTTGGCTTCACCCTGTTGATTGCCGACAGATCGACGACCTCAGGAGCGCACAAGATGGCCGGCCCTTTCCGGAAAGTGGGGAATGAACTCCCGAAGGCGGGCACATCGCGGGGCCTTGGCCGCCCCGCGATGTGGACAATTCTTGGCATCCTCGCGGTCATGGCCCTGCTGCTGCTGTTCTTCCCGACCTGGTGACGGCGGACGGCGGGGGGGGGGGAGCGATGCTGGTCTTATGGTGACCGGGACAACTGCGCGGATCCCCGCCGCCCCATCGCACGGCCGATACAGGGGTCGGCGCTACGAGGAGCAGTGGCGCCGACGGGTCCGGGGATAGTGCCGAAAAGGCGGCGTGCCCCAGGCACGCCAGCGAATGCGTACGATCGCATACCGATAGGATAACGAGGCGGTTATCCAGCCGCAGACCCCATTCGGGGTCGCGCCTGCGGCGAAGGGGCGAAACGCGACGAACCCGCTTTCCAAGGCTTGATCATACTAATATATTGCAGTCGATGCTGCAGCCTGCCTCATGTTTTGCCGGACGGCCGCTTCGCGTGGCGGTCCCATCGGGCGGCTTCCGGATGCTCCTCTCGGTCTTGAGGCCCGCCGTGCCAGTTTGGCCGGCGGCTTCCATGTCCGTCCTGGGGCGCACCTCTCTCATCAAGACCTGCAAAACGGGACCTGGACATGACCTTGCCCTGCCAAGCGGTCCTGTTCGATTTCGACGGAGTGATCGTCGACTCGAACGCGATCAAACTTGAAGCCTTTCTCAGCCTGTACCGCGGGCATGGCCCGGAGGTGGACCGGGCGATCGCCGATTTCTACCATCGCAACGGCGGGCTGCCGCGGGGGCAGATGCTCCACCACTTCGATCAGGTGCTGCTGGGCCTGCCACCGGACGGGGAGCGGATCCAGGAGATGGTCCGGCGCGTCGGCGGGATGGTGGAAGACGCCGTCACCGCCTGCGAGGAGATCCCCGGCGCGCTCGGATTCATCCGCCGCCATGGCGGCCGGCACCCGCTGTTCATCGCGTCGGGCACGCCGGAGACGGAGTTGCGGCGGATCGTGGAGCGCCGCGGCTGGACGCCGCTGTTCGCCGAGATCGCCGGCAGCCCCCGCCATAAGACCATCGTCGTCGCCGACCTGATCGCCCGCCACGCCATCGATACCAGCCGCAGCGTCTTCGTCGGCGACGCCCTGACCGACTTGGAGGCGGCGCAGACCAACGGCCTGCCCTTCATCGGCATCGTCCGCCCCGGTGCAGAGAATGTCTTTCCCGCCGGCACCCACATCGAACCCGACCTGAGCGGGCTGGAAAGCGCCATCGCGACGGTTCTTGGCCGGGCATAAACGTCCAAACCAGGCTCATGTCGCGCGGATCGCGCGATGCGGATCGGCTGGCCGTCGGCAAAGGCGCCGGCCGGCCCGATCATCCGCCCGACGCCCGGCACTATCGCAAAATCTCCCGGCCCCGCCGCCATCGCCTGCGGCAAACTGTCCGCTCCGCCGTGAGCACGCCGAAGCGGTTTGCCTTCCGCCCTGATATATTAGTATAATAATACTGCGATGCTTCCGGTGAGGCCCAAACCATGACCGCGGACCCATTGGAAACGGCACTGCTCCTGCGCGTCGTGATGATCCTGGGGCTGCTGCTTCTCGGTTTTCTTTAATCTCTTCCACGGGGATGCCTGGACCATGGCGACCTACACCGACTTAAAGCGCGACGATTACCGCGCCACCATCGACGGCAAGCCGGTGGACCTGTTCACCCTGCGCAACAGCCGGGGCATGGTGGTGCGGATTACCAATTACGGTGCCAAGATCGAACAGATCCTGGTTGCCGACCGCGACGGCACCCTGGGCGACGTCGTCCAGGGCTATGACAGCATCGATGGCGCGATGGGCGGCCAGCCCTCCATGGGATCCTTCATCGGGCGCTATTGCGGACGCATCGACGGGGGCCGCTTCACGCTGGACGGGGTGGATCACCAGACCTCGGTCAACAGCCCGCCCAACACCGTGCATGGCGGCGAGCGCGGTTCGCGCTTCCGCGTCTTCGACGCCCGCCAATTGGACGAGGCAAACCTGGAGCTGACCTACGTCTTCCAGGACGGCGAGGAGGGCTTCCCCGGCACCCTGCCGGTGCGGCTGGCCTATTCGCTCGGCGACGACAACGCCCTGACCATCGCCTGGACCGCGGTGGCGGCCGACAAGACCACCATCGCCAACTTCACCGACCACACCTTCTTCAACCTGTCGGGCGATCTCGGATCCTCCATCCTCGACCATGTCGCCACCGTCCATGCCGGCCGCTATCTGGCGCTCAACGACACCGCTGTGCCGACCGGCGAGGTGGTGGACGTCACCGGTACCCCGCTCGACTTCCGCATCCCGGCCGCCTTCGGCGACCGCATCGCCGATGACCACCGCATGCTGGTGCTCGGCAAGGGCTATGATCTGCATTACGTGATCGACGAGCCGGCATCCGGCCCGGCCCCGGCGCTGCAGGCCCGCATCCACCACCCTGGCAGCGGCCGGACTCTGGAGGTGCTGTCGACCGAACCCGGCCTTCAGCTCTACACCGGCAATTTCCTGGAGGGCAAAGCCCCCCGCGACCTCGGCAAGGGCGGCACGCTCTACACCAAACACAGCGCCTTCTGCGCCGAACCGTCGAAATTCCCCAACTCCATCAACATTCCCTCCTTCCCCTCGACCGTGCTGCGCCCCGGCCAATGGTATGCCGGGTCCATCGTCTACCGGTTCGGGGTGGCCTGAGGCGGTGACGCCGCCCGCACCCCTTCAGCCCCGCACGGCCACCATCTTCTCTTCGGAGCCTGTTACCCCATGAGCACTGCCAAGCCGATCCGCCGCTACCGGCAGACGAAAATCGTCGCCACGCTGGGTCCGTCCTCCTCCTCGCCCGCGATGATCCGCCGCCTGTTCGAAACCGGCGTCGACGTCTTCCGCCTGAACTTCAGCCACGGCAGCCACGAGGACCATGGCGAGCGCGTCCGCGCCATCCGCGCGCTGGAGGAGGAGACCGGCCGCCCCATCGCCATCATGGCCGACCTGCAGGGTCCGAAGCTGCGGCTGGGCCGCTTCGCCGACGGTCCGGTGACGCTCACCCCCGGCCAGTCTTTCTGTCTCGACCTGCTGGCGGAACCGGGCGACGCCCGCCGGGTCGGCATGCCGCATCCGGAGATCTTCGCCGCCCTGGTGCCCGATGCCGAACTGCTGCTGGACGACGGCAAGGTGCGGCTGCGGGTGACCGCCTGCGGCGCCGATTTCGCCGAGACGGTGGTGGTGTCCGGCACCAAGCTGTCGGACCGCAAGGGCGTCAATGTCCCCGGTGTGGTGCTGCCGCTGTCGCCGCTGACTGCCAAGGACCGCGCCGACCTCGACTTCGCCCTGGGCCAGGGCGTCGACTGGGTGGCGCTCAGCTTCGTCCAGCGGCCGGAGGATGTGGCCGAAGCCCGCAAGCTGATCGGCGGCCGTGCCGCCCTGCTGTCCAAGCTGGAGAAGCCGCAGGCGATTCAGCACCTCGACCGCATCGTCGAGATGTCGGACGGCGTCATGGTGGCCCGCGGCGACCTGGGCGTGGAGATGCCGCCGGAGGATGTGCCCTCGATCCAGAAGCGCATCGTCCATGCCGCCCGTCTGGCCGGCAAGCCGGTGATCGTCGCCACCCAGATGCTGGAATCGATGATCTCCGCCCCGGCACCGACCCGTGCCGAGGCCTCCGACGTCGCCACTGCGGTGTTCGATGGCGCCGATGCCGTCATGCTGTCGGCAGAAACCGCCTCCGGCGAATATCCGATCGAAGCGGTGGCAATCATGGACCGCATCGCCCGGCGGGTGGAGGGCGACACGCTCTACCGCACCATGATGGACGCGCAGCACGCCGATCCGGAGCAGACCGCGTCCGACGCCATCACCGCCGCGGCCCGTCAGGTCGCCCACACCATCAAGGCGGCGGCCATCGCCACCTACACCAGCAGCGGCTCCACCACGCTCAGGGCCGCCCGCGAACGGCCGGAGGTGCCGATCCTCTGCATGACCGAAAAGGCCGCCATCGCCCGCCGCCTCGTGCTGGCCTATGGCGTCCATGCCGTGCTGACCGAGGACGTGCAGAACTTCTCCGACATGGTGCACAAGGCCGCCCGGCTGGCCTTCGTCCATGGGCTGGCCGAGGAAGGGCAGCGGCTGGTGATCACCGCCGGCGTTCCCTTCGGCATGCCGGGATCGACCAACATCCTGCGCATCGCCTGGGTCGAGGCGCCCAGCCGCCAGGACCGCGAGCGCGATGGCCACGCCCGCCAGACGATGGAGCTTACCGAAGCCTGATCGGCAACCCGGCATAACCGCCGCTTCCGACAACAGCCAGGCTTCCATTTCGGATAAACGGAAGCCTGGCATAACATGAAGATCGGCCTTGCGCAGGTCCGCCTCCTCCGGAGAAGGCGCGCCCCCCGCAGACCGCCGCCGTCAGTCCAAATCCAGCAGAGGGCCGAAGGCCTCCTCCAGGCTGGTGCGGTGGAGGCCGAGCTTCGCCGGGTTTCCAGGGGTCAGGTTCACGGCGCGGATAAGCCGGCGCCGCACACGGCCCTCGGCCACATCGACGTCGACGATGTTGATGCAGCCGTAATCCTGTTCGAAGGCCGACAGGGCGGACAGACCGGCCCCACAGGCCCAGGACAGCAGCATGCGGTTCACGCCGTCATGGGCTGCCAGCGCCAGATGGGTCCAGCCGGGTTCCAGCACCAGCGCCTCGATGGCCTGCACCACCCGGTCGCGGACCGCGGCGAAGCCGTCGCCGCCAGCGAATCTGCCCTCTTCGGTCGCAGCATCGAAGCCGTAGACATAGGCGGCCTCGCGCTTCTCCTTCGGCACGCCGGCCAGCCGACCGGCGCGGATTTCCAGGAAGGCCCGGCGGTCCTCCACCGCCAGCCCATGCGGTTCGGCGATCAGCTCCGCCGTCTGCCGCGTCCGGACGAGGCCGGAACACAGCACGCGGTCGAGCGGCACGGCGGAGAGCAGCCGGCCAGCCGCCCTCGCCTCTTCCCGTCCACGCTCGGTCAGGGCGGCCAGCTTCGGATTCAACGGCTTGCCGTCGGCGTCGTAATAGGCGACATGGCCGTGACGGAGCAGATACAGCCGCCGCCGCGCGACGGTGCCGTCCAGCGGAACGAACAGGCTCATCGCCCCGAGCCCGACGCTTCGGAACCCGGCGCTTCGGGCGGGGAGGCTTCCGCCGCCAGCCGCTTCGGATTGCTCACCGCCAGCCTTGCCCGCGTGATGTCCTTCAGCACCGCCCGCAATGCCTGCTGCCGCTCGGGAGAGTCGAAGCGGCCGACGTCGATGTCCGTGCAGAGCCGGGGCAACAGTGCGCGCAGATCGCCCTTGGCATTGATGAGTTTTCCCACCGCGTCCGCAAGGGCCGCGTCGGCCTTGCCGCCGGCCGCCAGCTCCCGTTCGGCCATGCCGAGCGCGTTGGCGATCATCAGCGCGGTGAATCGCTGGTCGGCCGGAATCACCGGCAGGATCGCCTCGCGGAAGCTGCGCAGCGCGATGGAGACGAGGTCGCCGGCCTTGGGATCGTCGTTGATCATAGGAATCCTCCGCGCGCCGCGACGGCGTCCAGGTGCAGCAACAGGTCCATCTCGATCTCCGGCAGCATCCGCCCGGTCAGCGCCAGTTCCAGCGACGGTTCGGTGCCGGAGATGTGGCGGTTGGCCTGCTGGATCGCGATCACCGCCCAGCGCATGCAGGCGGCCGCTTCCCAATAGGCGACGGCATGGGGATCCACGCGGCGGCCGGCGGTCTCCTCATAACCGGCATAGAGGTCGTCCCGGTCGGCAATGCCGCCGGCCTCGCGGTCGTTGCGGCCGAAGCGCCAGCAGGCGGCGCAGAACCAGCCCAAATCCTCCATCGGGTCGGACCAGCCCGCGAACTCCCAATCGATGATGGCGGACAGCCGGCCATCCTCGACCATGTAGTTGCCGGTGCGGTAATCGCGGTGGCACAGCACGAGGTCGCTGGCGGGCAGCGCGTTCCGCTCCAGCCAGCGCAGGCCGTAGGTCAGCACCGGATCGGTCACGGCATAGCGCCCGGCCCAGCGACGGAAATCGTGGGCGGCCTGCAACGCAGCCGTCGGTTCGGGCAGGGCCAGGAACTCCAGGCCAGGCGTCCCAGGCCGCACGCGATGGATCAGGCCGAGCTGCCGTCCGAGCTCAAAGGCCAGATCGCGCTGCGGCGCCTCGCTCTTGACGATGCGGAAGCCGGCGGCGATGCCCGCCGCCCGCCGCATGATGTAGAAGGGCGCGCCCAGCATCGCCGGGTCCGATCCGACGAACAGCGGCTCCGGCACCGTGGCGCCGGCCGCGAAGACGGCGCCGAGAACCGCAGCCTCCTGCACCTTGCCGAGGCTGGCCGACACGCCGGAGGCGGAGCCGGTGCGCAGCACGCAGGCATGGCGGCCGGACAGCGGCCCGCCGTCGATCTCCAGCGTCACCGCCAGATTGAGCGAGATGGCGCCGCCGCTGAGCCTCCCCTCCTCCGTCACCGTCACGGCCCTGGCCCCGGCCTGCCCGGCCAGCCAGGCTTCCAGCGCGGCCTTGCGCTCCGCGGTCAGGCCGGTGTCGCCGCCGCTCATCGCCAACCCCAGAAATCGTCGCCCTCGGCGAGATAGCTGCGGCTCAGCACCATCTTGTGGACCTCCGACGCGCCATCGACCAGCTTGGCCTGCCGGGCGTAGCGGTAGATCCATTCCAGCACCGTGTCCTTGGAATAGCCGCGCGCGCCGCAGAGCTGGATCGCCGTGTCCGCCGCCTTGAACAGGGTGTCGGCGACCTGGACCTTGGCCATCGACACCTCCTTGCGGGCAAAGCTGCCGCTGTCCAGCGCGTGCGCCGCCTTCATGGTCAGCAGCCGGCCGATCTCGATCTGCATCGCCGTCTCGCCCAGCATCCACTGCACGCCTTCATGCCCGGCCAGCGGCATGCCGAAGCTCTCGCGCTCCTTCACGTAAGCCGCGGCGATCTCCAGGCAGCGCTTGGCAAGGCCGGTCCAGCGCATGCAGTGGGTCAGACGCGCCGGACCGAGGCGGATCTGCGTCGCCTTCAGCCCGTCGCCGACCGTCATCAGCACATTCTCGTCCGCGATCTCCAGTCCGTCGAAGATCAGCTCGCAATGCCCGCCATGCTCCTCCGGCCCCATGATCGGGATGCGGCGCTCGATGCGCCAGCCGGGCTGGTCCTTGTCGAACAGGAAAGCGGTCAGCCCCTTGCGCGGATCGTCGGACGTGCGCGCCATCAGGATGAAGTGCTGCGCCGCGTCGGCTCCGGTGATGAACCATTTGCGGCCCGTCACCACCCAGCGGTCGCCCTTGCGCTCCGCCCTCGTCTTCATCATCGACGGGTCGGAGCCGCCGCCGGGATGCGGTTCGGTCATGGCGAAGGCGCTGCGCACCCGGCCCTCGACGATGGGGGCGAGCCAGCGCTCCTTCTGGGCCGGGGTGCCGACCATGCTCAAGAGCCGCATGTTGCCGTCGTCGGGGGCGGCGGCGTTGAAGCAGACCGGCCCGAAGATCGAGCGGTTCATCTCCTCGTAGCAGGCGGCGACGCCGACCATCGGCAGCCCCTGCCCGCCGACATCCTTCGGCAGCTGAAGCGTCCACAGGCCGGCGGCCTTGGCCTTGGCGCGCAGGGTGGCCAAGGGGGCTTCGGCGATGTTCTCGTGCTCGTCCCAATTGGCGCGGTCGGCTTCGACCGGAAGGATCTCCTCCTCGACAAAGGCGCGCACGCGGCGGCGGATGTCGTCCAGCTCCTGGGGAAGGGTGAAGTCCATGGAACGGCTCCGTTCGCTAGAGGGAGGACACCAGATGGCCGCCGTCGACGGCGAGAACCGATCCGGTCATGTAGGCGCCGGCATCCGAAGCCAGCAGCAGCAGCGGCCCGTCCAGATCGGCCAACCGACCGAGCCGGCGCTGCGGGATGCGCTTGACCAGCGCCTTGCCGGCGTCGCAGGCGAAGAAGTCGGCGTTCAGTTCGGTCTCGACATAGCCAGGGCAGAGTGCGTTGACACGGATGCCGTGGCGGGCCAGCTCCAGCGCCATCGCCTTGGTCAGATGCACCAGACCGCCCTTGGCGGCGATGTAGGACGACACATGGCCGGCCACCCGCATGCCAAGGATGGAGGCGATGTTGACGATGGAACCGCCCTGCTCATCGTCGCGCATGCGCCGCGCCACCGCGCGGGCGACGCGGGCACAGCCGGTCAGGTTGGTTTCGATCACCCGGTCCCACTCCTCCTCGCTCATGTCGAGGAAGGGGCTGGTGGCAGTCACGCCGGCATTGTTGACCAGAATGTCGATGCGGCCGAGCCCGTCCCACGCCTGTGCCACCGCCGCGGAGACGGAGCCGGAATCGGTGACGTCCATCGCGACGACAAGGGCAGTACCGCCGCCCGCCTCGATCGCGGCCTTCGTTTCGGCAAGCGCGTCGGTGCGCCGGGCGGCCAGTGCCACGCGGGCGCCCGCCTTCGCCAGCACCCCGGCGAAATGGCGGCCCAGGCCGCTCGACGCGCCGGTGACCAGTGCCGTCCTGCCGGTGAGGTCGATGGTGAAGCTCATGCTTCCTCCCAGGTTGGGCCGTTGTTGGGATTTCGTCGCAGGCGCTCCGAACGGCGCTCTTGAAAAAACGAGCGAGCGCTCGCTTTATATCCTTGACGACCGTGTCGTGCAAGAACGATTGGCATGGCGAACGATAGGGCCCGACCGCATGAGCAGCTTTCAGGAGTTCCAGGCCCGGCACGATCTGTCGATGGAGGCGCTGTGCAGCCGCATCCTGGAACGCCATGCGGCGACCATCCGGGTGAAGAAACCGGCGGTCGCCATCGCCAATCTCGTGCGCATCGTGGAGACGACGCTGACGCTGGCGAACCGCAAGGGCTTCCACTCCATGAGCCTGCGTGACCTGACCGAGCAGTCGGGGCTGAGCATGGGCGCGCTCTACGCTTACTTCGACAGCAAGGACACGCTGCTGATGATGATCCTGGGCCAGGTCGTCGGCGTGGTGGAGGAGGTGCTGGGCCGTCCGCCGGAGGAACTTGCACAGAATCCCGCCGGCCGGCTGCGCTGGCTTTTGGAAACGCACCTGTATCTGACCGAGGCGATGCATCCCTGGTTCGTCTTCGCCTACATGGAGGCAAAGGCCTTCTCGAAGGAAGGGCGCGATCTCGCCGTCAGCAGCGAGATGATGACGGAATCGATGATCGCCGATGCGCTGGCCGACGGCATCGCCCGCGGGCTGTTTGCGATGCCGGATGTGACGATGGCTGCGGTCTTTATCAAGCCGATGCTGCAGGACTGGTACGTGAAGCGCGCCAAGCACCGCCGCCGCGGCGTCACCCCCGACCTTTATGCCGAGCAGTTGATCGCCTTCGTCGAGGCGGCGGTGGGGCTGAGGACGGTCCAGGCGGCGGGGCGCTGATCCGCTGACCTTGTGTCGGCCCGCGTCAGGCCGGCGGGCGCACCTCACCTGACGGTCCGCCCTTGCCCAGGCCGTTCATCAGCAGGTCGATGCATTGGGCGGCGATGTCTTGGGCGCTGAGGCCGCCGTTCGGGCTGTACCAGCGGGCGATCCAGCTCAGCGCCCCCGCCACGGTGAAGGCGGCGATCTTGGGATCGCACGGGGCGAGGCTGCCCTCCTTGATGCCGCGCTCGATCAGGCGGCGGAACTTGCGGTCGATGCCGCGCTTCAGCGACCGCAGCGTACGGCGGCTTTCCTCCGTCAACGGTTCCTCGCCGACGCGGATCACGCACATGCCGAAATCCATCGTGACGATCTCGGCATATTTGCGCATCACCACGATCAGCTCGTCATATGCGCTGCCGCCATGGCCGTTCACGTCGTTGGAGGCCTCGTCGAGCATCTCCAGCCCGATCCGCACGCACTCGAAGAGGATCTCCTCCTTGTTCCTGACATAGTAGTAAATGGTCGGCTTGGTGACGTTCAGACGCCGCGCGATGTCGTCCAGCGAGGTGTTGTGATAGCCCGTCTCATTGAAGGCCCGCGCCGCCGTCCGCAGCACGGCGACGCGCTTCGCCTCCCGCTCAGTCTGGCGGTCGGATGAGGCCTTCCAAGGCGATTCGCTGTCCCGACCGTCCTGCATCGCGTCGTCAGGGCTTGCCCGGCTGCGGCTTCGCCTGCGGTATCACCGTCGGGGGAGCGGAGCCCGCCTGGGATGCGGCGGAGGGAGCAGCCTCGGTTGCCGGCGGTGCCGCCGGCGGAGTGACGGGCGCGGCATCCGCAGGTGCCGGAGCCGGAGCCGGAGCCGTGCCGGCGCGATGCAGGACCTGGGCCAGATTGTCGCGCACCTTGTCGGCCAGCGCCATGTCAGGTTCGGCCGCCTCGTGGAAGATCACGGTGAACAGGCGGCGTTGCGACAGAAGGAAGTTCAGTGTGACGTGCAGCTTGCCCTGGGGCATGGCGCAATCGACGGAGCCGGTGCGCAGCCAGACCGAACCGGCCTGTTCGGACGGGTTCAGGCTGACGGTCGGGGTGCCTTCGCACCGCTGCTTCATGGCATCGGCGAAGCCGTCCGACAGCTCGTCGATCTTCGCCTCCTCACCCACCGCGCGCTCACGGATGCCGCCGACGATCGGGCCGAAGCGCCAGGCGACGTCCGCCGGGCGGCGTTCCTGCGGGATCTTGTCCATCGGCACCAGTTCGGCGTCATGCACGCCGGCCGCGGTCAGCAGGCTGCCCAGCCCTTCCGGCAGGCGGTTCTTCTTCTCCGCCGGGCGGCCGGCCGCGACCTTGATCGGCGGAACGTTGCCGCCCTTGTCGACGCAGGTCTTCAGATCCCCCAGCACCTTCTTGGTGCCGGCCAGCTTGAAGGCGATGCGGTCGGTGGCCGACGACACCACCAGTTCGCTCCCGCCCATCAGGGCGTTGACCAGTTCCTCGTCCTTGCCGTTGGAAACCACCAGCATGTCCGGCTGCGAAGCGATGGCGACCCGTTCGCGCTTCAGCTTCCTGTCCACCTCCATGGTGACCGGCCATTCGCCGCCCTTGGGCAGGTCGGCGCCGGGGATGCCGATCCCGATGTTCATCTCCCCCTTGGGGCTGCGGGCGAACATCAGCACATGGCCGGAGGTGAACTCCCCTTCCGCCACGCAATAGGCGAAGCTGCCGTCCTTCTTCTTGGCGGCACCGCCGTCCCAGCTTTCGATCAGTTCGCCCGGCCCCTCCGGCTTCGCCGGGGCCGCGGCGCCCTGCCTGTCGCCCTGCTTCTCGGCCGGCTTCTCAGTGGGGTTGGCATCCTGCGCCGGGGCGCCGGGCACGACGATCTCGGCCTCGGGCACCGGCATACCGTAATAGACGGCAGGCGGAATGCTCGGCTCGACCGGCACCAGCTCTGCCAGCGCCGGAGCCGACGCCACCCCCAGCAGGAGGAGCGCGGACAGCGAAGCGGCGGAACGGGCGGTCATGACGAGGTAATCCATGGATGGTTGCGGCGGCGAAGCTATCCGCGCCCGCCCCCATCCGCAAGCCCAACCGCCCGTTCTGTTGCAGGAGGCAGACACCTGTTGCACAGGACACGCAGGGAATTTGCGCTAAACCCCGAAGAACGCCCCGCGCAACACCTCGTCCGACAGCGACGCCACCGGCCCGTCGACCACCACGCGGCCCAGCCGCAGCAGGACGGCGCGCGGGGCGACCGTCAGGGCGCGCGCCGCACTCTGCTCCGCCAGCAGAACAGCGGTGCCGGCAGCGGCGATGCGGCCGACCGCGCCGAACACCTCGTCGGCCAGCTTGGGCGACAGGCCGAGCGACGGCTCGTCCAGCAGCAGCAGGCGCGGCCGCCCCATCAGCGCGCGCCCCAGGCTCAGCATCTGCTGCTGGCCGCCGGACAGGCGCCAGGCGCTGTCCCGGCTCTTGGCCGCCAGATCGGGAAACAGGGCGAAGACGCGCTCGACATCCTGCGCACGGTCGCGGGCGGCGGGCAGGCCGGCGACCTCCAGATTGTCGCGCACGCTCATGCCGGGAAAGACCCGCCGCCCCTCCGGCACATAGCCGATGCCGTGGCGGACCCGCGCCTCCGTCGCCAGCGGACCGAGATCGCCGCCGTCGAAGCGCAGATTGCCGCGGGCCGGCACGAGGCCGAGCAGGGCCTTCAACAGCGTCGACTTCCCCGCCCCGTTGGCGCCGAGCAGCGCGACCGTCTCTCCCGCCGCGACGCTCAGCGAGACACCGTCGAGCGCCGTCGCACCGGCATAACCGGCGGTCAGACCGCGAACGGACAGCAGCGGGCTTGAATGACGTTCGCTCATTGGAGGTCCCCCGCCCGACCCAGATAGGCCGCCGCCACCGTCGCATCCCGGCGCACCCCGTCGGCCGGACCGTCATAGATCACCCGCCCGCGGTCGAGGCACAGCACCCGCCCGGCCAGCGGCAGCAGGAAGCCCATGTCATGCTCCACCAGGAGGACCGCCATCCCCTCCCCCGCCAGTTCGCGCAGCAGGGCGGCCAACTCCGCCTTCTCGCCGTCGGTCAGCCCGGCCGCAGGCTCGTCCAGCAGCAGCACGGCGGGCCGACGGACAACGGCTCGCGCAAGTTCCACCCGGCGACGCAGCGCCGCCGGCAACCCGTCGCAGGACTGGCCGGCAAGGTCGCCCACCCCCAGCCGGTCGAGCGCCCAGCGGGCATGCGCCTCCGCCGTCGCCGCGTCGGGATCGACGGCGAGACGGGCGGCGGCCACCGCCTCCAGCACACCGGTTCCTTCCGGCAGGATCGCCGCCTGGAAGCTGCGGGCCAGCCCGGCATGGGCCAGACGGTCGGCGCGGGCGCCGGTGACGTCGCGCCCGCCCAGCCGCACCCGCCCGGCATCCGGCCGCTCCAGCCCAGACAGCAGGTTGATGACCGTCGTCTTGCCCGACCCGTTGGGGCCGATCAGCCCGGTGATGCTCCCCGGCCGCAACTCCAGCGATACGCCGTCCACCGCCTGCAAGCCGCCGAAGGACTTGGCCAGCCCCTCCACCGTCAGCCCATCCTCGGAAACGGACGGCGGCGGCTCGCGCGCTTCCGGCAGGGCACGGGCCGGACGGCCGAACAGGCGCCCGGCGGCGCGGCCGAGCAGGCCGGTCAGCCCGTCGGGCGCCAGCAGCACGGTCAGCAGCAACGCCGCGCCATAGACGACCAGATAGCCGCGCTCCAGGAAGCGGAACCATTCCGGCAGATGCAGCAGCAGCACGGCACCCAGCACCGCCCCGGCCATGCGCCCCCGCCCACCGACGATGGCGATGGTGAGGATGGAGACCATGACCGGGAACTCCAGCACCTCCGGCGAGACGACGCGTTGGGTGTGGACGGCCAGCGCCCCGGCCGCGCCGGCGAACAGGGCGCTGATGCCGAAGGCCGTCAGCCGCAGCCGGCCGACGTCGAGCCCCAGCGTGCCCGCTGCCAGCGGATCGTCGCGCAGCATCGTCAGCGAGCGCCCGAGCTTTCCATGCGTCAACCGCCATCCCACCAGCCCGCCGAGCGCCACCAGCCCCCAGACCAGCCCCGCCATCGGCAACCCGCGCGGCACCGCCCAGCCGAACAGCACCACCGCCGGCACCCCGGCCAATCCGTTGGAACCGCCGGTCAGCTCCGGCAAATTGACCGCAAGCAGATGAAGGACCTGCGCGATGCCCAGCGTCGCCAATGCAAAATAATGCGACTCCAGCCGCAGCACCGCCAGCCCGACCGGCAGCGCCAGCAGGAGCGGCACCAGCATCGACAGCGGAAAGGTCGCCTCAAAGCCCAACCCATGGCGGCTGCCGAGGATGCCCGTCACATAGGCGCCGACGCCGAAGAAGGCGCCCTGCGCCAGGGACAAGGCACCGCCGAGCCCGAAGACGATCTGGAACCCGAAGGCCGCCAGCGCATAGACACCGGCAACGGTCAGGACGCGCAGGCCGTAGGGAGAGGCGAAAGCCAACGCGTAGACCAGGAGGGCCAGGGCGCCGGCAAACAGCGCGACATTCTCCACCCCGACATAGCCCCCTCTCCCCCCCGGGGAGAGGGTTGGGGTGAGGGGGACGCACGGCGAGGACCGCTCAGCCACGGCGTCGCACCGCTTCGCCGAACAGCCCCTGCGGCCGCAGCACCAGGATCGCCAGCAGCGTCAGGTACAACGCCCCCAATGCCATGGGGTAGGACAGCACAGACGACACCCCCACCTCGAACAGCGCGATCAGCAGCGCCCCCACCACCGCCCCCGGCACCGACCCCCAGCCCCCGATGGTCACCGCGATGTAGGCCTTGAGGATCAGATCCCCGCCCGCGGTCGGCGTGACGAAATAGCGGTTGGCCAGCAGCAGCCCCGCTGCACCGGCGCAGGCGGCGCCGATGGCGAAGGTCACCAGGATCATCGCAGTGACCGGCACGCCGCAGGCCCGCGCCATCTCCGGGTCCTGCGCGGTGGCCCGCAGCCGTCGGCCAAGCTGGGTGCGGGCGAACACCCATTGCTGCAAGCCGATCAGCAGTGCCGCCACCCCGACGATGGCGAGCGACTGCTCCGGCACCGCCAGCCCGCCGATGTAGAGAGTGGCGTCGCCGAACAGCGGCGGTGCGGCACGCGGTTCCGGCCCGAACAGGATGGCCGCACCGTTCTGCAGGATGATGCCGATGGCGATTGTGCTGATGAAGACCGATACCGGAGGGCGGCGGCGCAAGGGCAGGTAGGCCGCCAGCGCCAGCAGCAGACCGAGCCCCGCCATCAGCGCCAGCACCACCGGCAGCAGGGCGATGCCCGGCAGCGGGATCAGCGGCGCCAGCGCCACCGCCAGCAGTCCGCCGGCCATGACCAGATCGCCCTGGGCGAAATTCACCGCCGAGGTGGCGTTCAGCACCAGCACGAAGCCCAGCGCAACCAGGGCATAGGCCGCCCCCAGCGCCACCCCGTTGACCAGCAGTTGAAGCGCCGCCATCCGCTCACTTCACCGCGAGCGTGGGGTCGTCATAGCGCTTGACCAGCGCCGGCACGCGGCTGGCCCCGTCATAGCAGACGATGACGGCGGAATGGGCCATGTTGCCCTTGCCGTCGGACTTGTAGGTCATGGCGAGGCCCTTGAAACTCTCCGCCGACAGCGCCTTGGCGATGGCATCGGGCGAACGGGCGCCGGCCTTGACCGCCTCCAGCACCATGGTCATGCCGTCATATTGGCCGAGCGCGAAGGCATCCGGCTCCTTGCCGAAGGCGGCGCGGTAGGCCTCGGTGAAGGCCTTCACCTCCGCCGTGTCGCCGGAGATGGGCGAGGCCGCGGTCTCGGCACAGACCCCCTTCAGTTCCGCCGGCTCCAGCAGGGCCGCCGTGCTCGGCTGATGCATGGCGGAGCCGGCGACGATGGGAACCGCCACCCCGCTGGAGGCCGCCTGCCGCAGCAGCAGCGCCGTCGGGCCGGAATGCAGGTGCAGCACCAGCACGTCGGGCTTGGCGGCGAGCGCCTTGGTCAGAACCGGCAGCAGATCCTTGGCGGCCGGGTCCACCCCCTCCTCGAACACCGGCGTGACGCCCAGAGCCTTGAAGGCGGCGTCGAGATGCGTCTTGCCGCTCTGCCCATAGGCGGTGGTCTGGTAGATGACTGCGGGCTGCCGCTTGCCCAGTTCCTCCACCACATAGCGGGCATGGGCGGCCTTGGTCACGGCGTCGCCGGGGAAGAAGCGGAAGACCCAGGGGTTGCCCTGCTCCGTGATCGACGCGGTGCCCGACACGGTGACCAGCGGCAGCTTCAACTCCTGCGCCAGCGGCAGCATCGCCAGCATCTGGGTGCCGAGCATGCTGGCGGCGACCGCTCCGACCGTGCCGCGGCCGGCCGCGCGCTCCAGGGCCGTCACCGCCGCCTCGGGCGAGGTGCCGGTATCGACGACCTCCGATGCGATGGCGACGCCGGCCGGGGTCTGCTTCAGCGCCAGGACCGCGCCGTTGCGCTGGCTGGTTCCCTCCAGCGACAGGAAGCCGGTCAGCGGCACCAGCACCGGAAAGGAGAGCGTGTCGTCGGCGCGGGCGCCGGACGACAGGCAGGAGGATGCGGCCAGCAGGCCGATCAGGAGGGGAAGCGCGCGCCGCATGACCGAAATCTCCTCAACACGCGCCGGCAAGCGGAGCGACGCGGAGGGGGACGGGGCGTTTTGCAGGCGATCCGTCGGGTTCCGGTCGGCTCCCTTCGCCGGCATGACCCGGATCAGGTTCGATGGGTGTTGTCTCAGCCCGCGCATCCGCCGATCCGGCATCCGCACGGGCACCCCAGCCGTGAACAGGCGGCGAGAGTGTCGCCGCCGGGCCTGTCCTGTCAAGAACCCAGCCGGCGGCGCGCCACCATGGTTTCACGATGCAGGATGTAGAGCCCGCTGCCGATGATGACCATGGCGCCAAGCAGAACCGGCGCCGTCGGCAGGTCGCCGAACACCACCCAGCCGAACAGGCTGGCCCAGACCATGCCGGTGTATTCGAATGGCGCCACCACCGCCGGCGGCGCGCGGCGGAAGGCCTGGGTCAGCAGCACCTGCGCCCCCGCACCCAGCACCCCGACCAGCGCCATGAGACCCAGCGCGTCGGCGGTCGGCGCCGTCCAGACGGGGACCGTCAGCACACCGCTGACCACCGTCGTCGTCAGCAGAAGATAAAGCACGATCGACGCGCTGGTCTCGGTCCGCGACAGGCCGCGCACGGCCAGCGCCGCCAGCGCATAGAACAAAGCGGCGCACAGCCCGACCAGCACCGGCACCAGCGGCGCCCCGGCCGACGGCTGCGCCATCACCACCACGCCGCCGAACCCGACCACCACCGCCGCCCAGCGCCGCCAGCCGACGGGTTCCCCCAACAGCGGGGCGGACAGGGCGGTGATGAACAGCGGCCCGGCGAAGCTCAGCACATAGACGTCGGCCAGCGGCAGTTCCCGGAATGCATAGAAGAAGCATCCCATCGAGATCAGCCCGGCGAAGGCCCGCCAGACATGCCCCCAGGGCCGCCGCGTCCGCATCGCCGCCAGTCCGCCGCCCCGCCACAGCGTGTAGCCGCCCACCAGAAGGAAGGCGACCAGCGAGCGCACGAACATCAGCTGCGGCACCGGGTAGCCGGCGGTCAGGAACTTGATCAGCGTGTCCATCGCCGCGAACAGCAGGATCGCGGCCAGGAAGCAGCCGACGGCATAGGGAACCGAATCGGCCTCGGCTGGCAGCAGGTCGGCGGTTTCGGCGTCGGTCATGGGATCGGTTCGGACAGGCAATGGCGGAGGCTGCCCACAATATGGGCAAATCCGCCCGCGTCCCAATGCCGCAACCGCAGGTCTGGTAGGCGTGGGGTTTTGTTAAGCGTCGGCTGACGGTGCCCCCACCCTAACCCTCCCCCGCCCAGCGGNCATCACCAGCCGCTCCACCGGCGCATCCTTCACCAGATGCGACTCGACGATCTCGTCGATATCCGCCGCCGTTTCCGGCCTGTACCAGATGCCTTCCGGATACACCACCATCAGCGGCCCGGCCGAGCAGAAGCCGAGGCAGCCCGTCATCGCCATGCCGACATCCGTCAGGCCCTTGCCCTGGATTTTCTGGTCCAGCCGCTGCCAAAGCGGATGCGCCCCCTTGGCGGCGCAGCTGTCGCGCGGATGGCTGGGCGGACGCTGCTGGGCGCAACAGAACACATGGTGGCGGAAGGTCTGCGGCAGGTCGAGCGGCATCGGGCTTGCTCCATAACCTTAATTTTTATATGGATAAGAAGCATGCCAGAATGCTGCGCTGCGGCAAGACTTTTGTGACGCTTCCAAGTCCTCGCACGTCTTGGCTTTTCCGCGTGACGAAATGCTTGGTCAGCGGCGGGGTTGCCGGTTAAGAATCCCCGGCAAGGGGCAATCCAGGAGACGCCGGTGCTGCTGAGCGGGTCGGGGAAGGGGCAGCCGGGCGCCGTGCCGGGCTGGGTCGGGTATGCGCTGCTGCCGGTTCTCAACCTCGTCGCGGCCTTCGTGCTGTCGGGGCTGGTGATCCTGGTGATCGGCGAGAACCCGGTGGACGTGCTGTCGCTGCTGGTGACGGAGGCTCTGGGATACCCGGAGGCCATCGGCTACACCCTCTATTACACCACCAGCTACATCTTCACCGGGCTGGCGGTGGCCATCGCCTTTCATTGCGGGCTGTTCAACATCGGCGGCGAGGGGCAGGCCTATCTGGGCGGGCTCGGCGCCGGGCTGGTGGCGCTGGCGCTGACCGGTTGGCCCTGGCCCGTGGTTGCTGTGCTGGCGATCCTGGCGTCGGCCCTGTTCGGCGCCGCCTGGGCCTTCATCCCGGCCTGGCTGCAGGCCAAGCGCGGCAGCCACATCGTCATCACGACGATCATGTTCAACTTCATCGCCGCGTCGATCATGACCTGGCTGCTGGTGGACGTGCTGATCCGCCCCGGCAGCCAGTCGCCGGAAACCCGCGAGTTCGACCCCGGCGTCTGGCTGCCGTCGATGGACCGGGCGCTGGGCTGGCTCGGCATCACCATCCCGGCCTCGCCGCTGAACCTGTCCTTCCTGTGGGCGCTGGCCTGCTGCGTCCTGTTCCACCTGTTCCTGCGCCGCACCCGCTGGGGCTACGAGCTGCGCACGGTGGGCCGGAACGAGCGGGCGGCGGTCTATGCCGGCATCTCCCCGGCACGGAACATCGTCATCGCCATGCTGATCTCCGGCGCCCTGGCCGGCTTCGTCGGCGTGAACGAGATCCTGGGCGTGCAGCACCGGGTGATCCTGAACTTCACCGGTGGCGTCGGCTTCGTCGGCATCGCCGTGGCGCTGATGGGGCGCAACCACCCGGTCGGGATCATTCTGGCGGCGCTGCTGTTCGGGGTTCTGGCGCAGGGCGGCGGCCAGCTGTCCTTCGAATACCCCGCGATCAACCGCGAGCTGGTGATGGTCATCCAGGGTCTGGTCATCCTGTTCGCCGGTGCGATGGAGAACCTGTTCAAGCCGCAGGTGGAGGCGCTGTTCCGCCGCCGCAGCGCCGCCATCACCGATACGGGAAGGGGCTGAGCGATGGAGGACGCGCTTCTTCTGGCGCTGCAGCTGCTGGGCGCCACCATCCGGGTGGCGACGCCGCTGGTGCTGGCAGCCTTCGCCGGCATGTATTGCGAGCGGGCCGGCGTGGTCGACATCGGGCTGGAAGGCAAGATGCTGGCGGGCGCCTTCTTCTCCGCCGCCGTCGCCTCGACCACGCTGAACCCCTGGCTCGGGTTGCTGGCCGGCATCGCCGCAGGTGTGACGCTGGCGATGGTCCACGGCTTCGCCTGCATCACCCACAACGGCAATCAGGTGGTGTCGGGCATGGCGATCAACATCCTGGTCGCCGGGCTGGCGCCGACGCTCGCCTATGCCTGGTTCCACCAGGGCGGGCAGACCCCGCTTCTGCCCAACCAGGCGCGCATCCCCGCGGTGGAGCTGCCTGGGGCCGACGCGCTGGCCGGCGTTCCGGTGCTGGGGCCGGTCTATCGCGAGCTGTTCAACGGCAACAACATCCTGATCTGGGTGACGCTGGTCCTGGTGATCGCCACCCATTGGGTGCTTTACCGCTCCCGCTTCGGGCTGCGCCTGCGGGCGGTCGGCGAGAATCCGGCGGCGGTCGACACCGCCGGCCTGTCGGTGGCGACGCTGCGCTATCAGGCGCTGATCGTCACCGGCGTGCTGACCGGGATGGCCGGAGCCTACCTGTCCACCGGCCATGGCGCCGGCTTCGTCCGCGACATGACCGCCGGCAAGGGCTATCTGGCGCTGGCGGCGCTGATCTTCGGCAAATGGCGGCCGGGTCCGACCCTGTTCGCCTGCCTGCTGTTCGCCTTCACCGACGCGGTGCAGGTGCGGCTGCAGGGCGTCGAGCTGCCGGTGATCGGCGTCATTCCGGTGCAGTTCATCCAGATGCTTCCCTATGTGCTGACCGTGCTGCTGCTGGCCGGCTTCGTCGGCAAGGCCATCGCCCCGAAGGCGAGCGGCATCCCCTATGTCAAGGAGCGCTGATGCCATGGCCGACACTGCCGAGCTTGACCGCCTGATCGAGGCGGCGCGCGCCGCCCGCGAGAACGCCCATGCCCCCTATTCCAAATTCAAGGTGGGTGCGGCGATCCTCGGCGACTCGGGCCGCATCTTCGCCGGCTGCAATGTGGAGAACGCAGCCTATCCGCAGGGCCAATGCGCGGAATCGAGCGCCATCGGCGCCATGGTGACCGCCGGCGACCGCCGCATCCGCGCCATCGCCGTGATGGGCGGCGAGGCGGGGGCGGAGGAAATCTGCACCCCTTGCGGCGGCTGCCGCCAGCGCATCCGCGAATTCGCCACACCGGAGACGCCGATCCACATCTGCGACCCGGCTGGGCTGCGGCGGACCTTTACGCTGGAGACCCTGTTGCCGGAATCCTTCGGCCCAACCAATTTAGCCTTCTGAGCGGAGAATCCCGACATGACCGCAGCCCGCGCCGCCGCGGACATCCTTCACCGTGCCTCCGGCCACCGGCCGCGGGTCGGCATCGTGCTGGGCTCCGGCCTGGGCGGTATCGCCGACCGCATCGCCGATGGCGTCGCCATCCCCTACACCGACATCGCCGGTTTCCCGATCCCCAGCGTCTCCGGCCATGCCGGGCGGCTGGTGGTGGGGCAGCTCGGCGGGGTCGAGGTCGCCTGCATGCAGGGCCGCGTCCATGCCTATGAGGGCAAGGGCTTCGACGCGCTGAAGACCGCGGTGCGGGCGCTGAAGCTGGCCGGCTGCGACACGCTGGTGCTGACCGCCGCCGTCGGCTCGCTGCGGCTGGAGGTCGGCCCCGGCCGGCTGATGGCGATCAGCGACCATCTGAACCTGCTGGGCGCCAACCCGCTGACCGGCCCGAACGACGAGGCCTTCGGCGAGCGCTTCCCCAGCATGACCGACGCCTGGGACCCGGAGCTGCGCGGCCTGTTGAAGGAGGTGGCGGCTGGTCTTTCCATCGATCTGGCGGAGGGCGTCTATGCCGCCTATCCCGGCCCGTCCTTCGAAACGCCGGCCGAGGTGCGGATGATGAAACTGCTGGGCGCCGACGCTGTCGGCATGTCCACGGTGCCTGAATGCATCGTCGCCCGCCATTGCGGCCTGCGGGTCGTCGGCTGCGCCGTCGTCACCAACCTGGGCGTCGGGCTCGGCGACGGGCCGGTCGATCACCACCAGACCCTGACCGCCGCATCGGCGGCCGCCGCCGACCTGGAGCGCCTGTTGGTCGGTTTCCTCGAACGCCTGTATGAAAAGGACGGGTCCCGGTCATGAAACTGTCTGCCGACCTGCAAAGCGCGCTCGACGCCAGCGCCAACGCCCCGTCCGACGCCGATCTGGCGCGCCGGGCCGTGGGCATGCTCGACCTCACCAGCCTGAACGGCGACGACAGCGACCGCGTGGTGGAGGCGCTCTGCGCCCGCGCGGTCACGCCCGTGGGGCCGGTGGCCGCTGTCTGCGTCTGGGCGCGCTTCGTGCCCACCGCCCGCAAGGCGCTGGACGGCACGCCGGTCAAGGTCGCCACCGTGGTGAATTTCCCCACCGGCGAGGCCGACGCCTCGGCCGTGGCGGCGGAGACCCGGCGCGCCATCGCCGACGGGGCGGACGAAATCGACGTGGTGCTGCCCTACAAGGCCTTCATCGACGGCGCCCGCACCCAGCCGATGAACGTCGTGAAGGCCTGCCGCGAGGCCTGCGCCGACAAGGCGCTGCTGAAGGTCATCCTGGAATCGGGCGCTTTCCCCGACGCCGACCTGCTGGCCTGGGCGGCGCGCGACGCCATCGCCGCCGGCGCCGACTTCCTGAAGACCTCCACCGGCAAGACCCAGCCGGCCGCGACCCTGCCGGCAGCGGCGGTGATGCTCGACAGCATCTATGAATCGGGAAAGACCGTCGGCTTCAAGGCGTCCGGCGGCATCCGCGACACGGCTGAAGCGGCGCGCTATCTGGCGCTGGCCGACCATATCCTGGGCGAGGGATGGGCGACGCCGCAGACATTCCGGTTCGGCGCCTCCAGCCTGCTCGACTCGCTGCTGGACGCCGCCGGGCACGGCGAACGGGAAGCGGCTCCGGCGGGAGGATACTGAGCGATGCTTCCACAGGAGATCGTTCGCACCAAACGCGACGGCCAACCTCTCGACGCCGCCACCATCCAGGATTTCGTCCGCGGCATCACCGACGGCCGCGTCTCGGAATCCCAGGCCGCGGCCTTCGCCATGGCTGTCTTCTTCCGCGGCATGAGCCTGGACGAGCGGGTGGCGCTGACCCGCGCCATGCGCGATTCGGGCACGGTGATGGAGTGGACGTCGCTGAACCTGCCCGGCCCGGTGATCGACAAGCATTCCACCGGAGGCGTCGGCGACAAGGTCAGCCTGATCCTGGCGCCGATGCTCGCCGCTTGCGGCGGTTTCGTACCGATGGTGTCGGGCCGCGGCCTCGGCCACACCGGCGGCACGCTCGACAAGTTCGAGAGCATCCCCGGCTATCGCGCCAAGCCCGACAACGAGCTGCTGCGCCGGGTGGTGAAGGAGGTCGGCTGTGCGGTGATCGGCGCCACCGACGACATCGCCCCGGCCGACAAGCGCCTTTACGCCATCCGCGACGTGACGGCGACGGTCGAATCGCTCGACCTCATCACCGCCTCGATCCTGTCGAAGAAGCTCGCCGCGGGGCTGGATGCGCTGGTGATGGACGTGAAATTCGGCACCGGCGCCTTCATGCAGCGGTTCGAGGATGCCGAAGCGCTGGCGGACAGCATCGTCACCGTGTCGAAGGGCGCCGGCCTGCCGGCGGTCGCCCTGCTGACCGACATGAACGAGGTGCTGGGCCGCAGCGCCGGCAACGCGCTGGAGATGCGCGAATGCCTCGCCATCCTGCGCGGCGAGCCGGCCGAGCCGCGGCTCTATGAAGTCACCGCAGCGCTGGCGGCGGAACTTCTGGCGCTTGCCGGGCTGGCGCCGGATGCCGCGGCGGGACGGGTCCTGGCCGACCGCTCCATCGCCAGCGGCGCGGCGGCGGAACGCTTCTCCCGCATGGTGACGGCGCTGGGCGGACCGGCCGACCTGCTGGAGCAACCGGACCGCCATCTGGAACGCGCCCCCATCGTCCGCCCGGTCTTCGCAGAGCGCAGCGGCTTCGCCGGCGCCATCGACACCCGCGGGGTCGGCATGGCGGTTGTGGCACTGGGCGGCGGCCGGACCAAGACCACCGACACCATCGACTTCGCCGTCGGCTTCGACGAGGTGGCCGGGCTGGGCGACGCGGTGGGGCCGGGAGAACGCCCGTTGGCGATCCTGCACGCCCGCACGGAGGCGCAGGCCGATGAGGCCGAACGCCGCCTGCGTGCGTCGGTCACGGTGACGGACACGGCGCCGGAAAGAGGGCCGTTGATTGCGAAGCGTCTGGGGTAAAAAGTAGTCCCAACCAACCCCTTCTCCCCCCTGCTCACGCGCAAACTTCGTTTGCCNCGCGACCTACCGCCGGAACAGGAACTCGCGGCCGACCTTCACGCGGCGTTCGCCGTCATACTCGATAATGTCAGCGGTTGCATAGGTCTCGGTCCAGCGTTCGGGCAGGTAGCTGCCGGTGCCGATCACGTCGACCGGCGCGTTGGCCTCCGCCATCAGGCGGCACTTGGCCGGGCCGAAGCCGCTGCTGGCGACGATCTTCACCGCCGGGAAGCCGGCCTCGTCCAGCCTTTCGCGCACATAATGGATCGCCGCCGCCGACACGCCGGTGCCGATCAGGTAGCGCAGCTGAGTCTCGTCGCGATAGCCGCGGATGGCATGCGGCGCATGGCGCTCCAGCACGGCATAGGAGCCGGGCGGATCCAGCCCCTCGACGAAACGCCCGCCGGAGGTGTCGAGCCGCAGCGCCAGCTTGCCCTGGGCGGCAAGCTGCGGGAAGCGGCGGCAAACCTCCAGCCCGTCGGTGATCTCACGGCCGAAATAATCGACCAGCACGGTCAGCGACAGATCGGGGAAGGTCTCGTGGAACATCTCCGCCGCGCGCACGGTCGATCCGGCATAGCCGATCAGGGCATGCGGCATGGTGCCCATGCCCCTCTCCTGCCCGAAATAGGGAGCCGTGGCGTCGGTGGCATTGCCGATGAAGCCCTTGGCTCCGACCTTGCGCTTGGCCCGGTCCGATCCGACGGAGGCGGCATAGGCCATCATCTCCGCCATTTCGGTCCCGGCGCAATGGCGGGCATCCATGGCGAGAAAGGCGACCTTCGGCAGGTCGGCGCACATGGTGAAGGCGTTGTAGGCCGCGACGCTGGCCGGACCCAGCTTCTGCAGGAGGATGGTCTCGCAATCGACCAGATGGTAGAAGGAGCCGGTGACATACATGATCGGCTCGCCGGCGCCGACCCATTTTCCTTCCGGATAGTTCAGGTCGATCTGGAAGCTGGTGTTGCGCTCGCGCGCCACTGCCTCCAGCCATTCCACCGCAAGACGCGGGGCGCAGACCACCGGGCGCCGCATGAATATGGCGTAGGTGACGGTCTTGTCGCCGAACTTGCCCACCGCTTCCTTGGTGCGGCGGAAGTAGGTGTCCGTCCAGTCGGGGACCTTGGCGGAGGTCGGGTTGAGGGCGGTCGGCCCTTTGCCGGCCGTCCCGCTTCCCGCTGCCCGGCTGCCAACTGATCGGTCGTCGGTGCTGCTCATACCGGTAACCCTCGCCTTTCGCCCCTGTCCGCGCCCCTGCCAACGCCGATTTCTGCGCATGGCTTTGCGATGCTACGTTCTGGATGACCCGGCCGCCGGACAGGGCAGCCGGCCGGTTGTGTTGGAATCCCAGCATTATACGCCCCGGGCGGGCGGGGGAAGAGGCTTCCCACCTTGCCAACCCGGAACGGATGGCTGCGTTGCATTTTCCGGCTGGATTTCAAGGATCGGCATATCCGACAAACAGATCGAATGCACATGAAATTGCGATGGTGCCCTCGCAGTCGTTTTCGTCCCTCACCTGCCTCATTCAGAGAAAAACCAGATCAAATACCATTATTTGACCTGCCACTTCCGCGCTTTTAAAGTCGCCGCACAGGCTTCGATCGCAACAGGGCGGCTGAACGGAATGGCGAACACGACCGCGACCGCCGAATCGGCTGCGCCCGCCCTGCCCTCCTTCGATGGGACGGGCAACCGGATCGTACTGGCGCTGATCGGATTGATGCTTGCCTTCGCAGGTGCCGGGATCGGCGGCGCACTGCTGTTGCGCCCGGTCCCCACCCAGGACACCTTCACCGCGCCCCGAACCGGCACCGCTCCGGCCCCAGCCGTCTATGCCGCTCTGCCCACCCTGGTTCTCACCCTGAACGATGGCCGCCGGCTGCAGGAATTGCGGCTGCGCGCGGTGCTGGAGTTCGACCCGGCGACACCGCTTGAGACGGTCAACCCGCACCTGCCGCGCATCGCCGATGCCATCAGCCGACGCCTGCTGGAGGTCGATCCGGCCGAACTGCGCGGCGCCGACGGGCCTGCCTATGTCAAGGACGCGTTGCGCCACGTCGCCAACAAGACCATGCGGCCGCTGAAACTTCGGCAAGTGCTGATCCAGGACATGCTGCTGCGCTGACGGCGCGCTTCCCAACGCCCCTCGCCTCCCCATATCCTGCCCGACCACATCCGGCAGGCCCGCGTCGCGGGACCCGTTACGTGGAACAAGGGTCAAGTTGCGGAAGGAGACGGCCGTGGCCGAGTTCGATTTCGACCTCTTCACCATCGGTGCGGGGTCCGGGGGCGTCGCCGCAAGCCGGCGCGCAGCGTCCTACGGTGCGAAGGTCGCGATCTGCGAAGGCAGCCGCGTCGGCGGCACCTGCGTGATCCGCGGCTGCGTGCCGAAAAAGCTGCTGGTCTACGCCGCCCAGTTCCGCGACGGCTTCGAGGATTCCTGCGGCTATGGCTGGAATTCCCACACGCCGGCCTTCGACTGGGAAACGCTGATCGCGAACAAGGACCGCGAGATCGACCGGTTGAACGGCATCTACATCACCATGCTGAAGAATTCCGGCGTGACCCTGTATGAGGGATTCGGCCGGATCGTCGATCCCCATACGGTGGAGGTCGACGGCAAGCGCTACACCGCCCGCAACATCCTGATCGCCACCGGCGGCTGGCCGTCGCTGCCGCCCATCGAGGGCATCGAGCATGCCGCGACCTCCAACGAGGCGCTTCACCTCGAAAAGCTCCCGCATTCCGTGCTGATCATCGGCGGCGGCTACATCGCCGTGGAATTCGCCAGCATCTTCCGCGGACTGGGCTCGGAAGTGACGCTGATGATCCGCGGCGATGACCTTCTGAACGGCTTCGACGACGACATCCGCGTCGCCCTTGCGCAGGAGATGCGCAAGCGCGGCATCACCATCGTTTCGCGCTGCAAGCCGGTGAAGCTGGAAAAGGGTGCGGGGGGCTATACCCTGACCGACCATATGGGCCGCGAGCATTCGGCGGGGCTGGTGATGGCCGCCACCGGCCGGCGCCCCAACACGAAGACTCTCGGCCTGGAAGAGGTCGGCATCACCCTGAACGAGGCCGGGGCGATCCCGGTCGACGGCTGGTCCCGCACAAGCGTGGACAGCATCTATGCCATCGGCGACGTCACCGACCGCATGGCGCTGACCCCCATCGCCATCGCCGAAGGGCGCGCCCTGGCCGAGACGCTGTTCAACGACAACCCCATGCAGATCGGCTACGACAATGTGCCGACCGCGGTGTTCTCGCTGCCGCCGCTCGGCACCGTCGGGCTGACCGAGATGCAGGCCCGCGCCAACTATGCGCAGGTCGATATCTACAAGGCCGGCTTCCGCCCGATGAAGCACACCCTGTCCGGCCGGGACGAACGGGTGCTGATGAAGCTGGTGGTCGATGGCGAGAGCCAGCGCGTGCTGGGTTGCCACATGATGGGCATGGACGCGCCGGAGATGATGCAGCCGCTGGCCATCGCGCTGAACTGCGGCGCCACCAAACGCGACTTCGACCGCACCATCGCGCTCCATCCCTCCACGTCGGAGGAGTTCGTGCTGATGCGCGAGAAGGCGGAGCCGGAAAAGAAGATCTGAACAGCCCGGCGCCCTGGCCCCTGCATCCGAAAGCAAGGCCGGGACGCTGCTTTTCCTTCCCCACCGGCAACCCGGCGAAGATGCTGGACTTCTCTCGAATGCAATAACTACAGTGCCCCGATAAGAACATTATCGGGAGTTTTTTGGCAAATGCGCGAATTTTTGGCGGCTTTCGCCGGCATGGCTGTCCTGGCGTCGGTCGCAACGGCCCAGGCCGACACGAAGATCGGCGTGTGGACCGTGCAGCTCGACAAGGACTGTGCGATCTCCCAGGAATGGAAGACGGACAGCAAGGACACTGCCGGCGTGGGTCTTGCCTACACCAACCAGGGACAGGCCATGGTGATGGTGTTCCGGGACACCGGTTGGAAACTGAAGGAGAAGGAAACCCTGTCCATCTCCCTGTCGGTCGACAAGTCATGGAGCGAGAAGGTCCAGGGCGTCGCCGTCGACAACACGATGGCCGCCGTCGGCCTGCCCGCCTCCGCCTCGGCGATCAACGCGCTGATGAACGGCAAGGAGCTGTACATGGAGATGGATGGGAAGAGCGACGATTACGCCTACACCTACTATCTCGACGACACCCGCAAGGCGATTTCGGCCCTCGACGCCTGCCGCGCGCAGGCCAAGTAAGGCTCGCCGCAGCGGTGACAGGGAGGCGGGGGCCGGCAGGATGCCGGCCTCCCATCCCGACACCACCAACTCCTGCCGACCGCGACCGCCTATCGGCCGATATAGTACGCCGCGGCAGCACGATTTGCTGGAACGCTTCCAAAGTCCTCCGGTTGAGGACGGGTGAGCGATCCGGAACGGCACGTCCTGCTGGTCTCCCCTGCATCCCCGGCGATCAGCCGGTCCGGATTTCTCCGATCCTCGGCCCCCTCCAGGCGGGCCATCAGACGCAGGAGGAATCCCTCGCATGTTCATGCACAACAAAAAGCTCATGTACACGGTACGCGTGTCGGAGCCCAACCCGGTGCTCGCCAGCCTGATGCTGGAGCAGTTCGGCGGCCCGCAGGGTGAACTCGCCGCGGCCATGCGCTACTTCACCCAGGGCCTCGCCGACGAGGATCCGGGCCGCAAGGACATGCTGATCGACATCGCGACCGAGGAGCTGAGCCACTTGGAGGTGATCGGCTCCATCGTCGCCATGCTGACCAAGGGTGCCAAGGGCAAGCTGGCCGAGGGGGCGGAGGAGACCACGGATCTTTACGCCAACATCACCCAGGGCAACGGCAGCCATACCCTGTCGCTTCTGTATGGCGGCGGCCCGGCGCTGGTGAACTCCGCCGGGCAGCTGTGGACCGGCGGCTACATCGACAGCATCGGCGAGCCGACGGCCGATTTGCGCTCCAACATCGCGGCGGAATCCCGCGCCAAGATCATCTACGAGCGCCTGATCAACGTCACCACCGATCCGGGCGTGAAGGATGCGCTGGGCTTCCTGATGACCCGCGAAATCGCCCACCAGAAGAGCTTCGAGAAGGCGCTGTACGCAATCGACAACAACTTCCCGCCGGGCAAGCTGCCGGGCAAGCACGAATACACCGACAAATACTACAACATGAGCCAGGGCGAGGGCGACATGCGCGGCCCCTGGAACCAGGGCGCCCAGTGGGAGTTCGTCGACGTCAAGATGGGCGACGGCCCGGTCAACGGCGGCGACGGCAACCCGACGGTCAAGCTGGCCGCGTCCGAGATGGCAGCGGTCAACGCCGTGGCCGCCCGCACCATGTCCAAACCCGACGCCGATCCGACCACCGGCGCCGACCTGGGTGCCGGGCCGGGCGCCGGCAAGACCAAGACGACCACCGGGGGCTGACACCACGCTCCTGCGGTGGAGCCGTCCCCGTCATTGCGCGGGGACGGCGCTCTCCTGGTCCCGGCGGTGAAGTCCCATCAGCCAGACCAGCAGGCAGAGCGCCGGAATGGCGCCGGCCATGGACAGCAGGAAGAAGCTGATCCAGTCCATCCGCTCCGCCAGCCAGCCCGACGAGGCGCCGAACAGGTCGCCGCCCAGCTTGTAGAAGCTCGACAGCAGCGCATATTGGGTCGCGGTGTAGGCGATGTTGCACAAGCCCGACAGATAGGCGACGAAGGCCGCCGTGGCGATGCCTCCGCAAACATTGTCGACAACCACCGTCACCGCCAGCACCGAGACGTCGTGGCCGGTCCAGGCCAGCAGGACGTAGCCCAGGTTCGACACCATCTGCAGGATGCCGCCGATCATCAGGCCGCGCAGCACCCCGACCTTGCCGACCAGAAGCCCGCCCAGCAGCCCGCCTGCGATGGTCGCCCACAGGCCGAACAGCTTGCTGACCGTGGCGATCTCCGACTTCGTGAAGCCGAGGCTGATATAGAAGGTCGACGACATCTGGCCGGCCAGCACCTCGCCCAGCTTGTAGCTGGCGATGAAGGCGAGGATCACCACCCAGGCGCGCCGCTCCATGAACTGCAGGAAGGGCGCCACCACCGCGCCATAGAGCCAGGCGAGCGCCACCGCGCTGCGGCCCGACAGGTGCGGCCGGCGCGCCAGCCACTCGGCGATCAGCGTCTCGCGGGCGTTGGGCGGCGGCTCCTTCGGTTCGCGGCAGAGCAGGATCGTCGCCATACCCACCAGCACCAGCCCCGCCATCGCCTCGTAGGCGGTGCGCCAGCCATAGGCCTCCGCGATGAAGAGGGCCCCCGCTCCCGCCGCCATCAGGCCGAAGCGGTATCCCAGCACCAGCACCGCGGCGCCCGCCGCCTGCTGGTGCTCCTCCAGCACCTCGACGCGGTAGGCATCGACGACGATGTCCTGGCTGGCCGAACAGAAGGCGACCAGCACCGCGCACAGCGCCGTCCACCACAGATCCTGTCCGGGATCGGTGGTGCCCAGCCCAAGCAAGGCCGCGATCAGCGCCGCCTGCGCCGTCAGCGCCCAGCCGCGCCGCCGCCCGAACAGCCGCGTCATCACCGGAAGCCTCATGCGGTCGATCAGCGGCGCCCACAGGAACTTCAGCGCGTAGGGCATGGTGACCAGCGCGAACAGGCCGATGTTGGTCCGGCTGACGCCTTCCTCGGTCAGCCAGACATTCAGCGTCGCTCCGGTCAGCGCCAGCGGCAGCCCTTCGGCAAAGCCAAGGAACAGGATCGCCAGCACGCGCGGGTCGCGGTAGACCGCCAGGGCCCGCCCCCAGGAGGACAGGCGATTTGCCCGCCAGGATGTCGCTTTCACCAAAAGGCTCCTCTCGGGCAATGATCGGGGGCAATGATCGGGGGGCGGTGACCGGTTGCCCCGATGTATAAAGGGCGCGAGGTCCCGCCGCCAGCGGCGCAGACGCGAGCTTCCTTTCATCTGAAATCACTCCCGGTGGCAGAGCAATGTTTGCTGCGGCACAGCATTGCCGACGGGCGGGCCGAAACTGTGGAAAAGTTGCCGCGAGTCGCGCTATAGAGTACGCCCCAACGGGATTCGCCGCCGGTCGTTCGCCGCCCGTCCGGCCCCCGTTCCGCAATCGTCAAGGAAGAGCAGGCGCGTCATGGTCGAGCGTTGGACACCCGCCAGTTGGAGGACGAAACCGGCGAAGCAGATGCCGACTTATCCCGACCAGTCCAAGGTCGAGGCGGTCGAGCAGCGTCTGTCCTCCTATCCGCCGCTTGTCTTCGCCGGTGAAGCCCGGCGGCTGAAGGCCAAGCTGGCCGAGGCCGCCGCCGGCCAGGCCTTCCTGCTGCAGGGCGGCGACTGCGCCGAGAGCTTCGCCGAGTTCCACCCCAACAACATCCGCGACACCTTCCGCGTCCTGCTGCAGATGGCCGTGGTGCTGACCTTCGGCGCCTCGATCCCGGTCATCAAGGTCGGCCGCATGGCCGGTCAGTTCGCCAAGCCGCGCTCGGCCGACATGGAAGACATCGGCGGGGTCGAGCTGCCGTCCTACCGCGGCGACATCATCAACGGCTTCGACTTCACCAGCGAGGCCCGCGTTCCCGATCCGGAGCGCATGATGCAGGCCTACACCCAGGCCGCCGCGACGCTGAACCTGCTGCGCGCCTTCGCCCAGGGCGGTTACGCCGACCTGCACAAGGTCCATCAGTGGACGCTGAGCTTCGTCGAGAAGTCGCCGGCCGGCGAGCACTTCCAGGAGCTGGCCACCCGCCTGGACGAGGCGCTGGCCTTCATGGCCGCCTGCGGCATCACCGCGGAGACGACGCCGCAGATCCGTGAAACCGACTTCTTCACCAGCCACGAGGCGCTGCTGCTGCCGTTCGAGCAGGCACTGACCCGCATCGACAGCACCACCGGCGACTGGTACGACGTGTCGGCCCACATGCTGTGGATCGGCGACCGCACCCGCCAGCCCGACGGCGCCCATGTCGAGTTCCTGCGCGGGGTGAAGAACCCGATCGGCCTGAAGTGCGGCCCGACCACCGACCCGGACGAGCTGATCCGCCTGATCGACATCCTGAACCCGACGAACGAGGCCGGGCGGCTGACGCTGATCGTGCGCATGGGCTCCGACAAGGTGGCGGAGAAGTTCCCGCCGCTGCTGCGCAAGGTCCAGCGCGAAGGCCGGACGGTGGTGTGGTCCTGCGACCCGATGCACGGCAACACGGTGAAGTCGACCACCGGCTACAAGACCCGTCCGGTCGAGCGCGTGCTGGCCGAAGCGCGCGGTTTCTTCGAGGTGCATCAGGCCGAAGGCACCCATGCCGGCGGCGTGCATTTCGAACTGACCGGTCAGGACGTGACGGAGTGCACCGGCGGCGCCCAGGCGATCACCGACCACAATCTGGCGCTCCGCTATCACACCGCCTGCGACCCGCGCCTCAACGCCAGCCAGTCGCTGGAACTGGCCTTCCTGCTGGCCGAAAAGCTGAAGGAAGGCCGGCAGTCGCGCGACGCCCAGCGCCGCGCCGCCGTCGCGGCCGAGTGACGGACGCTTCGTGATCGAAAGGGCGGGCGTCCTCGCGGCGCCTGCCCTCTCTTTGCTACCGCACCACCATGCGGTCCAGCAGGATTTCCTTGACCCGCACGCCGCGCAATTCGCGGTCGAGCACCCCAGCGATCGTGCTCTTCATCAGCATGGCCCCCTCGGCACCGGTCAGCTGTTGCGGGTCGATCTGGCGCATGCGGTCGGACAATTGATCCGAGATACGGGGCACGTAGGGTTCGGCGACCTTGCCATCCACCGCCCGGTCGATCTCAAGCAGAACCTTGACGTCGACCATCCGCGCACCGCCGCCGCCCAAACTGAAGGTCATCATCGGCAGGGCCGCGTATTTCTTGTCGCCCCCAGGCTGTGCCTGTGGCGCAGGCGCGCGGTTCTTGCTGGCCACCACGGCACCCGTGGTGCCGAGTGCTGCCAGCACCAGCAGCAGACCGGTCAGAACCAGCGGCATCAGGGACACCGTTTCCCCATGCCGGTTGCGACGGACGAGCCGCAAGATTGCCTTTCCGCCCCCGATCATGGAGGTCATACGTCCATTCGCACAGGAGTCTAAGCCCGCGGCAAGGGCCGGTCAAATGCCGATCGATCCGTGCAACAAACTATTCACCGGGTCAGGCCGCCGGCGCCACCGGCACATTGTCGATCAGCCTTGCCTTGCCCATCCAGGCGGCGGCAAGGAGACGGGCGGGACGGGCAACGGCCGTCACCGGCTCCAGCGATTCGGCATCGCGCAGTTCGACATAATCGATGGTGCCGAATCCTGCCTCGGCGATGCGGCCGCGGATGGCCGTCAGCGCCCCGTCGGCATCGGCCCCACGGGACAGCGCCTCGGCCGCCGCGGTCAGTGCCCGGTGCAATTCCGGAGCGCGGGCGCGCTCGTCGGCACCGAGATAAGCATTGCGGGAGGACATGGCGAGCCCGTCGGCCTCGCGCACCGTCGGCAGTCCTTCGACGCGGACGGGGATGTCGAGATCGCGGGTGAACCGGCGGATCACCATCAGCTGCTGATAGTCCTTCTCGCCGAACACCGCGACATCGGGAAGGGCTTGCAAAAACAGCTTGGTCACGACCAGGGCGACGCCGCCGAACATCTGCGGCCGGAAGGCACCGCACAGCCCCTCCGCCGGGCCGCCGACCGAGATGGCGGTGGCGAAGCCTTGCGGGTACATCGCGCGCACCGTCGGAGCGTAGAGCGCGTGGCAACCGGCCGACGCGAGCTTGGCGGCATCGCCGGCCTCGTCACGCGGATAGCGGTCGAAATCCTCGTGGGGAGCGAACTGGGTCGGGTTGACGAAGACGCTGGCGACCACCCGGTCGGCCAACTCGCGCCCCCGCCGCACGAGGCCCAGATGCCCGTCATGAAGCGCGCCCATCGTCGGCACCAGGGCGACGGTCAACCCTTCTGCGCGCCAGGCCGCGACCTGCGCCCGCAGCTCCTCCACAGCCCTCAGGATCGGCAGGTCGCTTGAGGTCGGGGCGGCGGTCAACGTCATGGCTGCGGTCCTTGCGCGTCGAAGTCGCGCGCTGGATAACGTGTCGGACCGTTCCTGTCCAGAAGAGCTTTCCGCAAGACAGACTGTTGCCGAAGCGGCAGCGAAGGCATCCCCTTCCCCGCCGCATCGACCCTTGGAAATCAGCGCTTGATGGTGATGCCGACCAGATAGGCCAGGTTCGCCCATGCCAGCAGCGTGGCGAGCAGAGCGGTGAAGGACGGGACGAAAACCACCGAACCGATGATGATGGCGAGGACCACGACGAGCAGGGCGACAGAGAGCAGAGCGATGCGGGTATCGTCCATGAGGTGAGGCTTTCCGAAACGGGTGACAGGGAATGACCCTATCTACCGTACTGCAACACAAACGGGGCTGATCTGCGTCAATCGACCGCGGATTCATGGATCGTATAAGAGTTTCCTAATTCTTGTTCTTCGTGCGGTTCCGCCACGCTTCACGGCTTGCCTCCCTGACAGGCGGACCGGGAAAGAAAAAAGGCTCCGGACTTTCGTCCGGAGCCTTTCTTGATGGTGGGCGCGACAGGGATTGAACCTGTGACCCTTCGCGTGTGAAGCGAATGCTCTCCCGCTGAGCTACGCGCCCGAACCCTGAAACTCTTTGCCCCGTTCCATCAAGCCGATCCGGCTTTTTGTCCCGGGAGCGTCGCGACCGTTTGTCGTCGGCCCCGCCGCTGCGGTGGGCGGGTTTCTACGGCCTTCCCTGCCGGGTGTCAAGCACCAGATTCATCACCATCTTAAAAAAGATTTCGCCGCCCGCAGGAGCTCCGGACCGTGCCCCATCCCAGCCCTCCCCGCCTCGCCAACCGTTTCGGAACGGCCCTGCTGGCCGCCGGCCTGTCGCTTCACCTGGTTCCGCTCGCGGCATCCACGGCCATGGCGGAGCCGCTGAAGGCGACCTACCGCGTGTTCGTTGGCGGCGTCACCGCGCTGGACGTGGATGCGACATTGGAGGTGACCGGCGACCGCTACCGGATCGCGGTATCGGCGGTGACCGGAGGCACCATCGGCCGCCTGTTCACCTGGAAAACGGACTCGCAGAGCGACGGGCGCCGCCAGGGCGAAGGCCTGAAGCCGGCCAGCCATCGGCAGTCCAGCCAATTCCGCGGGGAGCCGCGCACCGTCACCCTGACCTACGGGCCGCAGGGCGACGTCTCCGCCGCCGTCACGCCTCCACCGGAGACCGACGACCGTGAGCCGGTGCCGCCGGCGCTCCAGCGTGGCACGCTGGACCCGCTGTCCGCCGTACTCGACCTGCTGTTCGCGGTGGGAGCGAGCCAGCATTGCGACCGCTCGCTGCCTGTGTTCGACGGACGCCGCCGCTATGACATGGTGTTCACCGAGGTGGGGCGGCGCATCGTCGATCCGTCGCGCTACTCGGTCTTTTCCGGCGTCGCCCAGCAATGCAGGGTCACATACAAGCCGGTTGCGGGATATGGCAAGTCAGGCCCGACCGGCCGCTTCTGGCAACGGAGCGGCCCGGCTGACCGGCCGCCGGTGGATTTGTGGCTGGCTCCGGTCGCCGCCGGCTATCCGCCCCTGCCGGTGCGGCTGGAGACGGACAGCGATTTCGGCAGCGTGGTCGTCCACCTGGCCGGGGTCACGCCGCCAGCGGCAGACCGCCGGAGCGATGCCGCACAGCCGCCGCGCTGACGGCGGAGACGGGCATGCCTGCGACGGGCGAGCAGGTGTCGATGATCAGCTCCGACGGTTGGAGGCCGGCGCGGCGCATCGCCTCTTTCAGCGGTTCCTCCGCAGGCCACAGAAGCCGACCTTCCAGCTCCAGCATCGTGCCATTCAGAAGCGCCGAATAGCCGTCCAGTTTTCCCATATGGACGATCCGAGCCATGCGAGAAGCCATGCTGGATTTCCTTTCGGTTTGGTATGGCCGCAGGGTGGGAATGGTGGCGGCACGACGAGCCGCCGTCCGGTCCGCACCCGCCGGATTCTTGGGTGATTGTCCTGCCTGCCGGATGCGGCCGAAGTGCGCGGCAGGAGTATGGTGGCGACCGCCGAAGAACCGGCTGCCCTGTCATTCTCCTGTGGCATAGCGCTCCCTTCCACAACGACCACACTACCCTAGGGGCTTTTCCGTTCTGGCGGGTCGGGTCTGAGGGATACCGCCGCTGTTCAAAGGGATAGTATCGGCGTATGCATCGGTCCGTCCTCCCGGCAGTTGCCGCGGTCGCGGGACCGTCCGCAGCCTTCCGCGGGTCCGGCGGGTGGCGACTTGGTGGGGCATGGGCCGGCATCCCTCCATGCCATGGGCCGACCCCGAACGAAGCGGCTATCTCCGGTGTCCGGTGCAGGGCCGCGCCATGGCCGGCGGGGCTATGACAGGCTGAAACAATCTGCAGGAAACTAAATCTTTCAATGGGTTATCCAAGAAAATGCGCGCCATTTTCTTGGATGGGCGGTCGCACTGCAGCGGCCGCCCGTTTCGCATGTAGAGCCTCAGCCCCCCAGGAAGGGGGTTGCCGGCTAAGATATTGAAAATTCACGATCACACGGAAAGAGCACAGGTCGAAAAGGTACCGGATTCATCTCCGGTTTCCACACAGAGTTCCACACGCGCCAGCCTATCGGATGAGTGATCTCAACGGCCGCCCGCGCGCACAGGAACGCGTAGCCGCGCGACCATAGCGGCCATATTTCTGGAGGCTCCTAATTCAGGGCAAAAGTGTTCACGTGTGAACACTTTTGCCATCCGCTTCAGCGCGTTTGCACCCACCCGCACAACTGAGCACCAGTCAGATTGTGCGCCAGCACCTGCTCGGCCGTGCCGTCGGTGAGCGCATCTGCCCGGCTGGTGTAGATCGGGCGGAAGGCGGCACAGCCCCCGTCAGTCCCGGCTCCATTGGTCGCGCAGCCGCTCAGCAGCGCCAGCAGGATGCCGGCGCAGATCATTCTCAATCCCATGGCGCACCTCTGCGTTCCGGAGTGTCTGTGTGGTCGATTCGAGCACGGCGTCCTGCCGCCCGGCTTGGCGCTGAAGCGCGCCGAAGGCGGCGATCCCCGCCAGCACCAGGCTGGCGAGGATCAGGCCGGCAGCCGCCCGGCCCCAGCCCGTGGCGAGGAAGGCCAGCATCAGGCCGCCTTGCGCTGGTCATCCCAGCGCCGATAGAGCATCACCGCCACCGCCAGCCCCAGCAGGGCGGCCACCGCCCAGCCCATCGCGCCCGACGGCAGCGCCTGCAGCAGCTCCTTGATGGCGGTCGAGACGTCGCGCGCCTGATCCAGCAGGACGGCAACGCCGGCGAGGCCGAGCGCACCGCCGCCGCTGACAGCGCTGACCGACTTGGCCATCGGCTTCATCGCCGGCGCCAGCTCGGCAACCCGGCTGACCGGGTGGACCTCGTCCGACAGGAACAGGGCAGCTTCGGCCGCCCGGCGCTTGACCAGGCCGGGCATCACCTTGCCGGCGCCGCGCGTCCATTTGGCGAACTCGGCCGCGGCGCCGGCGGCGTCACCAAGGTTCAGCTTGCGCAGCAGGGTGGAGGGCTGGCCGCTCTTCAGGGTAACGAAGCCGTCCTTGCCAGCGTCCTTGCCCTTGGCCTTCCGGCCGGCGCCGACATTGAAGACGAAGGACACCAGCGCCCCGCGCTGGCTGTCGGTCAGCTCGACGGTGACGACGCGGTCGACCACCGCCGCGGCGGTATCCAGGTCGGCCTGCAGCAGCTGCTCGGCCTGGGCCTCGGTGATGCGCAGTCCCGGCCGGACGTCCGGACCGGTGTGGCCGTAGCCGATCGTCCATGGAGCGCCGCCGGTGGCGGGATCCGGGTAGGCGGTGAGGCGCAGGCCTTCGGCCTCCTTCACCAGGTCGACGGCGGCTTGCGGGATGGCTCGCATGGCGGAAACTCCTTCGCGCATGAAAAAGGCCGCCGGGCGCATGCCGGGCGGCTTGGTGGAGGTCAGCAGCGGGTGGCGTGTTAAGTTTCGGCGCCTCACATGAGGGCGAGAAAATCGACGTGTCCGGCCACCAGCACCGCGCTGATCGCGGCGCCGGCGCCGGCGCCGGTCAGGAACTCGCCCCACTCGGTCGGCCTGGTGAGGCGCCAGGGCAGCGCCGGCAGCTGGGGGCCGGCGAGATAGGCCAGCACCATGGACAGGCCGCACAGCGGCAGCCACATGGCCGCCGGGTGATCGTGGGCCAGCGGCAGGGCAATCAGGTACAGCCGGGCGATGCCAACGGCTGCCAAGGGCAGCGCCCAGAAGAGCGCCCGCCCCCCGGTGGTACCCAGCGAGTCATGGTCCTGCCCGCGCTCCCGGAAGGCACAGGCGAGGAAAAGGGCCGACAGTGCCAGCTCGCGCCAATGCACCGCCAGCCAGCCAGCCGGTAAGCACCGGCCAGAGGGTGGAGACCATCGAGTCCTCCGGACATGAAAAAGGCGCCTCACGGGCGCCGGGTCGACCAGGCTTGGAGTGTTGTCGCGGCCGATCAGGCCGGCGGCCAAGCGACCGGGAAGACGCCGGCGACGCCGACCGCATCGCCGGCTGCGGCGGCCCGCTCCACCGCCACCAGCGCACCACGCCGAGCCCCCTCGATAGCCGCGTTCAGCGCTGTCCACCCCTCGGCCGTCGCGCGGACCAGCTCGGCCATCTCGGCGCGGGTCGATCCGACCGCCGCGGCCTCGGCGTCGAGATAGGGGTATGAGCCGGGGTCGCCGGCGAAGTAACGGTCGGCCTCGGCCTGTTTGGCGATGTAGGTCCCCTCCTGCCCGACGGTGACGGTGATACGGCGCGCGCGCAGCTCGCCGGCCTCCATGTTGATCCGCGCCACCGCCGACGCGACCAGCTCGTCGAGCGGGATAGGCTCCACATCCCAGGTCCGCACCACGCCGCCGGTGTCTGGGTCGTGACTGTCGGTGGACGTCGAGGCCCTCCGATGCGTTGCCGCGTCGAATGGCGGAACAATGTTCACAATCTCCATGACTGCCACCTCAAGTGAACGCAAGGAAACCGGACGGCGGGGAAGCCGCTTGCTGCCCCGATCCGAACGCGAAGAAGAATGAGCTTCCGGCGCCGACGACGCTGTAGCAGGGGAAAACCGGGGTGTCGGGCGGAATGGTATAGGCCGGGTTTGCCCCTGTAACCGGGTTGCCCCCGCCCCCCCATACCGCCACGTTGTTCACCACCTTGCCCATCCAGAACCCGCGGCTGTTCGGATGGTAGGCGAAACACAAGCGTTCGCCCGCCCCCCAAGCCTCCCCGAACGCCTGCCCCTGACCGCTGTTGCCCTTATAGCCGTTCCACAGATACCCCCACCCAAGCGCGCTGTTGGTCAGGTAATCGGAGACGGGCGCCGCAGCCGCGGCGATACCGGGGATTGACGGGTTCGTCATGGCCGGAACGACCACCTCCCAATAGGTCGGCGTCGTGATAGCGGCGACGGCCCGGCCGGACCCGACCCCACCGCCCACATTGTTGGCAGTCCTGTTGCCGTCGGCGAGCGCGACATTGGCCGACTTGTCGGACGGATTGAGCGACTGAGACACCACGGACCCGACCGGCATACCGTTGGCGCGCTGATAGGACAGCATGCGCCAGTTGCCACCGCCCAGGCTTTCAAACCGGCAGGTATCGCCGATCATCGTCGTGATGCCACCGCCGCCGACCAGAATGGCACTGGTCGCGTTGTAGGTCAGGACGACCGCGACCGCGAATGTGACGTCGCGATGCACGCCGGCCGGCGCATTCCCCCATGCGTTGATCGGACCCGCCCCCGCGGTAATGGAAATCGCCTTCGCCGTGGTGCCGGCGAGATTGACGGTGGAGGCCGCGGCCAGCGACGCCGCCGTATCCTCGCCACCGCCGATAGCATTACCGGCGACGGTGGGCGGGGAAGCGAAGTTGATGACACCATTCGACACAGTTACCGGCAGATTGCCGGCGTGGAATATCTCATAAGCACTCTGCCCGAGGGACCACCCGCCATATTTCAGCTTGTTATCGGTGTCGAGCCCCAGGTGCGCGGCGAAGTTGCCCGGCCGGTGGAACGAGATGAAGGCAGCCCCCGCGGTCGCCGCATTGCCCCCTGTCATCTGCGACTGAACCTCAAGGGCGCCGGCATTGTTCTGCCCGGCGATCCCGGTCGACGCGGGCAGAATGGCACCACTGGCGACAATGGTTTGCTTGCCCGTAAAGGCATTGGAGGCCAGCTTGGCGAAAGTCGCGGGGTCGAAGGTCGCCACGCGGTCCGCCGCCGCCGCCGCCTCGCTGGCTTTGGTCGCGGCGATCCCCGCTTGCTGCGTCGCCGTGGTGGCCGATCCAGCAGCCTCGCCGGCCTTGGTCGTGGCGATCCCGGCCTGCTGTGTCGCCGTGGTGGCGGAACCGGCAGCCTCGCCGGCCTTGGTCGCGGCGATCCCGGCCTGTTGCGTCGCCGTCGTCGCAGAGCCCGCGGCGTTGCCCTCGCTGGTGGCTGCCGCCAGCTTGGAGGCGTTGGCTGCCGTCGCACTGCCGGCGGCGGCCAACGCACTGTTGGCCGCCGCGGTGGCCGAACCCGCCGCGTTACCTTCGCTGGTGGCCGCCGCCAGCTTGGAGGCGTTGGCCGCAGTGGCGCTACCAGCTGCCGCTGTTGCCGACGCGGCGGCGTTCCCCTCGCTGGTGGAGGCCGCCGTCATAGCTGTGCCCACCCCGTTGGCCACCGTGCCGATGTCCTGGATGCAGGGATCCCAGTTGTCGGCCATGCCCCCCACACCGGTGAGGCCGCCTGGGTTCTGCGCCGTCTTTTCGTCGCCGTTGTAGTAGGTCAGCAGCCGCTGGGCAGCCGCCAGCATGTTGGCCAGCGTCGTCATGTCGTCACCTCACCAAGGGAAATCGTGGCGGCGCTGTGCAGGTCGTTCAGGTACTTCTGGCTGAAGTCCTCGATGACCTGGAAAAGCCCGCCGTAGCGGTAGCAGTCGAAGGCGCTGTCGGTGTCCGGCAGCCACACCGCCGGCCGGTCGGCGTCGAGAAAGTTGACCAGGTCGAACAGGCGGTCGCGGTCGCCGGCCTCGTTGACGGTGCGGTCCAGCGTGGCGGTGCGCCGGCCGCGCCCGGGCTCCACCGCCACCCCGCCGCCGGCCAGCTCCGTCACCTTACCGCCGCGGCGGTAGCCTTCCGCCGACGCGCCGACATGGCGGTCGATTGCCATGCTGTCGCCGGCCCAGCCGAACCCGATCCAATAAGCCTGTTCGGTTGTGCTGTAGCGGCTGCCGGTCACCCGGTAAGCCGGGCCGTAGATCGTCCAGCGCAGCACCTGCGCGCTGCACAGCGGCATCGTCACATGGATGTTCGTCGGGTAGCGCAGGAACTCCCGGGCGCCCAGCTGGCCCAGCACGGTGTTCTCACCGCCGAAGCGCAGGGTCTTGGGATCGTAGAGCCCGGGAAGCACCAGGCGGTCGATGCCGCTGGCATGCTGGGTGGTGAATGCCAGCGATTTCCGCGCGCTGGTTTTGAAGGCCTCCAGCCGGATGCGGCCGGTCTTCCACAGGTTGGTGCGGTAGAGCCCGGCATAGGTCAGGTCAATCGGCCGATCCCACTCCCATTCCAGCACCACCGGCTGGTCCCGGCTGCCGATCCTGGTCGAGACCGCGGCGTCCACCAGCGGCAGCGTCTTCAGCGCGTCGAGCGGCGCCGTTGCCGCCCAATCGGCAGCAAGTCCGGTGATGGCGCAGTCCTGTTCCGACAGTTCGTTGATGTGGGCCAGCAGTCCGGTCGCCATGGTTCACCGCGCCACGTAGAGGGTGGCGCCGCCGCTGCGGTCGGCGATGGTCCGGCCGTAGACCACCACCGGCGCCCCCTCGGCAAAACCGGCAATGTCGTCCTCTACCGCCACGGTGTCTCCAATCCAGATGCCGGGCGCCCCGTCCAGCGCCGGCAGCTCGTAGAGGGTGGGCGGCGCCGACAACTCCGCCACCCAGGCCGGAAGCTCGGCCGCCGCGTCGGCGCTGAAGGTCAGGGCGGTCTCGACGGTGGCCACCTTGGCCGAGCTGCCCCAGGCGGTGGCTATGGCCGCGTCGACTGCGGACGGCACCTCGACCCATTCCTGCGTCCAGCGGGTGGCGTCGGCCGCGGAGGCGTCGCTGGCGGCGCTGCTGGACGGGCTGGGGTTGTGGGCGCAGCGCAGCACCACCTGCTTGGCCGGCGGGTTGTGCTGGCCCTCGACATATTGCAGGCCCGTGGTGGTGCCGGCGGCGCTGCTGTAGGCACGCACCGCCGCCGCGGCGGTGGGACGGGGAACCCGCGTCACCACCAGCTGGCCGGCAGTGCCGACATACCAGCCGCCGCGCGGAACGCTGCCGACGAATTTGGCATAGGCGGCGGCGTGGGTGGTGCCGTCGCCGGCGGCAAGGAACAGCCCCACGGTGCGCGGCACCGCGTCCATGCCGGCGCTGTCCACCGTGCTTGCCAACCCGGCGCCGCTGGCAAGGGCGGCGATCAGCTCGCCGATGTACCGGCGGTAAGTGCCGGCGAACTTGCGCCCCAACACCTCGACGCGGAAGTCCGCATACTTCACCGTGGTGGTGATGATCCCGCTGGCGAGGTCGACCGTGAAGTGCGCGGTGTCCGTCGGGGCGGCGCCACTCTGCTTGACCACCGCGACGCCGGAAGACCAGCCCCGCGGCACGTCCTGCACCGGCTTGCCGCCGCCGACGGACCAGCGGTGGAAGCCGTCGATGATGCCGAGATAGGTCGGCCGCGCCATTGGGCAGTGCCCGAGCGGCAGCTCCTTCAGCGTGTCCTTCAGCTCGGCCGGCCCCTCATAGCCGCCGGTGCCCTTGTAGCGCTCGGTCTGGATCGGCGTGTCGTAGTCGAGGCGGGAGTCGTAGATCGGCAGGGCGATCTCGGTGCGCTTGGGCTTGGGCTGGCCCACCCGGGCGGTCCAGATGGTCACCGCCTCGGCCAGCGGCGCCCCGTCCTCGATCTCGCGCTCGGTCACCGACTGGATGACATAGTCGCCGGTCAGCAGCAGGTTGAGCGGCCGGTCATCAAGGGCGACGCGCAGCCAGGCGCCGGTATCGAGGTCCTGCAGGGTGGCGAAGCGCTGTCCCGGATTGCGCGAGGTCTCGTTGCGCAGCACCAGGTCGCCGATCCGCAACTCGGCCTGCCCGTCGGCGGCACCCAGGCTGCCGATCGACACCGACGCGTCGGCGCCGGCGGTCACCAGCGGCAGCCAGGTGACGTTGGGCGGATCGTCAGCCGAGCCGGACTGGTAGCCGGGAAAGGTGGCCAGCGGCAGCCGGTGGCGGTGGCCGCTGGGGCGGTGGAACAGGGTGAGGTCGATCAGACGCACCTTCATCAGGCGGCCCTCCGGGTGTTGGCGAGTTTTCTGGGCAGGTCGCTGGTGGCGGCCTCGACGCGGGCCAGCAGGGCGGCGGCATCGGCGCCGATGCGGGCGCGCTGGGTGCGGGCGTCGCGGCCGACGGCGCGGACCTCATCGCGCAGGCTCTCCACCGCCTCCAGCAGTTCGGCCACGCCGGCGCCGCCGGCATCGAGGTCGGGACGGCGGAAGGAGACCGTCGGTGCCGGCGGCTCCAGGTCGCTGCCGGGCAGCCGAAGGTCGAGCGCCACCGGGATGCGTCGGCCGTCCGGCAGCGGCACATGGGCCTCGGCGGTGTGGGCGCCTTCGGATACCCACGCCAGCTGCGGCCCGTAGGAAATGCCGCCGGTGGCAAAGCCGGGGATACCGGCGGCATGCGCCCGCGCCCGGACAGCCGACTCGAAGTCCGCCTGGTGGCCGAGCTTCACCCAGGCGTTCAGGCCGCCGTCCAATCCGCCGATGTAACCGGCCATCTGCGCAGCCAGGGCCCGCTGGTCGGCCGACAACGCCTCCCACGCGCGCATGATGTCAGCGGATGCCTGATAGGTGGCCCCGCCGGCGATGACCCGGACGTAGTCCTCGAAGGTTGAGGCCCGCCCCTTGTCGGTCGCCAGCCATGCGTTGAACGCGCCGTCGATGTTGCCGGTCCAGCCCATCGCGCGGGTGATGCCGAACTGCTCTCCGGCGGACAGTCCCTCCCACCCTGCGTACACGTCGGCCGGTGCTCTGTATGGCTGGACGGATGACTCACCCCCGGCCGCCAGGACGCGCGCCTCGAAATCCGCCCGGCGAGACGCCGACGAACCGAGCCAGAGGTTGAAGGCTTCATCCATCTGCCCACCCCACCCCATCTGTTGGGCGATGCCACCCTGCTGGGTCGCGGACAGGCTGTTCCACGCCGTCTGGACCGCTGCCGGAGCGCTGTATCGCGGCGTGGTGGAGATGATGCCGGTAAGTTGCTGGAGCGGCGTCAGCGCCGCCTGCCAGACGGCATAGCTCTGGTCCATGACATCGCGCAGGCCGGACAGGCTGGCCAGCTGACGCTGCCCCATCGATGCGGCATCGGCCCGGGCGCGTTGCAGCTCCTTCAGGCTGTCCTGCGCCACCTGCAGATCCCGGGTGGCGGTGTCGAGGCTCAGCCCGCCGGTCTCGCCCAGCTCGGCGAAGACCCTGTCCACCTTGTCGAACAGCGCCGATGCGGTGCCGCCGCTGGCCGCCTTCTCCAGCGCCACCAGGGTGGGGCCGACCTGCAGCAGGGTCTGCCGGGCGGTATCCTTGTCGGCATCGGTCGAGCTGCCGTTCTTCAGCACCGCATAGGCGGCGTCGAAGCGGTCGGTTGCCTCCTGGATCTTCTCGCGCGGCGCCAAGGGCGAGTCGTCACCCTCGCGCAGGGCAGCGCGGGCGTCCTTGAACTGCCGGGCGGCCTGCAGCAGGGCGATGGCGCCGGACTGGATGGAATCGACCACCTGCTGCTTGGCGGCGATCTCCCGGTCGTAGGCGTCCAGCAGGTCCTGCTGGGCAAGTTGAAAGGCTTGACTCGCCCGCTCGGCCGCCTGCACCAGGCGCAGCTGGGTGGTGTCGTAGCCGGCCGCGGTGGCGTCTGCCAGAGCTGCCGCCTGCTGGGCGTCCAGCGCGATCAGCCCGGCGCCGCGGCTGTTGCCGACCGCCGCATGCATCCGGCTGACGATATCCGCCTGGTAGGAGGCAAGCGCCTTGGCCTTTTCCGCCGCCGTCTGCGCGGCGTCGGCGCTGTCCTGCCACGCCTGGGTGAGATAGCCCACCATGCTGGTGTACTGGTCACCGCTGATGGTGCCGTCGTAAAGCGCAGCATTCAGCCGGCCCAGCGCAGCCCGCTCGGCCTCGATGGACAACGTGCCGCCGGATGCCGCCGTCTCCACCCCCTCGATGACACCGGCCAGTCCCTTGATGGCGGAGTCGGTGCGGTCGAGCCCCAGCCCCTGCAGCCGGTCCAGCGCGCTGGACTTGGCCTTGGGGTCGATCAGCGCCTCGATGGCGACGGCGCCCTGCCGCTGCACATAGGCCACCGCATCGGCGTAGCTATCCTGCAGCTTCTTCGTATAGCGCGCCGCCAGCTCGGCCACCTCGCCGGTGGTGTAGCCGAGCGACAGCAGGGCCGGCCGGAACTGTTCGAACTCGATCTCGGCTTGTTTCGTCGCCGCGGCCATGCCCACCAGCGGCTTGGTCGCCGGGCCGAGACCCATCATCGCCTCGATGCCCTTGCGGGCGGCGGCGGTCAGCTCGGTCTCGGTCGCCAGCCCCAGCGCGCTGGCCTTGCTGCGCCAATCGGTGATGTTGGTCTTCACCGCCTCGCCGATGGACTTGGCGTTCTCGGTGAAGGTCTTCAGCAGGTTGGCCGTCGGGTCGAGCGCCGCGTTCATGGCGTCGAACTGCACGCGGAAGCTCTGCGCGAAGTTGACGTCGGCCATGAACTCGTTGATGTCGTCGGTGGTGCTGTTGGCGACCGCCTTGGCGACGTCGGCCGACACGCTGATGAGGCCCGCCTTGATGTTGTAGCGCAGCCCGGCGATTACCGCCTCGTCCAGCGTGGCGAAGGACTCTCCCAACTCGCCTGACGCGCCGCCGTTCCGGACGCGATATCTGCCCTCCTTTGCCTCAACCCCGATCCCAAACGCCCCGTTGGTCTTTCCGCCAGTCAGCGTGATGAACTGCTTGGTGGCGGCGTCGATGCTCTGGAGCAGTTGCTGGGCCTGTTGAGGATCGCCCTCATTGTCCGTTGCTGCCCCCGCGCCGGTTTGACGGGTGTCCGTGTATTCGACCGCGGCACCAGCCGCCGGCGCGCCGCGGTTCTTGCCGAAGAATCCCTGCAAAATCTGACCTGCAATCGCCGCGACGGGCGCGAAGGGTTGCAGGCCGGGGATGAACGACATGACAGCCGCAGCCGTGTTGCCGATGCCGCTGACCACTTGGCCGTTGGCGAAATTCATGATTGCGCCGACGCCGTACAGGCCGCCGCCCAACATATCGCCGTATGTGACGCCACCGGCGCCGGGCGACCCGGACAACGGCATGGCATTGCTCGACAGCTCGCGGGCGCCGGTGCCGATCCCGGCAGCCTGCTGTGCCACCTGCCCGGTGTTGAGCACCGCGCCGCCATAGGCCGGGGTGTTGAGCCAGCTGGCCGCGTCGCTGATCGACCCGCCGAGCTGGCGGTCGAGCCAGCCGCCCGACGCCTTCGAGACCAGGGTGCCGAGACTGAGGGAGCCCGACCCGTTGGAACCGCCGGTCAGGCTGAAGCCGCCGCCGGATTGTCCCTGCTGCTGCTGCGAGCCGCCGCCCAGGTCGAACAGGGTGGGCAGGTTGGTGCCCAACACTGCATTCTTGACCGGGTTGATGATGGCCATCTTCAGCGCGAGCTGCTGCAGCTCCACGCTGACGGTGGCGATGGCATCGGCCCACGACATGGTCGACTTGCCGGCGGCGGACAACTTCTGCAGGATGGCGTCGAAGCTGCGATCGCCGAACTGCTCCAGCTCCTGATAGGCGGCGTTGGTCCGCTCCAGCGCCAGATTCTGCCGGGCGAGCGCTTCGGCATTGGCCAGATAGGCCTGCCCCTCCCGGCTGGCGGCGTCGATGTTGCGCTCGCGCAGGTCGATCAGGGCCTGGGTGCGCGCCAGCTCCACCGCCCGCTGTTCAGCCGACGCGCCGATCAGCTGCAGCTGCTTCTGTCCCAGTTCCAGCTGGTCGCGCTGCTGCTCAAGCATCGGCCCGGCTGCCACCCCCGCCTCCAGCTGCTGCGCCTGGGTCAGCAGCTCGATGTAGTGGGCCTTGGCCTCATTGTAGAGCTGGGTTCCCTGCTCGCCTTCCTTCAGCGCCAGCGTGTGCGCTTGCTCGGCCAGCTCCGCCGCCTTGACCGCCTGCGGCCCCTGCCCATACGCGGCCACCAGAGCTTTCTGGGCCTCGATCCGGGCCAGGATCGGCTGGGTGGATTCGGTGCGGAGCTGCTGCTGGGTGGAGCGCTCCTGTGCCTCCAGGTTGGTCCGGGTTGCCGCCGACAGCCCGCGCACCGCCGCCGCCGCGACCTGGTTCTCGATCGTGGCCCGCCGGGTCGCGGCCTCCCCTTTGCCGGCGGCAGCGGCCAGCCGCGCCTGCGCATCGGTCTGCAGCTTCAGCTGCAGCGTGCCCTGCGCCGCCGCCCCGGCCAACTGCGCCTGCGACGACGATTGCAGCACGGCCCAACGCTGCTGCAGGTCGAGCGGCAGCGTCTTCAGAACCGCCCCGAAATCCTTGGTCGTCAGCAGAGTCTTCGCCGTCTCCGCCCCAAGGCCGGGGTATTCCAGGGCGACCTTGGCCAGCTCGATACGGTTCTGGGCCTGCGCCTTGGCCGCGTCGGTGACCGCACCGGCCAGCAGGCGCTGCCCGTTGGCCTGCCGCTCCAGCTCGGCGGTCTGGTCCCTGGTCTCCAGGCCGACGATCGGGCGCAGCGCCGCATCGGCGGCGTCGCGCTTGCGCCGCCACAGGTCGAGATCCTTGGCGTCGCCATTCGCCGGCTCCGGCCCGACCAGCTCGGCCAGCCGCCGCTGGTAGCCGGCCGGCACCTCCAACTGCTTGGACTTCGCCACCAGATCGGCGAGCTTCGCCGTCAGTCCGGCGACCTCACCGCCCATGCTCTGGAAGCCGGATGCCGCCGTGGCCGCGTTGGTGCCGACACCGAGCACGGCCTTGGCCGCGTCATCGGCGGTGCCGTCCAGCAGCGCCAGCCCGGCCTCGGTCTCCTTGACCTCCTGCTTTGCCTTGGCCAGCGGGGCGGCCCACTCCGCGAAGGCCTTGACCAGCGGCTTCAGCCGGGCGTCCTGGCTGGCCAGCTTGTCGATGGCGGCGAACAGCGCCTCGGCGTCGATAGCGCCGGCGAGGAATTGCTGCTGAAGCTCGCGCGCCGGGCCGAAGACCTTGGCGGCATCCTCCTTCGACAGGCCGGACTCGTAGGCGGCACGGTCGATCTTGAAGGAACCGGCACGCGCATAGGTCTCTTCCTGCTTCACCGCAGCCAGGGCGGCGTCGCGGGCAGCCTCCAGGGTCTGACGACGCAGGGCGGCGACCGCCTCCGTCATCGTCTTCACCTTGCCGGTGCTGCGGTCGAAGGCGGAGTCGAAGTCCCGCATCGCGTCGCTGTGCAGACGCGTCGCCTTTTCCGACGCGGTCATCCCGCTGGAAAAGACCGCGACCGCCGCGGCGCCCGCCAGCAGGGCGGCACCCACCGGGCCACCCACCAGGGCCATGGCTCCCGACAGCAGGGCCATGCCGCGCGAGGCGACCGTGGCCGCCACACCGGTGCCGGCGATGGCAGAGGCCTGGGCGCTCTGCGCCATGGTCAGCGCAACCGTGGTCTCCGCCACCCGGGCATCGGCCGCCGCCCGCGCGGTGCGGGCGGCGATCAGCGCCTCTTCGGCCTGCACCAGGCGCGCGGTCTTGCCGATGGCGGCGTCGAGCGCCGCCGCCGCCTCGTACTGCGTCGCGCGGGCAGCCAGGTCGGAGCGGGCCTTGGCCTGGGCAGCCTGGGCGGCGGCGACGTCGGCCGCCGCCGCCTCGGCCGTCGCGGCGGCGCCGGCGCGCAGCGCGGCCTCCTTCTGCAGCAGGTGGCCGGTGTTGGTCAGCAGCTCCTTGCGCAGCGCCACCTGGGACGCGGCGAACTGCCCGGCAGCCTGGATCGCCGGCCCGATGCCGCGGGCGACGAAGGCCGCACCCAACGCCAGAGCGGTGGTTTCCGCCGCCACCGTCAGCCGGTCGAAGTTGTCGGCCAGCCCGGCCATGGCCGGCTGCACCGCGGACAGCAACCGGTCGCCCAGCTCGACGCGGTAGACTTCGGCCGCCGCACGCAGGCGGCTGGCCACCTGCTCCCCGGTCTCAGCCAGGCGGCTGTAGGCGGCCTCGGTGGCGCCCGCCTTGTTCTGCAACTCCTGCTGCGCGTCGGCGAAGGCGGTGCTTTCCCGGCTGGCCAGAGCCATCACCGGCAGCAGCGCCTCGACACCGCCGAACAGCAGGGCCATCGACTCGGAGCTGCCGCCGGTCTTGTCGGCCACCTCCTGGAGGAAGCCGGCAAAGCCCTTCGCCTTCAGGGCGCCGGCGTTGAACTCCAGGCCCAGCGCGCGGGCGGTCGCGGTGGCTTCCTGCGACGGCTTCAGCACGGCGGCGATCACCGACCGCATGCCGTCCATGGCGGTTGAGGTCTTGATGCCGTTGGCGGTCAGCGCTGCGGCCGCGGCCATCAGCTCGTCCAGCGACACCCCGGTCTGCGCCGCGATCGGGGCGACCTGCCCGATATAGGAGGCCAGCTCCTTGATGTTGGTCTTGCCGGCAGCGGCGGACGCGAAGAAGGCGTCGGCCACATTGGCCGCGCCGCCGGCCGCTGCACCGTAGGAGTTGAGAACGGAGGTCAGGCCATCGGCGGCGGTCTGCACGTCGGTGACGCCACCGATCGCCAGCCGGTTGGCCTCGGTCAGCACGGAGATGGCATTGGCCGCACTGTACGCGCCGGCGGAAATGACCTCGTACAGAGCCTTGGCCTGGTCGGTCGGCAGCCCGCCGAACTGCCGCGCCAGATCCTTGACCTGGGCGGCGTAGCGGCCCGTATCGGCCCCCTTCAGCAGAGTGCCGACCTGGGCGATGGCGGTCTGGAACGCCATTGCGGCCTTGGTGGCCTCCACCAGGGAATCGGCCGCTCCGGCGCCGAGCTGCACGCCGGCCAGAGCCACCACGGCGGTGGCGACGCCGGACGCGGACCGGCCCAGCGCGTCGAAGCTGGACGACGCGCGGCGCACGGAACCGTCGACGCGGCCGGCGAACTGGTCGACGCGGGCTTCCGCCTGCGACAGCACCCGCCGCAGGCCGCTATCGTCCGCGCCAACCGGCACCATCATGCCGGGGAAATCAGCCATGCCGGTCTCCGAAAACAGAAAGGGCGCCGGTCACCCGGCGCCCCTGCCCTTGCCCATACCCATGTCCGGGGCCGGGCGCTTGAGGCCGAACACGGCCCGCGCACGCTCCTTCAGCTCCGCCGTGTCCTTGGGCTTGCGCTTCTGGCGCTTGGCCCCGGGCGTGGTGGCGGCGAGGAAATCGACCTTCCCGTCCAGGGCCAGCTGGATGTCGGGGAACGGGGCGTCCAGCGCCTCGCTGCGCGACCATCCCAGCCAACCCGTGGCGTACTGGAACATCTGCTCCACGTACTCCGCGAAGGTCAGCCGGCTTCCCCCGATGCGGCGGCCTCGATGCCGGCTTCAGCCGTCCCAGCCTTGGCGGTTTCCGTCTTGGGCGCCTTGCCGCCGCCGGCAAGGAAATTCAGGAACAGCAGCACCTGCGGCGCGACGACGATGACGCCTTCGTTGAAGATCGCCTCGGCGGTGGCCTCGGCCTGTTTGCCGACGCGGCCGGCGGCGGCGTTGACGACGTTCACCAGCGTGTCGAAGTCGAAGGCGTTGGTGTTGGTGAAGGCCTGGTTCAGCCCGCCATACAGGCGGCAGATGGTGCGCGAAGCGCGGACGTTGGCGAACAGCTCGACGTCTTCACCGTCGAGGGTGATGGTCATCACGCCGTGCGCGAAGCGCGGCGCCGTGCTGGGGACGGTCATGGCAGGATCTCGCTTTGGACGGGGAGAAGAGCCGGCAGCCAGGGCGGGCTGCCGGCGCCAGGGGTGGAGGTTGGCGCCGGCGCTTACGGCGCGTCGGCCGCCACCTCGATCGGCTCGGCGTCGATTTCGAGGCCGACGCTGGCCTCGATCACCTTGTCGTTGCCGCCGATTTCGGTGGTGTAGGACATGACGTAGGCGCGCAGGTAGATCGTAGTCGGCGTGCCGCCGTCCGGGGCGTCGTCGAACTCGATCTTGATGTTGTAGGCCGCCTTGCGGTTCTTCGCCGCGGCGCGGATCGCGATCTGGCCGGCGCCGGTCGGAACGCGGGCGAGCTTCAGCGTACCCGAGCCATAGTCGACGGTGCCCTTCTTCTTGTGGACCGCGCCATCGCCCAGCGTCTTGTAGGTGACCTTCTCGAAGGTCTCACCGAAGGCGCCGATGTCCTCGATCTCTTCGACCTCGGTCCAGGCGAGCGCCTTGTACTGCGCTTCGGTGGTGCACAGGGCGGTGGTGGAAATGAACAGGCGCGTGCCGGCGCTCTGAACAGCGTTGCCGCTCATGGGAATGCCCCTCCTTCGGGCAAAGAAAAGCCGCCCGGAATCCCGGGCGGCGGGGAAGCTCCGGAGGCTCCGGAAGGCTCAGGCGTCGGGCTGGCCGAACTTGGTCTGGTAGGTCACGACGAACTGCAGGCGGGTCACCCCGGCCTTCAGCTCGCCGCTGGTCAGGCGGTCGGTGACGGTGCGCACCAGCTCGATGCGATCCAGCGTTCCGCCGAACTTGCCGCCGACGGCGATGGCCCGCTCGATGCGCAGCGCCATGGTGTCGAGTTGGTCGTCCAGGTCGGCGCCGGCGCGGACGTAGCCGTCGATATAGAGGTCCATGCGCCGCATCTGGCGCCGGCTGCCCATGGTGAGTTCCTGTGTCGCCTCGTCGGGCGTGAACAGGCCGATGCAGGGCAGCGCGTCGGCCTGGAGCGGATCGTCCCGGTTGGCGGTGACGGGAGCGATGGAGGCAAGCGCCGCGGCGATGGCGCTGCGGATGCGGGTGCGGGCGTGCATCAGCGCGACTCCCGCAGCAGCAGGACGGTCATGCCCTGCCCGTCCGGCCGCGGCTCCGACACCGTGAAGGACAGGCCGCGCAGCTCGACGGCGGCGCCGGCGGGCACCGGCCCGCCGATGTCGGCGTCGACCACCGCCAGCGAGGTCATCAGGGTGGAGACCGGCCCGTCGTCGGTGTCAACCTGATAGTGCCGGCGGTCGAAGATGCCGGTGACGGTGACATCGGAGCGACCGGCCCGGCGGATCACCGCCGGCTCACCGAAGGCGCCGATGCAGGCGCTGTTGAGGTCATCGAAGACCATAGGCCAAGTCCCCAAACGCGACGGGCGGCCCGAAGGCCGCCCGTGTCGCGTCGCTGCTGTGGTGCCGGTCAGCCCTGCAGGGCGGCCCACGCCTTGTCACGCCGGTCAGCGGTGACCTCCACCCCCAGCACGTCGCCCAGCGCCTTCAGCTCCGGCTTGCCGGCCTTGAAGTGCTTGGCATTCGCCGGGTCGAGCTGGCCGATCGCCGCGATGATGCGGTCGAGCGGCAGCCCGTCCTCTTCGATTTCTTCGCCGGCCTTCACCCAGCGGGCGAAGCCGCGGGCCACCAGCGAGGCGGCCTGTTCGTCTTCCGGATCCTTGACCTCGATGACGGCCCCCGGCCGCAGCGTGGTCTCCTTGGCCACCTTCACGGTGACCAGCAGGCGCAGCTTGGCCATGGATCACCTCACCGTCGCGGCCATGCAGGCGTTGGGACGCCGCGGGTAGACCAGCGGCGCCGACTGGCTCAGCAGCAGGCGCCGGCCCGGGTTCTCTTCGATCCAGCTCTTGGGGAAGATCTCCAGGGCCTGATAGCCGGCGCGCGGGTCGAGGATGGCACCGTGGGCCTGGGTGCCCTCCATGGCGCCGGTGGCGCCCAGCAGCACCGTGTGATCCGGCAGCAGCGGCTTGGTGACGCCGCCCTCGGTGTAGGTGTCGTTGTAGGTATACAGCTCGACCATGCCGATCCGGCCCTTGTAGACCGGGGTACCGGGCACGCCGGGCTGGAAGCCCATCTGGACGATGGCCGCCTGTCCCAGGTTGCGGTCGAGCACCTTCTCCAGCTTCGGGTCGGCCTCGAACAGCGCCCAGGCCTTGGCGTCCATCACCACGACATTCACCGCGGCGCCGGACTTCTGCCCCACCAGGTCGATCCATTCCGACAGGTCGGCATAGGGCGACACGCCGGCCTCGCCCCAGCGGGCGCCGGCGGACAGCACCAGCGACAGGTCGCCGGCGCGTTGGAAGTCCACCAGCACCTCCGGGTATTTCTCGCCCTTCACCACGCATTTGCCGGTGCGCAGGACCTCGGCCGCCATCACCTCCTTGCGGCGCAGGATCTGGGTCAGCTGGCGCTGCAGCTTGGCGCCCAGGATCGCCTGTTCACGCGCCGCGGCCGACAGGGCACCGCCCAGCGGTTCGCCGGCCAGCCGGCGCAGCGGCTCGTCCGGCTTGATGTCGTGCAGCGGCTTCACATAGGCCGGGGCGAACATCTTGGTTTCATAGCCGGTATCGGTGCCGACGCGGCCGGCGGCCAGCGGCGAGACGAAAGGCGCGACCTCGATGTCGTCGACCTCGACGTCGAAGATGATCTTCTCGGTATCGCTGAAGCTGGCCAGCGGGAAGAACATGTCCAGCAGGAAGCGGGGAGCCTTGGCGCGCAGCGACCGCAGCACCCCCAGCATGGCGAGGGTGGAGTAGATGTCCATGGGTGGGTGTCCTCAGAGGAAGATCGACAGGTCGCGCAGCGCGTCGGCCGCCGACGCGGCGGAATGGCCGGCGCCGAAGGTCAGCTGGTCCGGGTTGAACTCGCCGGCGACGTAGACAATGGCCTCGACGTCGGCCGCGGTGGCATCGACCGGTTCGGCCAGGATGGCGCGCGGCGCTTCCGAGCCATCGCTGGCCATGGCCACCGACAGGGCATAGCGCTTGCTGGCGGCGATGCGGCCGAGCACGGCACCGGCGGCGAGCACACCGGAACCGCCGGCGATGGTCACCAGCCGGGTGACGCGCGGGAAGTCGCCGCCGATCAGCGACGGCAGCGGTTGACTGGTCTGGGAGGAAAAGCTGGCGGGGGTCATCGGGTGCCGTCCTTCTTCGCAATGAGCCCGACGGCGGCCATGCTCGACAGCACCGCGGCGGCGGCCTTTTCGTCGTCGCTCAGGCTGCCGGTGTCGGTGGAGGCGCCGACGGTCGGGTTGGGGTGGGCGTCCATGGCGGCGAGCGCCAGCGGGTTGCCGGTGGGGGTGGAGGCACCGGGCGCGGTGGCGCCGATGGGGGCGGCCTCCAGCGCGGCGCAGGCGGCCTCGACGGTCAGGTCGGTGTTGAAGGCCAGATGGGCGGCGAGCTGGACGCGGCCGGCAGCGGCCGGCGCGGCGAAGATGGCGGCGCAGCGCTCGCGCTCGCCGGGCGCGGCGGCCTGCTGGCTGCCGGCATTCTTGTCGCCACCGTCGCCGTTGCCGGGCGTCTGGTCCTCTTCGCCGTCCTTCGGCGTGGTCTCATCCTGCTGGTCGGCATCGTCGCCGGTGCCGGCCTTGGTTGTGTCGGTGCCCGCCTGGGTCTCCCCGTCCGCCGCCTTGGAGCGGCCGAAGGGGTTCAGGTGAGCGAAGCTGAACGTTTTCACTGGGTGTCCCTCACATGATCCACCAGAGCCGCAAAGGCCTGGTCGGGTGGCAGGACCGCATCGGCCAGCCCAAGGCGCACGGCCTCGGCGGTGCCGACCGGCCCCTCGAAACAGCGGGCCTCGGTGGCGAGAACCGCCGCCACGTCCAGCCCGCGGGCGCGGGCGACGGTCTCGGCGAAGAGCTGGCGCAGCGCGTCGACCTGCCCCTGCCAGTCGGCGCGCACCGCCTCGGGCAGCGCGGCATAGGGGTGGCCATCGGTCTTGTGGGCGCCGGACTGGATGAGGGTCGGTTTCAGCCCGGCCTCCTCCAGCATCCGGGAATAGTCCCAGTGCATCAGCCAGACGCCGATCGATCCCACCCCGCCGGTGCGCGGCACCGCGATGCTGTCGGCCGCGCAGGCGATGGCGTAGGCGGCGGAATAAGCCTCTTCGCTGCAGATGGCCGCCACCGGCTTGGCCGCGGCTTTCTTGGTGGCGACGATCCAGTCCACCAGGTCGAAACAGCCCTGGGCGATGCCGCCGCCGCTGTCGATGTCCAGGCAGACGGCGCGCACGTCCGGATCGGCGAAGGCGTGCGCCAGCTGAAAGCGCAGCCCGTCGTAACCGGTGGCCCAGCTGGCCCCGATGGTGCCCAGCTTGGGCACCAGCAGGCCGGCGACCGACACCACCGCCACGCCCCGGTCCACCTCGTAGGGCCGGCGCGTGCCGTTGACCTCGCCCAGCCGGGTGCAGCCGGCCGGCAGCTCCCCGCCGGCGCGGTTCGCCCGGGTCAGCTGCACCATGCGCGCAGCCGCCGTCTCGGCCCAGGCTGGGGCCACCAGCACGGGCTGCATCGTCTTCAGCATGTCGAAAGGCTCCGTTACGCGCCGGCGGCGGCCGGCTCGGGCTGGTCGGGGGTCGGCATGAAGTTGACCTCGGGCAGGGTCAGCCCGCGCGCCTTCAGCGCTTCCTGTTCAAGCGCAATCTGGTCCAGCAGGTCGTCGAGGTCGCGGCCCTGGTCCAGCGCCTCGTCGCGCAGGGTGGAGATGCCGAGCCGCACCCGCATCGCCGCGGCGGTGATTTCCTTCACCGGGTCCACCCAGCCGCGCGCCGGACCGCGCCACACCCCGCGCAGCCACGCCTGCCGCCGCGCCCGGCTTTCCGAGAAGCCCGGCAGGTCGAGGTAGCCCCGCCACACCGCCTCCTCCAGCACCAGGTCGAGCGTCGGCCGGCACCAGGTCAGCGTCTTGTGCATGCGCAGGAACAGCACGAAGCGCCAGCCCTCCAGCAGCGACGCGCGGGCCGAGCTGTAATTCGTCTTGCTGAAGTCGCGCATGAAGGTCTCGTAGGTCATGCCGATGCCGGTGGCGATCAGCCGGCTGACCGTGGTGACGAACCCGTCCATCCCGGCGCTGGGGCGGTTGGACGAGTAGCCCTTCAGCGACTCGCCCGGCAGCAGCCGCGGGATGGCGCCGCCCGGGCCGATTCCGAGCTGCACCGACGGCTGGGTGTTGCGCATGTCCATGTAGCTGTTGGCGTCGCCGAACAGGTCGAGCAGCGTCTGGCCGTCGGCCGGGGTTTCCAGCACCGCGGCGATCACCGCATTGACCACCGCCGCCTGCAGCTCGGCCCGCTGGAACCGGGCGCGTTGCTTCAGCTCGGTCATCACCGGCGCGAACACCGACACGCCGCGGTGCTGGCCCGGCCGCTTCTGGTCGAAGGAGTGGATCACCACCCGCCGGCCGCCCGGCCCGCGCAGCGGCACCCGCTGCCACTCCGCCGCCGCCATCGCCCACGGCATGAACAGGTCGCCCGGATGGCTGCTGCGGATATGGTAGGCGACAGGCGCGCCATACCCGTCGATCTCGACACCGTCGCGCAGGCGGGGATCGCCGATGCGGTCCTGCGGGTTGGACAGCCGGTCGGCCTCCACCGTCTGCATGACGGTGGCGAAGCGGCTGCCCAGCCGGCGCTGCCGTTCGGGCAGCCACAGCGCCAGCTGCAGGCTTTCGCCGGCGACGAGGTCGGACTGCACCGACTGGCGCAGCATCGCGCCGAAGGGCAGCTGGCCGGTGACGTCGCAGGCGTCGCGGTCCTCGCTCCACTCGTGCCAGATGGATTCGATCCGGCGGGCGGCGTCCTGTGCCTGGTCGCGGCCGATGCCCAGCGCCCGGTAGTCCGGCATCGACTGGAAATCCAGGCCGAAGCCGATGGCGCTGTCCTTCAGCGACTGGACGGCACCGGAGACCAGGGCGTCGTTGCGCTCCAGGTCGCGGGCGCGGGCGACGATGGTCTGGCGGTCGCCGTCGAGGTCGGCATCGGGGGAGCCCGCCGCCGGCGTCCAGTCGCGCAGCTCGGGCGCGTTGCCCGATCCGGCGAGAAAGGCGCCCATCGCTGCCTGCGCCCGGGCGCGGCGGAACCCGGCTTGCCGGATCTGGGCCTGGGCGATCGGCCGCCCGTGTTGGTCGAGGATGACGGGAGCGGTGGCCATCAGCCGATCATCCGGACATAGGGCGACACCGCCGGACCGCGCCGGCCCTTGGCCGCGGCGATCTGGCGTTCCAGCGAGGCGATGTAGCTGGCGAGCTGGGCGGCGTTGGCCGGGGCGTAGTCGACCACGCGGTCGCCGAAGCGCACGCTGACCTTCTGCTGGCCGATCCGCAGGGCATGGTGCGCGGCCCGCGCGTCGGCGAACCACGCCTCCAGGGTGGTGACGTCGGTCATAGGTAGAGCTCCCCTTTGTCGGTCGAGGCCGGCGGCGTCGGTGCCACCGGTTGGACGGCTGCGGCCGGCCGGCTCAGCCGGCGCGCCCGCTCCACCGCCGCGGCGATGGCGTCGGCCGGAGTCGATTCCGTCACGGTTTCTCCAGCTTCAGCCGGTGCCGCCTTGATGTCGGCCTCGCCCAGCTTGACGTATTTGCCGGACAGGGCCTGCAGGCCGCACACCGCAGCATAGGCGTAGACGAAGCACACCCCGGCCTCATGGGCCTCGGCCGGCTTCTGCCACACCGTGTATTGCTGGCCGCGCGGAACGATCAGCCGCTCGCGGGTCAGCTGGGCGAAGAACTCGTCGTCCAGCTCGCGGGCGCCGTCGATGGCGGCTTGCGGGAAATGCACATGGCGCGGCCCGGGCTTGTCCACCGCCAGGCTGCCATAGGCCCAGTCCCGCGCGGCGTTGCCGCCGATCATGTACCAGACATGGCCCAGCTTGCTGGACGGCTTGCGCGGCCACACCCTGCCCCGCTGGCCCCGGCTTTCCGACCGGCCCTTGATCGCCCACACCCGCCGGGACCGGCGCTTGTTGGCGAAGGCATAGACCTCTTGCGTGTGGTGGCCGCCGCTGTCGATGCAGCTGGCCCGCACGTCCAGCGTGGTGCCGTCCGGCTTGCGGTAGCGGCGCAGCAGCACGCCCTCGTCCAGCGCCGCCCACACCTCGCCCTTGGCCGGATCGCCGGCCAAGACGAAATGGCCGATCAGCCAGACCTCCAGCCCACGGCCCCAACCGTAGACGGAGGCCTCCAGGCGCGGGTTCACCGTGCCGGACTGGACGTCCACCCCGACGGTGATGAACTCGACACCCGCCGGCACCTCGGCCGGGTACGGCTCCATGCGGTCGATGAAGCTGCTGCTCTTGACCTCCTGCCCGTAGGTCGCCCGGTAGGGCCGGCCCAGCCGCAGGTTCATGAAGGGCTGCACCAGCGTCGCCGGATCGGCCTGCGCCTCCAGCCATTCCTGGACGATCACCGGCCAGGCGGCGTTGGGGTTCAGCGACATGCCGGTCCACAGATGCATGCCGACATGGCCGGGCACCTTCGCCTTGGCGGTCGGGCGCCATTCGCCGTTGGCGTCCATCCACGCCTTGTGCCGCTCTTCGATGATGCAGCCGCAGGTGCCGACGTACCACACCTTGTCCAGGCTGCCCTCGGCGTCCAGGCTCCATTTCAGCCCGTGCGGCACGTCCGGCCCGCCCCAGTCGAGATACTGCCAGCCATCGAGCTGACCGGCGGCGTCCGAGCATTGCGGGCACGGCACGAAGTAGCGGCGCTGGTCGGACGCCAGCCACAGCTTCCATACCCGGCTGGTCTCGTACAGCAGCGGCGTCGAACCGCGCACCATCGAGCGGTTCCAGAAGGTTTCGCCGCGCGTCCAGAACAGCTTCAGCTTGTCGCCCTGGGTCTTGGCCCCGGGCGTCCAGCCGTCGCCGTCGATTTCGTCGGCGAACAGGAAGCGGGCGGAGTAGCGGCGGAAGGCATCGTCCGACGCGGCGCCGACCACCCGCACGCTGGCGCCGTTGCTCAGCTGGTAGAAGGCGGCGTTGTCCTGTTTCTCCCCCTTCTTCACCGGCCGCATCAGCGGCTTCAGCACCGGCGTGTCGCGCAGCATCGGGGCGATTTCGCCACTTCCAAAATCGTCGGCGTCCGGCACGGTGGGCTGGGCGATGGCGCACAGCGTCGGGTCCTGGTGGAGGTGGTAGCCCACCGCCAGCGTGGCGCAGCGGGTGTAGCCGACGCGCGCCGCCTTCAGCACGGTCAGCAGCGGCACCGCCGGGTCGCACATGGCGTCCAGCAGCCCGCGCTGGTAGCCGTAGAGCGTCACCTTGCCATGCTCGGCCCCGGTGCCCTTCGGGATCCAGCCGTAGCGTTCGGCCCAGGCGGAGCCGCTCATGCGTTCCTGGAACTTCAGGCTGCCCTCGAACAGGGACAGCAGCGCCCGGCGCAGCTCGCCCCGTCCGGTGCGGTAATCGCCGTGCCGGTGGGCGCTGACCCGCGCCGCCGCCTCAAGCCCCCGGTTCATCGCCCACCGCAGCGCCCCAGCTCTTGACCAGCTCGTCCCGGGCGGCGTCGAAGGCTCGATTGATTTCCGTCTCGGCCATCGCCTGGATTTCCGGCGCCCCGGTCATCGCCGCGGCGCGGCCGGCGATCTTGGCCACCGCGTTCGACAGGCCGGTGCGCAGCCCAATGCAGAAGCCGGCGACGTCGGCCGCCGCCTCATGGCGGTTCACCACTTCGTTCAGCGCCTCGTCGGCCTTGATCTCCGCCACCACCGCATCGGCCACCGCCTTGCGGCGCTTGGCCTCGTCGGCGGTGATGACGCCGATCTCGCCCTCATAGCCGGCAGCGACGTCGGCCACGGCGCGGTCCACCAGCCAGCGGTGGACGTCGGCGGTCGCGAAGGCCCATTCCCGGCCCTTGGCCCCCTTCTCCGCGAAGGGGCAGCCGTCGCGCACCCAGGCGTCGACGGTGGGCAGGCTGACGCCGAACAGGTCGGCCAGCTCCGCCCGGTTCACCCGTTGGCCCGGTTTGGACATAAACAAAAACCTCGATTCAAAATTTTCTCAGAGGGTGGACCGGTGCGGCCCGAATTACCCTCGTGGGTAGTACCCCCCGGAAGGACCCGTCGCCGCCCCCGGCCCGTCAGCGCCGGGCGGCGAAGCGGGCGTTGACCGTCCGCACCGCCTCCTCCAGCCGCCGGCCGATGTTGGCCCGCACCGCCCGCTCGACGATGTCGTGGAAGCGGAAGCGCGGGCGGTAGCTGGGCGCCCGGACGAAGATCACCACCGGCCGGGCGTCGGCGCCGTCGCGCCGGTAGATGCCCGGCGGCAGCCCGCCGGCGTTGCCCGGCAATGCTGCGAAGTAGCCGTTGCGCCGCCGCTTCTTCCGGCTGCGGGCGCTGTCGCTCCGGTTGGCGCTGTAGCCCTGTTCCCCGAAGGCCCGTGTCTGCGACAGGATGCGCACCACCTCCGACCGCCGCATGTTGCCGTAGGCGTCGAGGCTGGCCTCTTCGCCCGGAACGGCGAACATGCCGGCCGGCAGCAGGCCGGCGCCCCGCAGCTGGCGCTCCATCCGCTTGTCCCGGCGCGGTCCGCCCTCGACGTTGGGCAGCAGGTAGCGCGCCGCCGGCGTGCCCTTGCCCCAATCGTCCTTGAAGCCCACCCAGGCCACCGGGTCCGCCTTGGTGGCGGGCCGGACGAAGGTGGCGTTGACCGTGTAGGGCGTCGGCCGGTCGAAGGTCTCCGGCAGCGCCCGCTGAACCGCCAGCTTGGCGTCCTGCGCCGTCCTGGTCAGCGCCATCGGCAGCGCGTAGCGGGTGAGCTGGTCGCCATACTGGCGGATGGCCGCCTTCACCTGCTGGGCAGAGGCCCGGATCCGTGCGTCGGCCATGGGCAGCAGACCTTAAGGCTTGCGGTTGGCGTCGCCGTCAAAGTGTTCACGCGTGAACACTTTGGACCGACCGCGGAAGCGGTCCCGGACGTCGAGCCCCAGCAGCACCAGGCGCCCGGCCACCAGCGCCACCGTGCCCCAGAAGGCCAGCTCCTGCGCCGGCCCATGCAGGGCATCGAGCCACCAGCCCATGGTGCCGCCGATCGTGACGATGACGCCGTCGGTGGCGGTTCGGGCAGTGAGGCCGTGCATCACGTCCTCCAGATGCATGGTCATGCCGCCAGCTCCTCGGTGAGGTTGACCAGCCGCTGCCAGCCGGCCTCGAAATAGCGCCGGTCGCGCTCGATGCCGATGAAGCGCCGGCCCGTGGTCAGGGCGGCATGGCCGGCCGACGCGCTGCCGAAGAACGGGTCGAGCACCGTTTCGCCCGGCGGGCAGACGGTGCCGATCAGCTCGGCCAGCAGCCCCACCGGCTTCTCCGTCGGGTGGGCCCCGAACCGCACCGGCGCATGGCGCAGCACATTGGCGACGTTCCGGCGCAGCGGCTCCGTACCCTTGCCCTTTGTGAAGTGGTGGATCAGCTCATGCTGGTGGCGGAAGTGCGTCCCCATGCCGAAATAGGTCTTGTCCCACACCAGCAGCCCCACCCGCTTCAGGTCGGCGCTTTCCATGGCGTCGGCCGCATGGCCGTTGAGGAACAGCGCGGCCTCGCCCCCGTCGATGGCATCGGCCAGATGATCGCCCATGCGCCAGTCGATGAAGGCCAGCACATGACCGCCCGGCTTGAGCACCCGCTGCCACTCCATGGCGCAGCTGCGCAGCAGGTGGAGGAAGCCGCGCGTGCTCAGGCTGTCGGAACCGAACCACCGGTCACCGCCGCCCTTGGTTGACCGCGTCATGGTCTTGCCGTAGGCGGTGCGGCCGGCCTCGCGGGTGGCGCCGCTGGAATAGGGAACGTCGGTCAGCACCAGGCTGACCGAGCTGTCGGGAAGCTCCCGCATCCGCTCGATGCAGTCGCCCAGCATCAGCGTCGCGGCGCCGATCGTCACGGAATGCATGGTCATCGTGAAACCCTTGGATTTCAGCCGTTTTTCAGGGGGTAGCTTGCGATAATGTCTGTTTTCGCAAGCTCAGGACTCAGGCCGCCGACACCGTCAGCGGCTTGACAAAGAAGGCATCGTCGCCCCCCTCGATGGAGACGCCGGGAATGGTCGCGGCCACCTTCGGCTCCGCCAGCAGCGCGGCCCGGTCGACCTCACTCTTGGTGCGGATGAAGCGCCGCAGCTTGCGATCTTCCTCCAGCAGCGTCAGCAGCGCATCGGCGTCCGCCACCACCAGCTTGGCCGTCGTCTTCTTCACGCCCATGGTGCCGGTGGGCAGCGCCACCGACTTCTTGGTCCCGGTCAGCAGGGTGGAGCGGTTGGCGTCGAAGTAGCCGCGCAGCAGTTCCGTGTCGGCCGCGATCGCCGTGCGCAGCGGCGCCGCCGCAGTCTCATAGGCGAGGTTCGCCTGTGCGACCGCGACGTCCAGCGCGGCCTTCAGCCGGGCCAGCTGCGCTTGCGCAGCGCCGATCCGGCCCACCACAGCCGCAGCCTGGTCCTGGGTGCGCACCCGGCGCACGGGAGCGGCGACAGTCTCGCCCATGTCAATCCTCCGCAATGAGCGCCGCCATCTGGCCAGCCAGGTCGGCGCGGTTGTCGTCATAGGTCTGCAGCACCCGGACGTCCCGGTGCCGCGAGAAGCGCTGCACCGCCCGGATGTTGCCGTTGCTGGCGTCCAGCGCCGCGGTGATGGCCGAGTGGCGCAGCCCGTGCGGCCGGGTGGCGATGCCCACCCCGGCGCCCAGTTCGCGAATGACCTGGTACACGGCGGCGCCGGTCAGGCGTCCCTCGCCTCGGCCGGCGGCATCGAGGCGATGGAACAGCGGCCCGGGGTCCTTCCCCCGTACCGCGATCCACGCCTCGAGCGCCGTCCTGGTGGCGGCCGGCAGGGTGACCCGCTCACGCTGGGTCCGCCCCTTGCCCAGCACCGCGACGGTGCCGCGCCGGCTCTCGTAATGCTCCAGGTCCAGCGACACCACCTCGCCGCGGCGCAGGGCCACGTCGTGCAGCAGCCGGACGATGGCGGTATCGCGCAGGCCCTTGGCGTCGGTGCGCTCCTTCGCCTGCGCCACCATGGCCCGCACGCCGTCCCGCCCCGGCCCGCGCGTGTCGCGGTAGGTGACGGAGTCGACGTTCTCGATGTCGAGCGCCCAGCTGACCAACCCCAGCGTGTTGCCCAACCTGACCACCGACCGCAGCGCCGCCAGCCGGCGGTTCACCGTCGCCGGCTGAAGCCCCCGCCGCACCATGTCGGTGCGATAGCCCAGCGCCAGAGCGTTGGCCTGCCCGTGTTCCACCGCCAGCAGCATCCGCACCGCCTGTTCGGCGGTGGCGGCGAAGGCGGCCAGCCCGTCCTGCCGGGCGACGAAGGTCCGGAAATCCTCATGATCGCGCCGATAGGCCCGCACCGTGTTGGCCGAGCGCCCGGCATAGAAGGCATCCAGCAGGTGCTCCTGGATGCGGTCCAGCCGCAGCGCCGGGGCGTGGCGGGCGTCGCTGACGTCCTGTCCGGCCGGATCGCCCGGAAGGACGGGAAGGCTCATCGGTCGATGGCGTCGCGCAGCTCGGCCACCGTCATGTCCTCCGGCAGCTCGCGCAGCATCGCCGCGACCTGCTGGCCGAAGAACTCGACCGCGCCGTCCGACGGGCACACCGCCACCGGGTCGCTGTCACGGGTGAGGCCGGCGCCGGCGGCGACCGCCTCGCGGATCAGCTCGTCCATCCTGCTATCCTGTCAGGAAAGCCGCGCGACCGCCCGCGCATCGGCCAGCCGGCCGGCGGCATGATCGCGCAGCATGTCGAAGAGAGGCACGCAATCCTCCACCAGCCCGATCAGCCAGGGCGCCCGGATCCAGCCCTGCGCGGTCTGGATCTCGATGGCCTCGATGTCGGCGCGGAAGGGTCCGCCCTGGTAGGTGATGCGCACGGCGAAGTGACGATCCACCGGGCCGAGCTGAAGGCACAGCACGCCGTCCCATTCGGTCCGCATGGCAAGCCCCCGGACAGCAGAAGGCCCGCCGCGGCAGCTGCCGGGCGGGCCTTCCTTCACACGCAATTCGTCCCGCTCACCCTGTCAAGGAATTGACCTTTTGTCAAGGACTATATTCCCATGGCGTTGCCGGCGCGGTGAAGCCGGTGAGCACATGATCGCGCAAACCCCAACCGCCGATCCGCTCCAGCAGCGCCGTCATGCCCGCGTGCCAGCCAGCATAGTCGGTGTTGGCCTCGACGATGTCGGCATCGCTGTGGGCCGGCTCCAGCGGGCACCATTTCACCTGCACCTGCCGGCGACCGTCGCCGAAGGTGCGGAAATGGAAGCCGCGCTCTTCCTCGACGATCCGGCGCTGCCCGCGGGCGTCGAAGAGCGACTGTCCGCGAAGCAGGTAGCGCTTGGCCAGTTCCGAGCGGGTCGGCACGAACTCCCACCGCTCGGCTGTGACATGCCGGTAGCGGCCGCGCGCCTCGCTCGGCCGCTTCACCGCCACCATCGGCGGCACCAGCGGCAGCCAGTCCGGCCGGGTGCCGGATCGCCCATGGAACCGGACGAGGCGCCGCTGCCACGGCTCCAGCCACCCCACGGCGTTGGCGACCGCCTCGGCATCGGGATGGACCGTCACGGCGATGCCGCGCACCGGCCCGCCACCGTCCACCCGGTCACCGGTTTCATGACGGCGCAGCAGCTCGGCCACGCCGTCGCCGCTCACCCCTTGCGGTTCCCATCCATGGTCATTCGCCGCGGCCTCGATGTCGAACAGGCCGGACTGGACGCGGTCGGCCTGCTGGTCGCGCAGCGCCCAGGTCACCAGGGTTTCGAGGTCGAGGCGCCGGCGGGTGTCGCAGCGGGCGAAGGCGATGGCCATGCTCCAGCCCTCACGCCGCCGCCTGGGACAGCCCCGGCCCCAGCAGCCGGGCCACCCCGGCCACCAGCGTGTCCAGGGCCTCCATCGGAATCAGGCCGGGGTCGATCCGCCCGCAATCCTGTAGATAACGCGCCTTGGCGAACAGATCGTTGGCGGACACCACCTCGCCGGCCGCCAGCAACTGTTCGAGGTTACCCCGCAGCCGGTCCGCCGCCTCGCACTCCGCGCAGCCGGCCAAGTGTTGGTAGGCGAGGAACACCGGCATCAGCGACACGGGCTTTGACATAGGCAACCTCCGGGCAAACCCCCGGCATGACGGCGTCGCACCGGGGAAATTAGGATTGTTTGCCCAAAAGGATTACCAATTCCTTGCTGATTGCTGTGGCGCTCGAATTTCGCCACGCAAACACAATATACCGTGTTTCTAGCGCAGAAATATAAGGGCCTAGCCGCGATAATCCCGTATAGCAGAACTATCGAGTTCAGTTGCTGGCACCAACTTATAGTGCCGCTCCTCAACCACTTTCACCTCATCGTCTTGAAGAGTTAGCTCGAACAAGGCAACGACGCCGCCTTCCATGAACTGTGCAGATATAGCCCGGCATCGCATTCCAGGAAATCTCTGCTCCACGAAACGAACATCCTGCGTTGTTTGCACAACGCCGATTTGATCGGTTCCGCCCTTCGCCTGGACCGGAATGATGTAGTGGCAGCCATGCTTATCGAGTCCGACATACAGTTCGTCGATCTCGATCTGCCCTATTCCTTTAACCGTTGTCCGCAGATGGTTCTGCAGACTGTATGTCGTGAGGCCCAGGAAGGTATCGATCAGCCGATTGTAGCGGACGATCGCAAGCAGGGCCTGTTCGTCGTCGAGCGCATAGGCCCGGATCAGTTCCGGCGTGGCATCGGGAATGGAAATCCGAGCCAGATCCTGACGCGGCAAGATGCGCGTCTTCTTCACCAGCTTGAAGCGATATCGCGCACGCCCGGCCCCCTCGATAATCCACTCCAGGCCTTCCGGCTGAGTGGCGAGGATACGATCTGGAAAACCGATCCTGTAGCGGAGCGCATAGGTAACATCGCCCTGATTTTTCGGCAGCTTTACACCAAGCTCTTGCGCAACTGTCTCGATTTCGGTCCGCTCGAACTCGAACTGCGCATCCCCCTCCTTCCAATGTTTGAAGAAAATCGACTCTATAATTAATTGATACGTATTCGGACGCTCAATTTTAGCCATTTACGATTTTCACCCTTTTATGTTCCGCTTCAATTTCTTCTTGCTTCCGCTTTTTGGCGCCGCTCTTCCGATCCCGTTTGCTGTTGGGTCGCGCAACGGAGAAATGTTCGGAAGCCTCCGACAGGTCCATATAGAGAAGACCGACATCGCCCAACCGGATCGTCTTCTCCGGCCGCACCGGCTCGATCCCCAAAGCCTCGATCGCGCATTCCCCGATCGCCCGCGCCAGCGGCGCCGGAACCGCATTTCCAACCTGTCGGGCGCCGTGCCATTTCGTGGCGTGAAGCCTGAACCAATCGGGGAAGCCGTGCAGACGCGCCATCTCGCGAACGGTGATGCAGCGATCCAGCTTGTAATGGATGGGTCGTGGACTGGTGAACGCCCCGCGCGCTCCGTCGGTGCCGGCGCGCAGGGTGTTGCAAAGCCCTTGCGGCGCCAGCTTGAAGAAGCGGCTGATCGGCTCGACGGAGCCGGGTTCGGTCGCTCCGAACCGGCGGCGCGAAATGGCCGTATGGTCGGTCCGGGCGCTCGACGTCAAAAGGCCCGGCTCCCACTCCCTGGTGTAACCGTAATGCCAGGCGCCGTTGCTCAGGCACCGCAGCTCGGAGGCATAGGCCGACGGCTTCCCGAAGCCGGTCGTGCGTACGCTGTCGCTATCGACCAAGCCGAAGAACCCGTCCGCATCGGGAAGATCGCCGATCGCGTCCGCGCAGGTCGGCCCCATCGGCAACCCCTTCACCGGCTTGCGCGCATCGGCGGCATTCACGCTCGGCGTTGGATAGTCCGGGAGCGCCAACCCCTTCTTCGCCCCCAGAAGAATCAGGCGCTGCCGATGCTGCGGCGTTCCGTAATCGGCCGCGTCGAGCACCTTCCACGGCAACCGAACCGCATAACCTGCGCGGTCGAACGCCTCCACCAGTTCCTGAAGAAAGGCCTTGTGCTTGCCGACGGTCAGACCCTTGACGTTCTCGAACACGAACGTCTTGGCGTCCAATTCGGCGACGATCCGCACGAACTCTAGCACCAAGCCGTTTCGCGGATCCTCCAACGCCCGTTGCCCGATCAGTGAAAATCCCTGGCAGGGCGGACCACCGAACACACAATCGACCGGCCGATTGCCGATGCCGGCGGCCACCCGAATTTCAGCAGCCGTCAGACCGACGACCGACCGCGGAATCACCGCAGTCTCGGGGAAATTGAACTTGTGGACGGCGCAGTGGATCGGATCGATCTCGACCGCCGCCACGACATCGAAACCTGCCTGCTCGAACCCGAGCGACAATCCGCCGGCCCCTGCGAACAAGTCGATAGCGATGGGTCTCACGCGTGAAGCTCTCTGAACCGGTTAATCGTCCAGCACGTTAGCCGGTTTCGGGAGCGCTGTCGATCGAGATTTTGCCACTCTCCAGAACGGGTAGCAGGACTGCCGAGAGGGTCGCCTCGTCCGCGATCTCGCACTGCCAGAGCGTCAGAACCCGCCAGCCCTGCGCCTCCAGCTCGGCCGCCTTCGAGGCGTCCCGCCGGCGATTGGCTTCGAGCTTCGGCCCCCAATACTCCAACCGAGACTTCGGCGCGCGGCCCTTCTCGCAACCGTGATTGTGCCAGAAACACCCGTGAACGAAGATGGCAAGGCGGCGCCCTGGAAGCACGATGTCCGGCCGCCCCGGCAAATCCTTGCGATGCAGGCGGTACCGGTATCCGCGCGCATGCAACCACCGCCGAACCGCCCATTCGGGTCCGGTGTCCTTGGTCTTCACCGCCTGCATGATGCGTCGGCGCTGTTCGGGCGTGCGGGTGTCCGTCATCCGCAACGATATAGGGCGATCGGATCGGCAATGCTTGGAGGCGACCGAATTTGCAGCTCCCACCCAATCCCGAACAGCAAGGCGCGGGGTTCTTCGTCGGCCCGAAGCCTATCCCGGCGGACTGGCGGACGGTCCTCCGGACCGCCGGCCACTCCCTTGGATCGCCACAGGATCGCTTTTGCCCGCCGCCCCTACCCCACCCGGCCCGTCTGGGCGGCGATTGTCTGGCGGATGAGGGTGGCCTCGCGTTCCAGAATTTCGGCGACGGTGTCGAGGGGGGAGTTGATCGCCTCGGTCGCGGCCTTCAGCGCCTTCAGGGCGTCGCTGTGGGCCTTGATGGCGTGCATCAGGCGGAATCCCTCCTGCCGCAGTTCGGGCGGCAGGGCGCGCAGATGGGCAAGCGCGAGGTCCATGCTCTCCTCGCGCGTCCGGGCGGGCGGCGGGGGCAGAGCGGCGGGCTGATCCGGCCGGGCGGCGGACAGCGAGGCGATGTCGATCCGCTCGCCCCGGCGCAGACGGTCGAGCGCCCGGTCGGTCAGGGCGGAGCGCGCCCGTTGCTCCTCCTCCTGCCCGATCCGGCGGGCGTGGCGGTCGATGGTGTCGAGGTCGGCGCGGGTGAGGGCCGGCGCCAGGGGGGGATGCGCGGCTCCGCCGGTCACGGCGTCGAACAGCTCGACCATCTGGATCGTCACCAGCGCGGCGCGCTCGGTGTCCGACTTCGCCGTGATGTAGAGCGCTTGCCGTTTGGTGAGATAGAAGCTCTTGGACGGACGACCCCGTCCGAATTTCCGATCAGCGTCGGAAATTACCTCTCCGAACCTACCGAGCGCGTCCATGTGCCGCTCGATCAGCCGGCGGATGGCGTGGCGGTCCGCCATGCCCAGAGCTTCGGCAAGCCGAAGGTCACGGATGCGGGGCTCGTGATTGATCGTGATGTCGATGTCGGTCGGTGATAACGCGGGCAAGGCTTGCCCGTTGTCGCTCATGGTTTCCATGGCGAATGCCCTCCTGTGCGGCGTGACCGACGGAGGACCGCTTATCAAGGCAGCCCTGGCGCCGGGGGCTGATAACCTGCACAGGTCAGGCCGGAATGTTCCCCTTTCGGGTGTTGTATTATCCGACCCCCGGCAAAGGGGCATGCTCCGGACAGAGTCCGGGCATGAAAATAGCCACATCGCGAAAAACGCGCGGGTGGCTTGCCGCCTGTGGGGAGTTATCAAGCTCCGGCCCGAAAGATCGCTCCGCCGGGGCGGAGCGTCAAGGGTGATGACACCGCAACTCTTAGCTGATGCTGACGCTGTTCCCGGACCCGGACACCTGGGCGACCTTGTTGTTGTCCCCGTTCACCGTCTGGATCAGCGAGTGCCCTTGCGGAGTCTCTTCCGTCAACAGCGCCCGCAACTCGTCCAGCAGAGCGGGGTTATCTTCAAGAACCTCCCTCAACTGGATCGTCAGCGCTTCCTTACGAGTTTCACGCTCCGGCTTTTCCTCAAGCGCCGTCAGCGCCTCCGCCCCCCGTCCGGTCAGCTTATCGCGCAACCACCCCAACAGCTTGAACCCCTGCCCCGCGACCTCTTTCCCCACAGATTTCGCCGCCTCCTTCCCCGCCTCGGACAGATAAGGCGACAGAACCGTAACAGTCGCAGCGGCGACCTCAGCGGCGGTGACAAGCGCGCTACTCATGCCTCTGGCTCCTCGGATTCGTTTTGAAGACGCTGGAAAACTTCCACAATCGGCATGAGCAGCCTTACATCAGGCTCCTGTTCCAGCCGCTCGCACCGTTCGATGTGCTGCTGGACGATTGCTCCCATCAAACCGGCAAAGGCTTGCGGAAGCTGAAGAAATAGAGATGAAAGCGCCGCAATCGCCTCCCGATCTGCCTCAAGCGCGCCGGCCCCATCCCCCAAGCCATCCCGACAATCCGCTAAGGTCCACAAGGAGCGGGCCAGATTGGGGGTGAAGGCGTCGGGACGCTGTTTGGCCAGCTGGCGGTATAGGTTGGCTGCCTCGGTCGCAGCGGCCAGCGCGTCCTCTCGACGGCCCAAAGCGCTCAGGAAGCTCGCCAGATTGTTCAGGTTGCCCGCGAGATCGGGGGTGAAGGCGTCGGGACGCTGTTTGGCCAGCTGGCGGCGCAAGGTGACGGCCTCGGTCGCAGCGGCCAGCGCGTCCTCTCGACGACCCAATTCGCTCAAGCGGCCCGCTAGAGTGTTCAGGCTGGCTGCCAGATTTGGGGTGAAGGCGTCGGGACGCTGTTTGGCCAGCTGGCGGTATAGGTCGGCTACCTCGGTCGCAGCGGCCAGCGCGTCCTCTCGACGGCCCAATTCGCTCAAGCTACCCGCCAGATTGTTCAGGCTCATGGCGAGATCGGGGGTGAAGGCGTCGGGACGCTGTTTGGCCAGCTGGCGGTATAGGTCGGCTGCCTCGGTCGCAGCGGCCAGCGCGTCCTCTCGACGGCCCAATTCGCTCAAGCTACCCGCCAGATTGTTCAGGCTCATGGCGAGATCGGGGGTGAAGGCGTCGGGACGCTGTTTGGCCAGCTGGCGGTATAGGTCGGCTGCCTCGGTCGCAGCGGCCAGCGCGTCCTCTCGACGGCCCAAAGCGCTCAAGCGGTTCGCCAGAGTGTTCAGGCTCATGGCGAGATCGGGGGTGAAGGCGTCGGGACGCTGTTTGGCCAGCTGGCGGCGCAAGGTGACAGCCTCGGTCGCAGCGGCCAGCGCGTCCTCTCGACGGCCCAATTCGCTCAAGCGGTTCGCCAGATTGTTCAGGCTCATGGCGAGATCGGGGGTGAAGGCGTCGGGACGCTGTTTGGCCAGCTGGCGGTATAGGTCGGCTGCCTCGGTCGCAGCGGCCAGCGCGTCCTCTCGACGGCCCAATTCGCTCAGGAAAGCCCCCAGATTGTTCAGGCTGGCTGCCAGATTTGGGGTGAAGGCGTCGGGACGCTGTTTGGCCAGCTGGCGGTATAGGTCGGCTGCCTCGGTCGCAGCGGCCAGCGCGTCCTCTCGACGGCCCAATTCGCTCAGGAAATTCGCCAGATTGTTCAGGCTCATGGCGAGATCGGGGGTAAAGGCGTCGGGACGCTGTTTGGCCAGCTGGCGGCGTAAGGTGACGGCCTCGGTCGCAGCGGCCAGCGCGTCCTCTCGACAGCCCAATTCGCTCAAGCGGCCCGCCAGATTGTTCAGGCTGGCTGCCAGATTTGGGGTGAAGGCGTCGGGACGCTGTTTGGCCAGCTGGCGGAATAGGTCGGCTGCCTCGGTCGCAGCGGCCAGCGCGTCCTCTCGACGGCCCAATTCGCTCAGGAATGCCGCCAGATTGTTCAGGCTCATGGCGAGATTGGGGGTGAAGGCGTCGGGACGCTGTTTGGCCAGCTGGCGGTATAGGTCGGCTGCCTCGGTCGCAGCGGCCAGCGCGTCCTCTCGACGGCCCAATTCGCCCAAGCGGTTCGCCAGATTGTTCAGGCCGGCAGCCAGAATTACGGCCTTATCAGGATTATCATTGATGTCCAATCGCCAAAGATCGACCAGCCGTTCGTTGGCAGCGCACGCACATTCCCGCAGCGCCACGGTTTGTTGCGGGATCGCGTCCGCTATGGCGGCAAGCACATCGTCCGACTCGGCCCGTTTGATGAGATGATCCAGCCATTGCAGGCTGTCATGTTTCGGATCATGACCGGCATGGTCCACGGCGGTGCGGATGATGGTCTGGGCGACTGCGACGCCGGCCCGTTCCCACGCCCGGTCAATGATCACAATCTGTTTGGGTAAAGACCGCCCTTTGCAGCGTAAGACCTGTAGAAGGAAAGCGCCTCCGATCAGATCGGGGCGGACCGCATCGACTCGCCAGTTAGGTCCAGGCAATCCGTCGGCCAGCCATTCGGCGATGCTCTCGGGGGAAACGTTGGTCCATGACGGGTTGGTGGTCCGCTCTTGATTGACCAGCTGCTCCGCTTCGTCCCGGTCGCATCCACCTTGAAGGGTGACGCAGGCCGCCAGATGGCTGAACAGCGACTCGGGGACACCATGCGCCTTCGCGATCCGCCCCAACCGCGCCTCCTCCTTCGCGGCGATGTTTCCGGCCAGTTCCGTCCGCGACCGGGACAGGGCGGCGCGCGCGCCCACATCCAACGCCACGATGGCCGCCATCATGAGATACAGCGGCTCATTGTCGAGGCTGTCCGCCGACAGCTCGCGGTCAAACACCGGGTCGGCCCCCGGCGCCGGCGGGCGTGGCGCCGGCGAAACCGACTCCAGGCGCGCCGCCTGCTCCATGATCTCGGCCATCAAGCTGCGGCGGTCTTCCACATTCGCCAAGGTCGGCAGGGCGAACGGTTCCACCCTTTCCAGGAAATAGTCGCCCCGGCGGCCGGACAGACTGCCTTGCCGCCCCAGATCGGCCCACCAACCGACCTCCCGGTCGGCATGACGTTCCAGCAGCAGGATGCGCAGCGGATGCTTCTTCGCGTCGGGGTCCGGGCGGAGGGCCAGCTCGTCCAACCATTCCCGCAGGATGGCCGTGTTTTCGGCGGCATAGTCGATGACCAGCAGGCTCGGCCCCTTCCACAGCCAGCCCGACAGGTTCTGTTCGCCATGAAAGCGGATCAGCTCACGGGAGGTGACGAAGCCAGCGGTCCAGCCAGCGGTTGCGGCCCGTTCGCACAGCTCGATGCCGAACCGCGTCTTGCCCGCTCCGCCCCGCCCGATCACGCAATCCACCGCGATCGGTGCGGGAGAGGTCAGCCACCGACCGAACCGTTCCAGGGCATCATCCCTCCCGACCAGCGTGGTGGTCCGGAAATCGGCAAACAGCAGTTCGCGGTTCGACCTGGGCACGGTCCCTTTCCGCTTGTGCGCTTGGTAAAGGGTAAGGGACGCGCGGCCCAGCGTGATCGTTACGGTGTTGTTGTTCCCATCCACGGAAACGAGAACGTTGTCATGACCGTTCGCTGTCTGCTCTGGCACGGGCGACCTCTCCGATTTTTCTCAATCTTATGGAGAGAACCGGAGATCGTCACGCACTGAACGAACGGAGTGCGGCGACAAAAACACGCGTGCGGACTTGCCTTGGTGGAAGGGTGGCCGCTACCCCCGCAGCCCCGCGTTATGCAGTTCCACCACATGCCGGACCACATCCGCCGCCGCCGGATCGGGCGCCACCATCACCAGCAGGTAGCGGCGCACGCCGTCCAGCTCGACGGTGATAGCGCCTGGATCGGCCGGGTCCATGCTCCACGGCAGCGACAGCGCCGCCGCGAAGCGTGACTCGCGCGGTGGCGCTGGGGGCGGAGCGGCCCCCTTCCCCACCGGCCGGGCCGGCGCCGGCGTTACCGCCGGCACCTTCAGCGCCTCCACCTCCCCTCTCGTCACCGTCGGGTGGATCGTGCCGGCGTCCAGGGCCTGCTGGCGGGTGTCGTCCGGCAGGGTGGCGATGGCGTAGAGGGTGCTCATCGCTTCCGGCAGACGGTCCAGCGGCACCTGCCCCTCGTCGACGAAGGCGGCGATCTCGCGCAGCTTGCGGGCGGTGGAGGTGCTGAACGGAAGGTCGGTCGCCACCATCGCCTCGTACTCGCCATGGGGCAGAGCCGCCTTGGCCTCGTTCAGGCGGCGGCCGACGGCGATGGTCGCCTCCAGAGCGTTGGACCATTCGCGGCGGATGTCGGCGGCGAACTCGGCCCGCGTGGTCAGCGGGCGCGGGGTGGCCAGCATCGACAGGCGGGCGTCGCCCAGGCTGCGGCGGGCGGGCGGCCTGGGCCTGGGCTTGGGCCCGGAACCGGATCGGGACATAGGGTCAGCCCTCCATCGCGGCGGACAGGTGGAGCCAGAGGTCGCGGAACAGCGGGCCGGTGCGGGTGCCCGGGATCTCCGCGGTGCCCAGCCCGGCGATGAAGCTGCGCGGCACCTCCTGAAGCTGCGGGATCTCCACCGGCGCCACCGCCCCCATGGCGGAGACGATGGCGCGGGCGTCGGCGGTCTCGCGCAGGCGCGGGACGACCTGGCTCAGCAGCAGACGCATCGGCCGGCGCCGGGCGCGCAGGTAGGGCAGCATGGCCTGCATGCTGACCAGATCCTCCGGGCCGGGACGGACGGGCACCAGCACCAGATCGGCGCAGTCGAACAGCAGGGCGGTCGCCTGGGGGAAGTTCTCCACCGCGGTCGGGGTGTCGATCACCAGCAGGGTCTGGGCGACTGCGACGCCGGCCCGTTCCCACGCCCGGTCAATGATCACAATCTGTTTGGGTAAAGACCGCCCTTTGCAGCGTANGCCCTCCTGCCGCAGTTCGGGCGGCAGGGCGCGCAAATGGGCAAGGGCGAGGTCCATGCTCTCCTCGCGCGTCCGGGCGGGCGGCGGGGGCAGAGCGGCCGGCTCCTCCGGCCGGGCGGCGGACAGCGAGGCGATGTCGATCCGCTCGCCCCGGCGCAGACGGTCGAGCGCCCGGTCGGTCAGGGCGGAGCGCGCCCGTTGCTCCTCCTCCTGCCCGATCCGGCGGGCGCGGCGGTCGATGGCGTCGAGGTCGGCGCGGGTGAGGACCGGCGCCAGGGCGGGATGCGCGGCCCCGCCGGTCACGGCGTCGAACAACTCGACGATCTGGATGGTGACGGTGATGGCGCGTTCGGTCTCGGCCTTGGTGCAGAGATAGACGGCCTGCTTCTTCGTCAGCCAGAACTCGGTGGCAGGGCGCCCGCCCTTCCGGGAGGTTTGCGCCACGGTGGCGCAAACCTCTCCGAGCCGTTCCAGCACCTCGCGGTGGCGCTCGATCAGCTTGCGAATGTCGCGGACTTGGGAGAAGCCCAGAACCTCCGCAAGGCGGAGGTCGAGAACGCGCGGCTCGCCGTTTACGGTGGTGTCTATGTCAGCCAGTGATAACGCGGGCAAGGCTTGCCCGTTGTCGCCCATGGTATCCATGGCGAAGCCCTCCATTGCGGCATTGCCGGCAAGAGGGCCGCTTTCGACGACAGCCCTGGTGCCGGGGGCTCGAAACCTGCAATGGTCAGGCCGGACTATTCCCCTTGCGGGTGTTGTATTATCCGACCCCCGGCGAAGGGGCATGCTACGGACAGAGTCCGGGCATGAAAAGGGCCGCATCGCGAAAAACGCGCGGGCGGCCGGCCGCCATTGAGGAGGTTTCGAGGCTCCGAGGGGAAGGGTCGCTCCGTTTAGGGTGCGGCGTCAACACCTTACAAAAGGGATTTATCCTCCCGACAATACGCACTATGATAGTTACCTGCGGCTTATTGCATCAATTTATGGATACGCTGAAATCAGTTATTCTACGTTGACGCGGGGGAGAAGTTACATTGACCGTTGAAGAAGATAATAAGCCTAGTCGAGGTGATTACGAGGAAAAATGGGCTCATGTAAAGAGAAAGCATCTAATTATATCAACGAAAGATTATATTGTAGTTATCGATGAGGATGAGAATATAGACTGGGAAACAAGCCCAGAGTACGACGAAATTTTCCCATCTGACAAAGAAATTCAAGCAAAAATACTGAACGACGCTGCACTTCTAGAAACATTTCCATGTACTGGCATCGATAATAAAAAAATATTGCATTACAAAAGGTTAATAGGAGAGGGCATCGCGCGAAGCCTTGGCGGTCAATATGATGGCGCAAGAGCAATGTTAGAAGCGGCAGACAAATACATAAAGTTAAGAAGCGAAGAAATATCGCGCCTTTGGTATTTATCATACTGCCTTAAATACGTTTTTATTATTGATATTTTTGCGGTCATGATTTGGCTAATTCGCGACTTTATCAATGATACATTTGGAAATGGATTTGCGCTTCTATTCGTCGCGTGCGCCTTTGGTGCGACTGGCGCACTGCTTTCTGTTATTGGTAGAAGTGGAAATCTCCACTTTGATTGTGCTGCTGGGGAGAAACTTCATGAGCTAGAGGCGTTCTCAAGGATTTTGGCCGGCCTTATCTCAGGCTGTATAGTATCTCTTGCCGTAAAATCTGAGATGATTTTTGCTCCTTTTGCGAAACACGAGTCATTTAACTTAATTATACTAATTGCTGCTTTTGCGGGAGGTACTGGAGAGCGTTTAGTCGGGTCGATTATATCCAAGTTCGAGGAACCTGCACAAAAAACAACCCAAGTCAAAACCCATCCAAACAAGGCCGAGGAAATAACATGAAAAGATCAGCTTTGATTATCGGCGCTCCCTGCGAAAAAGGCGCCAAAGGATATCTGCCCGGCGTTGAAGCAGATATCGCTAACTACAAAGAATATCTTACCTCACCTCTTGGTGGATTTTGGCGTAAAGACGAAATAATAACCCTGAGGAATCCGTCCGGCAATCAAGTTAGGTCTTCATTGGACACATTAAAATCTTCAGACTACTCGATGACAGTGTTCTGCGGACATGGCTATCACTCTTCAGAAGATGATTCGACTTTTATTCAGATTAATAGCAATGATGAGATGGATGGAAAGGAACTTAGAACCGGCGCAAAAAGAAGAGTGATAATATATGATTGTTGCCGAGAGTTAACGTATAGGACAGTGGTGGAGGCTTATGAGAGAGCATTGAAATCCGAGCCTCCGCATCTTAATGCTGAAGAATGCCGATATTGGTATGATCAGCAGATAGAAAAATGCCCTTCAGCACAGTTTATTCTTAATGCCTGCGCGATTGATGAGCTTTCAAGCGAAAAATCGGATAGAGGCGGAAACTATTCGAGCGCCCTTCTTGATTCTGCCGATAAATGGTGGAGAGCATCTACAAAAGATACCAGAACAAAATATAAAATTTTTACTGTCTCCGAAGCGCATCGCATAGCAAGCGGAATAGTATCTTCTGAGAGTGATTATTTGCAAAACCCACAAATTGAGATGCCAAGAACAGAAGTCAATTTTCCTTTTGCAGTGATAGCATAGAAAGTACATTTTCTGCTTGATGGTATATTGTCGAGCGGATCAGGGGAACCGCTGGTTGAGCCGCTTCACTCCGTATCGCATTGAGGCGGCTCCCGGCGCAGGCCTGGCAGCATGATCGTCACGTCCGCCCCAGCAGCCAGCGGGCGGCGCAGCGCTCACGCTCTCACCCGAAGCCGCCCAACATGGCGGCGCCGCGCGGGGCTGGGCGGATCGCCCAGAGCCAGGCGAAACTGCCGGTCCGACCGGCGGCGTGACAGGGTGCCGGGCCACGGGCATGGCTCAGGCCCTCGCTGCGATGACGGCAGTAAGATGGGCGCAGACGGTGACGATGGCCGGGACTCGCACGCAGTGCTGTTGGGCGGATTGCCCCAGAAGCTGGTCCAGCCCGGCTGGCCACGTATTTGAGGCAGCGTGTCGATGACCCAGCAACATGAACTTTTACGCTTAGCGTCACTCCTAGATTTTACTTCAATGTGGCAGCTTCACCTTCGTCATGGTTGCCAAAAATAGATGTAGGGATGCCATATATCGAAGCGATACACTCCTTACTCAGCCTTATGTTATTCAGGATATCCTCTGCAGACATAGCCCCAGAAGAAGTAACAAGCTCAACAGCCTTCTTAAGCAGGGTAGGATTTTCCAATTGCATCAAATCATCAAGAGGCTCTTTTTTGAGCCATCTATTCTTACTGATTGACTTTCTTAGGTTCAATACTTGATCATCTGTGAAAATTGACAAATCATGACACCTATATATCTGCGCCTGCACTGAAACCTTCCAGCGCCTTTTAAGTTCTACAAACCCCTCCAGGCGTGTTGTAAACACTTCATGAGGGTATGTCTCTTCAGGCAACAAAAATGCACCTGCAAATCTATTAGCCTCCGCTTCAATACGCTTAAGAGTGCGGGCGTCCTCTAGCTCATCCGTAGACACACCCCTATGAAGAACCAAGTGACCAAGTTCATGTGCAGCATCAAATCTCTGGCGCGCACACGATCCACTTTCGGCACTGAGAAATACGAAAGGCCTCGCGCCATTCCAATACGAAAATGCATTTACATCTTCGGCACCAAAATGAGATCGGGCAAAAATAATTCCTTTACTTTCCATGAGAGCGACAACATTAGCAATTGGGCCATCGCCCAGCCCCCATGCTCGCCGGCATTCTCTTGCTGCTGCTTCAATTTCCTCGGAGCGATAAGCCCCATTGCCGGAAGATGGCCCCCAATCCAGAACAATTGGATCTGGAAGCTTTACAGCATTGCAAAGAAATGCCGTAGCCTGAACCAACCATTCTTTCCAAGAATCACATTGCTCATTTCTCTTTTTTGTTTTAGCGCCAAACGCGCGGTAGAAGGCTACGCTACTTCCTCCAAAGACCGTCGGGCGATCAGTAGTGAAATATGACACTGGCTGCTTGAGTATGTTGGCGATCTGGAACAGATTTGCTCCATCAGGGCTTTTTGCACCCTGCTCCCACTGCGAAACGCTCTGTGGCGTCACGCCAAGAATATCAGCAAACTCTCTCTGATTAATCCCAACAGCCCTCCGAGCCTCTCTGATGCGCTCCGGAATAACCTTCCGAAACTTTCCGTCTCCTCCTACCCTGGACCAAAGGTCAACGACGTTATTGCTTGCCATTGTCATGCCACCACTTTTTTAGCTCTTCGAGAAGCTCAACAACCGCTTCTGCATCTTGTCCCTCAACAGGCGGAAGGTCGCTTTCCACAACCCTCACCTTCTTCATCAAGTTTGGCGTCTGGTAAATGTAACCTTTCGCATTTGCCCCTATTGGATAAGGGAGTCCGACATGAACAAAATGAGGCCCTTGGTAGCCATGAGACATTAAAAAATGCGGAAGACCGCGTATCTCTTGTTCTTCCTTGAATCCATCTAGATCAAGAAAAGGCATATTATTGAGTATATTGTTTGTACGAAATAATGCTCTGCGAGGTATCTGACGTTTGTTTTGCACCTGACTAACGCTCATTGTAGAGGCTTCGAGCTTAATACGCAGCCACTTACCAGTTGGGCGCCCATATTCGGCCCAGTCGCAATCAAACGGCCACTTTCCGCTTTTCACTAATCTCTCAACAGCTAGGTCAACTGCCCAAGCCCTCACGTGACCTCTATTTATGCGGGCACTTTCAACCTTCAGGATCGCCTCATCCTTAGCCAAGGCCTCTACCGCGGCGTAGGCATTCTCAACTGCTTGCGGCAGCATTGATCGATACTTTTCCGGTAACTGGTTTTCTAAAAAGGCTTTCGCTTTAGCGATACGCATGCCGATCCCCTACGGTGTGCTACACGACGTAGGCAACCAATAGCGAAAATCGCCCTGTTTTGTCAACCGCCGCCCCCATTCTTGATGTCCCAGCTGCTCCTCCACAGCCTTACGCGCGATCTCGGCCAAACGCTCCAGAAGCGTGCTCAAAGCCCGGTGTTTCTATCTGTCCCACAGCATTCGGATCAACGACCAATGGCGCATCGTCTTCGTCTGGCGCGATGGCGGCGCGCACGAGGTCGAAATCGTCGATTACCACTGACCGGCCGACGCCAAGGAGGGCGCCATGCGGATCAAGACCCACCCCGGCGAGGTTCTACGCGAAGAGTTCCTCGTCCCGCTCGATCTCTCGGCCCATGCTCTGGCCCTGGCTCTGCGCGTGCCGGCGACCCGCATCGGGGAAATCGTCAACGAACGGCGTGGCATCACCGCCGACACCGCCTTGCGGCTGGCGCGCTATTTCGGCACCACGCCGGAATTCTGGCTGAACCTTCAGATGGCGCATGACCTGTCCGTCACCGCCGCCGACCATGGCGAGGAAATCCAGCGCAGCATCGCCCCCCGCGCCGCCCGACCGGGCCGGCGGCGTCATTCCGCATCGGATCGCGGCCGCTCCCGGCGCAGGCCCGGCAGCAGGATCGTCACGTCCGCCCGCCGCCCCAGCAGCCAGCGGGCAGCGCAGCGCCCCAGCTCCCACCCGAAGCCGCCCAGCATGGCGGCGCCGAGCAAGGCGAGGACCAGCCCCAGCGCGCCCATCACCGCTCCCCCTCGGGCTGTCGGCAACGCGGATCGGCGTGGCGCAGCCGGATCAGGTCCGCCGTGGTCAACAGGCGCTCGTCCACCCGGTGCAGCGCGCCGCAGCGATAGACCCGATGGCCGGCGGCGCGCAGGGCCTGGACGGCGCGATAGAGGGCGTCGGCCTCGCGCTGGGGCTGCACCGGCCGGTGGCGCGCGGTGCGGGGCGGATCGCCCAGATCCAGGCGGAACTGCCGGTCGGGCCGGCGGCGTGACAGGGTGCCGGGCTGGACGGGCATGGCTCAGGCCCTCCCCTCGATCAGCGGGAAGGCCGAATCGGCGGCGACTGGCGGAACGGCGACAGTGATGTCCACCGCCTCGACATGGAACAGCCGCAGCAGCTCCAGTTCGTAAGCCGCCCGAATCCGGTCGGCGACGCAGCGATTCGGCGCGGTGACGGTCAGCCTGCGGTCCCCGGATAGCCCAAGCCTGCATCCCCGGAACCACGTCGCATGCTGGACGGCGCCGATCCGGCGGGCGATTCGGGCGTGGCCATCGCGCTCGATGGCGGCGGCTGATGGCGGCGGGCTGGTGCCGGCGCTCGCGTGTGGGCTCGCGCGCGGGGGTTCACGGGTTTTATCACAGGGTTTGGCCGACACCGGTGTCGGGCGATGAAGGCCGGTTCCGGCGGGCGATCCGGGGGCGGTTGGCGGGCGTTGGGCGCTTTGGCCGACTCCCGTGTCGGCGACACCGCTGTCGGGCGATGGATCGTCGGACGGATCGGGGGCGTCGCCGGCCGTGCCATCCTCGCGCTCCAGCCAGTCCAGGCACAGGCGCATGCGGGTGGGCTGGCCCCGGCCGCCGGCGCGGTCGCGGACGATGACGCCGGCGGCCAGCAGCGCGCTGCGCGCCCGCTCCACATCGCGGGTGGACAGGGCGCAGAGCCGCGCCACCGCCTCCACCCCGGTCCAGGTCAGCAGCAGGCCCAGCGCCTCGAACATCTGGCGGTTGACGCGCTCCAGCATCACCAGGGCGACCAGCTTGTCGCGCGGCTTCAGCGCCGGGCAGGCCAGGACGGCGCAGCGGAAGCGGCCGACGGTCTCGCGGAAGGCGGCTTGCGGCTTGGCGGCGGGGGTTGCGGGGGTGGTCGAGGCGGATGGCGAGGACATGGGGGCACCTCCCCGGCGGCGCGGTGGCCGGCCGGCGGCAATGCGGTTCCCTGTGGGCGCACGAGTCCGTGGCTGCAAGGAACAGCGGATTTTAATCCTGATTTCTGTTAGCCTCTGGACGCAGATCGCCGCGTTCCCGCCGTGGGCACGGCAGGGGCATCGGGCATGGGCGATGATTGCGGTCCTAGCGGGGCGGCCTCGGCGGGGCCGTCCCGTCTCAGGGCGGGGCGCGCGGATACAAGGCAAGGCTCCGGCGTTCACCGCCGCGCGGGCGCGCAACGGTGGGGACAGGACGGGTGCGGCGCGGCCACCGGCAAGGGCGGACGCTGGGCACCGGATGACGGGGGCTTACGGGGAGAAGCCGGCGCCGGTCAGGGTGGCGCGCGTGGCGATGCCATCGGGCAAAGCTCCAGGGTTCACCGGCGCGGGGGCGCGCGGCGTCGGGGGGTGAAGACGCGCATCGCTTCCGGCCGTCTGGCGGCCGAAAGCGGCGCGGTCTTCAAAGTCGATGGGGGCGGCTGACTGGCGACCGTCGAGCGGGCGCACGGCGGGCCGCGCGCCATGGCGCAACCGGCGCGATGGCGGGTCAATGGGCGGGCCTCAGGGTGGAAGCCGTTGGTTTTCTGGATAGATCTGGGATCCGAAGATGAGCTGGCTTTCGGGCAACGCCCGATCATGCGGATCCCCGATGCGGGGATGCCGGCCGCAAGGCATGCAGGCGGTCGGTGGCGCGCTGCGCGTCGGTGCGGGCCAGATCAGCGGGGGCCATGGCAGACCCCAGGCAGGGAAAGCGGCCGGAGTCGGCTGGCGACTCCGGCCACAGCCGTTCCGCCGGTACGGACAAGGAACCGGGCGGATCGGTGGCTGTGGCGACGGGCGCCGCGGTGGACCGGACTCGGGACGCTCCCGATTGACCGGGCCGGGCGGCCGGCGCCTGATTCGGCGATGGGACAGTGTCGCGGCCAAGCCGGAGCTTCGGGGTTGCGCAGTCGCTCAGTGCGAGCGATGCTTCCCGCCGAAACAACCGAGAGTGTGGCGCCTTGCCGAGTCTCCCTGTTCATTTCCGCCTCTTCCTGCGCGGCTTTCCCAGGATGGGCGCGCAGAGGTCGCTGGCGGCCAGTGCGATGGGATCGGTCATGAAGTCGGGGGGAATCACCGCCTCCATGGCCCGCAGGGTCGTGGCGGTGGGGTTGCCTTCCTGGCGAAGCACGTCACGCGCGGTGCTGGGCGGCACGGCGGCGGCTCGGCCGAATGACTGCGCGGTCCACCCCTGATGTCGGGCGAAGGCGCATATCCGATGAATCGAGGCATCGATGTGCATGACGTGCTTCATGCCCGTCAGAATTCAACGCTATACCGTGAATGTCAAGGGGGTGCGTCGGTGTTGCACGAGATAGAGTCATCGGTACGGCGTTCTCGCGCTTTTGCACGAGGTCCGCATAATGCCGACATGGAAACTGCGCCTAAGACCGACATCGCCGCAGCACTCAATCGTGTTCTGCTGACGCATAAAGAGCGTTTGCGGTCCAAGAACCATTGGGCTGGATTATCGAAGCTGCCAGCCACAACGGTTCTGGACGCATTCAATGGCGCGAACAGCACCATCGACACCTTGACCAAGCTTGCGGACGGCGCCGGCATGTCGCTGGCCGAGCTGCTGGCCTACGGCGACCCCGATTGGGAAATGCAGGTGAAGACTCGCCGGACCTTCCGCTCATGGTCTACCGAGGATTTCGATGCCCTGATCCGGGTTCTTGAGCGGCGCACCTAGCCGCTCGGCTCCGGCGCATTCTCATCCAGCGGTCGATCAAGGGCAGGATCTTGTCCGCGCCTTCGCGGCGACACAGCTGCGTCACCAACTCGACCGCGCGGTCCTCGCGCGCCTTGCGATGCAATACGTCTTCGGTCGTTTCGTTCTTCGGTGTGTTCGGCACCGCCAACCCCCATAAATCAACACTCTACCGGGGCCGGCCCCGGCAGGCGGACAGGTGTGCGGCTGGGCACGGGTGTGCGCCCTGGCTCAGCACGGCTCATCGATGCGGTTGGCAGCCGCGTGGGTGGGGAGATGGCGTCTCCCTGCCTCCGCCTACCTGGATGGGAAGGCGCGAGGCGCCGGCATCCTATGGCACCGCCCAGGCCAAGCAAAAGAAAAAGGCACATCCTTTCTCGAACCATTTCCGAAGGTTGCGCGATTGCGGCCGGCGGCGAATGCGAACCCCACCGAGCGGCACACAGGCGAGGCTCCAGAATGATCGCTTTACCGTGATTTTTGCCATTGACGAAATCACGGTATACCGCCCATCCTAATACAGGGTATGGCGTGAACGCCAGCACCCTTGGATGCAGGTGTTGTGGAGAGCGACCGATGAAGGGAGCGATCAAAGCCCCGCTGCAACGCAGGGACGGGCCGCAGAACGTGCCGATGGATCGAAGCTTCGGCGATCTGTCCGAAAAGATGGAGCGGACGCTGCGCCACATGGCGCCGGCACTGCCCAAGGACGGCGCGACGCCGCTGGTCACCTACAACGTGGTGATCGCCAACCGCCGGACCTCGCACCGGACGTCCATGCGGCTGGACGTGACGTCCTGGCTGTTGCTCGATCACATTGCCGAGTTGGAGGGCTACGCGAACCGCGACGTTCTGATCAGCGCGGTGCATGAGCGGTTCCACTCCGCCGATCTGCCGCTTACGGCGATGGTGCGGCTGTTCCTGCAAACCTACACGGCGCCGGCGGCGGTGCTGGAGTTCCTGGGCGAGGCGCGACGGCCATACGGGCGCGGCTTCGTGGTCAGCCCGCTGCAGAACTGAAATGACCTGCGCAGGGCAACAGACCGCCGCCGTGGCCGGCCTCGTCCAGTGGCATCTGGAAGAAGCCGGCCGGGCCGAGCGGGAGGCGGGGAACACCAGCCTTCCCTTCCGTCGTCAGCGTCTGCTGTCCGCCGCGCGCTACCACCGCGACTGCGCCGAACTGGCGCGGGAGGAACTGCCATGAACATGACTCTGTCGGATTTCCTCGCGGGACCGGGCGGCGATCTGGTCCGCCGCCTCGGACTGCCGGCAGACCTCATTGCCGGCTGCTCGTGCTGGGCGATGCTCACCGCGGCGGCGATCGCCCACAACAGTCGGACCGACGGCGGTGTGTGGCGGGGGGCAGAGCAGCTGTTCGGCGTCCTGTCCTCCGGCGAGCGGGCGGTCCTGCTGGCACTGCTGGGGGCACTCGATTTCAGCAGCCTCGCGGACCAGCTCGCCAGCAGGTCCGGAACCTGGGCCCTGATGGACGTCACCCATGGCAGGCACCGCGACGCGGTCGCGGCCTGCATCCTTCGTCGCGATTCCTGACATGCCCTTTCAACGGACTGGCCGCAGGGAGCGGCAAAAGCGGGAGGCGGACCGGTGAACGCCCAGGAACGCGAACTGGCCTTTCTCCGCCGCCGGGTGGCCGATCTGGAACAGGCGATCCGCACCCTGAGAGAGACATTCGACCGGGTATACACTCCCCGCGGTCGGCGTTTCGCCGATCCCGATCAGGCATTCGAAAGGGCAAGTCATGCCGCGCGAGAAAATCGTAAGGCGGCGCCTGGCAAGCGGTGAAGTGAGAGAATACCGCTATCCAGAGCGCCGTTACGAACCAAGAACCGTGGGCGCCATCGTCGAGGAATACCGGCGGTCGCCCGAATACACCAAGCTCGCTCCTTCGACGAAGAAGGACTATCTGGGCGTCCTCGGCAAGTTCGAGGAGGTGCTGCATGTGCCGATCAGCGATGTCCGGCGGCGGCACATCCTCGGCATGCGTGACAGCTACGCGGACCGGCCGGGGCTGGCGAACAGCATCATCAGCATGTGGTCGATCCTGCTGAAGTTCGCTGTCGACCGGGAGTATGTGCTGGCGAACCCGGCCGCCGGCGTCGAGCGGCTGCAGCTCGGCGAATGGGAGCGGTGGCCGGACCGGGCGGTCGATTTCGCCCTCACCCACTTCAAGGAGCCTATGCGCCGCGCCGTGGTGCTGGCGCTCTACACCGGCCAGAGATCATCCGACCTCATCAAGATGCGGTGGGATGACTATGACGGCTCCGCGATCCAGGTTACCCAGAAAAAGACCGGTACCCGGCTGTGGGTACCGTGCCACGCGGACCTAAAGGTTGAGTTGACGGAGTGGAAGAGAAACGCTACCTCCGTGACAATACTGGTTAACCCCGCTTCCGAACAGCCCTGGAACAGAATAGGATTTTCCAATGCCGTACGTCTGGCAATCAAAGCTCATCCGGAGCTGAAGGGTTACGTGTTCCATGGACTGCGGAAAGCCTCTGCCTCGCTGCTGGCGGAGGCCGGCTGTTCGGCTCTGGAGATCGCGGCCATAACCGGGCATATGTCGCTGAAAAACCTCGAAATTTACACACGTCAGGCGGACCAGCGACAAAGGGCGAACGCCGCCATCGCGAAGCTGGAAAATTACCGACGGAAAACGTAGGAAAATTGGGCAGGTAACCCGTTGGAAACATTCGTTTATTGCAGATTGAAACAAAAGTTGACTTGGGCTTCCTTTGCGTGCTGTGGCACACCACTCTCGGAATTGCCGATGGTGCCGTGCGCACTCCGGAAGAAGCGTCGCCCACAGGATCAGTGATGTCTTAACCTTTCCCCGCTCAAGTACGGCGCTTTCGGCATTCGGGTTTCACTCAACCCCTTCCCGTCCACACCAAGGTCCGACCAGGAACATCACCATGGCCCATCGTCCGCTCGCCTGCGTGATCCTCGCCGCCGGCAAGGGCACGCGCATGAAATCCGATCTGCCCAAGGTTCTGCACCGGGTGGCCGGCCGGCCGATGGTCGGGCATGTGCTGGCCGCAGTGAAGACACTCGACCCCGATCATGTCGTGGTGGTGGTCGGCCCCGGCATGGACAGCGTCGCCGCCGCCGTCGCCCCCTACCCCACCGCGGTCCAGCATGAGCAGCGCGGCACCGCCGACGCCGTGCGCGCCGCCTTCGGCCTGCTGGAGGGCTTCACCGGCGACGTCATCGTGCTGTACGGCGACACGCCGCTGGTCACGCCCGACACGCTGCGCGCCCTGGTGCAGGCGCGCCGGCAGGCGGCCGACCCGGCGGTGGTGGTGCTGGGCATGCGGCCCGACGATCCCGGCGCCTATGGCCGCCTGATCCTGAACGCCCGCGGCGGGCTGGAGAAGATCGTCGAGTATCTCGACGCCAGCGAACAGGAGCGCGCGGTCGGCCTGTGCAACGCCGGCCTGATGGCGTTCGACGGGGCCCGCATGGTCGACCTGATCGGCAGCGTCGGCAACGACAACGCCAAGTCCGAATATTACCTGACCGACGTCGTCCAGATCGCGCGCCGCGCCGGCATGGCCTGCGCCGTGGTGGAGGCCGCCCCGGCCGAGGTGGTCGGCGTCAACTCCCGCGCCGAGCTGGCGGAGGTGGAAAAGCTGCTGCAGCGCCGCCTGCGCAAGGCGGCGATGGACAATGGCGCCACCCTGATCGACCCCGACAGCACCTTCCTCAGCGTCGATACCAGGCTCGGCCGCGACGTTGTCGTCGGCCCAGGCTGCTTCTTCGGTGCCGGGGTGACGGTCGGCGACCGGGTGGAGATCAAGCCCTACTGCCATCTCGAAGGCGTGCGCATCGACAGCGGCGCCGTCATCGGCCCCTTCGCCCGGCTGCGTCCAGGGGCGGAGATCGGCCCGGATGCCCATATCGGCAACTTCGTCGAGGTGAAGAACGCGGTGATCGAGGCCGGCGCCAAGGCCAACCATCTGACCTACATCGGCGACGCCCGCGTCGGCGCCAAGGCCAACATCGGCGCCGGAACCATCACCTGCAATTACGACGGCTTCGGAAAGTTCCGCACGGAGATCGGCGCCGGGGCCTTCATCGGCTCGAACAGCGCGCTGGTCGCCCCGGTGGTCATCGGCGACGGCGCCATCGTCGGTGCCGGCAGCGTTGTGACGATGGCTGTGGAGGCCGACGCCCTGGTGGTTGCCCGCGGCAGCCAGAAGGCGTACGCAGGCTGGGCGCAGCGTTTCCGCGAACGGAAGCAAAACGAGAAAGCGAAAAAGGCGTAAGGTCGGTTCGGGTCTTCTCTCCGGTCGGTATCTTTTCAGGAGCATCAGGTCCATGTGCGGCATCATCGGCATCAACGGCATCCACGACGCGTCCCCCCGGCTGGTGGAAGGCCTGCGCCGGCTCGAATACCGCGGCTATGACAGCGCGGGTGTCGCCACCCTGGTGAACGGCCATATCGAGCGCCGCCGCGCCGAGGGCAAGCTGCTCAACCTGGACATGAAGCTGCGCGACCAGCCGCTGTCCGGCACCGTCGGCATCGGCCACACCCGCTGGGCCACCCATGGCGGCCCGACCGAGAACAACGCCCACCCGCACGCGACCAAGCGCGTCGCCGTCGTCCACAACGGCATCATCGAGAATTACCAGGAGCTGAAGGACGAGCTGACCGGCCACGGCTATGTCTTCGAAAGCGCCACCGACACCGAGGTGATCGTCCACCTCGTCACCTATTACCTGGACCAGCAGGGCATGACGCCGGTCCAGGCGTCGGCCGCCGCCTTCAAGCGCTTCACCGGCGCCTTCGCCCTGGTGCTGATCTTCGCCGGCGAGCATGAGCTGATGATCGGCGCCCGCCACGGCACGCCGCTGGCCGTCGGCTATGGCGATGGCGAGATGTATCTGGCCTCCGACGCCTTCGCGCTGGCGCCGCTGACCAACCGCATCTGTTATCTGGAGGACGGCGACTGGGTCGAGGTCAGCCGCACCGCCGCCATCGTCCATGACGCCAGCGATGCGGTGGTGGAGCGTCCGGTGAAGACCACGGCGGTGTCCGGCGCCCTGATCGGCAAGGACGGCTACCGCCATTACATGCTCAAGGAAATCTACGAGCAGCCCCAGGTCATCGGCGACACGCTGAACGCCTACATCAACCCGGAAACCGGCAGTTTTACCCTGCCGGACTTCCCCTTCGATCTGGCTGGCGCCAGCAAGCTGACCATCGTCGCCTGCGGCACCGCCTATTACGCCGGCTTCGTCGCCAAATACTGGTTCGAGACGCTGGCCCGCATCCCTGTCGAGGTCGACATCGCCTCGGAGTTCCGGTATCGCGAGGCCCCGCTGCCGCCGGGCGGCATCGCGCTGTTCATCTCGCAGTCGGGCGAGACGCTGGATACGCTGGAGGCACTGCGCTACTGCAAGCGCCAGGGCCAGAAGATCCTGTCGATCGTCAACGCGCCGGAAAGCACCATTGCGCGGGAATCCGACGCGGTGCTCTACACCATGGCGGGTCCGGAGATCGGCGTCGCCTCGACCAAGGCCTTCACCACCCAGCTGACCACGCTGGCCTGCCTTGCCGTCACCGTCGGCCGCGCCCGCGGCGCCATCGACCAGGAGCGGATGCAGCAGATCGCCCACGCGCTGCGCGAGGTGCCGGCCCGCGCCGCCGACGTTCTGGCCCATGACGAGCGGCTGAAGGAGCTGGCGCAGGAGGTTTCGGAGGCCCGCGACGTGCTGTATCTCGGCCGCGGCGCCATGTATCCGCTGGCGCTGGAAGGGGCGTTGAAGCTGAAGGAGATCAGCTACATCCACGCGGAAGGTTACGCCGCCGGCGAACTGAAGCACGGCCCCATCGCCCTGATCGACGACAATGTCCCGGTGATCGTCCTGGTGCCGTCCGATGCCCTGTTCGAGAAGGTGGTGTCGAACGTGCAGGAGGTCTGCGCCCGCTCCGGCAAGGTGCTGCTGCTGGCCGACAGGAAGGGCATCGACAAGTTGAAGGACAAGGTCCGCTGGTCGGTGGAGCTCCCGGCCTGCGACCCGCTCGTCGCACCGCTGCTGTACGCCATTCCGGTGCAGCTTCTTGCCTATCACACGGCAGTGCTGAAGGGGACGGACGTCGATCAGCCGCGGAACTTGGCAAAGTCAGTGACTGTCGAGTGAAATAAAAATCACTGAATATCGTATTGCTTGCGAATAATAGAGTCTCATACTGAAGAACAAACCATCACACTTGAGAACAAAGTGTCATCCTGAATGACCTTGCACCGTCTGGGGATCGGCGCGCCATCGAAAGAGGCAGCCGTACCCCGGAGGTGCCATGGCTCGCCGCCATTACGCGTTCGACGAGGACAGGATCGCCCTCTTCCACAAGGAAGGGCGCGGCACGGGGCGAGACGACAATTACAAGCATTGGCTGACCGTGCAGGTTGTGCCGTCATCCCAACCACTTCGTCCGCTGGGCGGCCAAGGGCGTGTGGGAGGGCCTCCTCGATGCGTTGCAGCGGCGGGTGGACCGCGCCGGCCCAGGTGATGATCGACTCCACGGCGGTCCGCGCCCAGAGTTCGGCAAGCGGCGGCAAAGGGAGGACATTGAGGATGATCTGGATGAACATCCTCAGGGCATCTCCCCTTGATACATGTCGTTGCGAATAATTCGCAATCTAACTACAGTTACGCCGTCATGCACCGGTCATGGCGCGGCCACGCCGCACTGCTTGTGGAGGATTGGGGCTAGGCCATGCCCGAACAGCATCGCATGAATGCACCGCTTGCCTGTGCGGTGGCGCATGGTTGACACCGCCAAGCCGACCCTGGATGCCGTTTTCATGGGGCACCGGGGAGCGCTCGTGCGCCTGCTGGTCCGCATGGTCGGCAGCGCGGCCACTGCGGAGGATCTGGCGCATGAGGCCTATCTCAAGGTTAGGGCGGCGGAACGCGAGCGGCCGGTCGAGCATCCCATTCCCTTCCTGTTCCAGACCGCGCGCAACTTGGCCTTCGACCATCTGCGGCGGGAGCGCCGGCACGCAGCGGTGGTGGTGCAGGACGTCACCGACGAGGGAATGGCGGAGGTCGCCGCTCCCTCGCCCTCTCCGGAAATCGAGGCCGGCGACCGCCAGCGCCTGGCCCGCATGGAAACCGCACTGGCGGCCTTGAGCGAGCGGCAGCGCAGCATCCTGCTGCTGAACCGGATGGAGGGGCTGTCCCATGCGGAGATCGCCGAACGGCTCGACGTATCGGTCAGCACGGTGCAGAAGGATCTGAAGACCGCCCTGCTGGCCTGCCTGGAGATGTTCGCCCGGCTCGACCGCGAAGGATTACGGATTTCTCCTCGCCCGAACGTCTTATTAGGTGAAAGACCGTGACGGCACCACACGCGGGTTCCATGCCTGACGACACAGATTCCTCCCTGCCGCTGGAGCAGGCGCTCGACTGGTTCATCCGCCTGCAGGCAGATGACGCGGACGAAGTGTGTCGCCAAGCCTGCTCCGACTGGTGCGCCGCCGATCCCCGCAATGCCCGTGCCTGGGATCTGACGCAGGGCATGTGGGCCTCTCCCCTCCTCACCGAGGCGCTGGCGTCGATCGCACCGCCGGATGTCATGCCCAGTGCCGGCCCGGCTTCCGGACCGCCGGCCGACGCGGCCATGCCCGCCCCGGTGCCGCAGCCCCGGCGGTCCCGATCGGGCAATCGATCGTGGTCCCGCCAGCCGGCGCGGCGCCGGACGATGGGCCGACTGGCGAAACGGGCGGCGGCGTGGGGGGCGGTCGCGCTGTTTGCGGTCGTGCTGGGATGGGCCGCCGACCTACCCTTGCGCCTGCAAGCCGACCACCGCACCGCCACCGGCATGCAGGAGCGCGTGGTGCTGGCCGATGGCTCGCGGGTGCTGATGGACACCGGCACGGCGCTCGCCGCTGATGTCGATGAGACCGAGCGGTCCACCCGGTTGCTGCGTGGCGCCGCATTCTTCGAGGTGACGCCCGATCCCACCCGCCCCTTCCGGATCACGGCCGGCCCCGCCGTCGTCACCGTGGTCGGCACCGCCTTCGCAGTCCGCTATCTGGATGACCGGGTGACGGTGACGGTGCGCCACGGCACGGTCGATGTCGCACGGCCCGGCAGCCCCGCCGTACGCCTGCGCGCCGGAGAGGAGGTGGCGGTCACCGCGACGGCCATCGGCGCCGGGCACCCCGCCGATCTGGCCGCCGCACTCGGCTGGGTCGATGGTCGGCTGGTCTTCGAGGACCGCCCGCTGGGCGAGGTGCTGGGCGAACTGGACCGCTACCATCCGGGCCTGATCGTTGTTCCGGACAGCCTGGCAAGCCGGCGGATCACCGGCAATTACCGGCTCGACGATCCGGTGAGGACCGCGGCATCCCTGGCCGAACTGGTGCGGGCCGAGATGCTGCGTGTGTCCGACGCCCTTCTGATCCTGCGCCCGCGCTCCTGACCGGGCGGCCTTTCCACGGCCACTGCCCCCTGCCGCCCTCTGCCGCCGCAATCCATGTGCATGCGGCGATTCCAAGAACCCGCCAAAAATATTTTTCCGCTTTTCCCAGCTCGCGAACGTCAGGTCGGCATAGCATTCGGAATGCGTCGCAGTCGCAACTTGCGGCGCCTCTCCGGCCGTTCGAGACGACGCGATCATGAGGAAAAGCCAGGATGGGTTGGGGGAGCATGGAAACGAGTGAACGGGGGCGCCGGGGGGCGGCCCTGCTGCGGGCGGCGCTGCTGTGTTCGGCGACGATTGTCGTGGGAACTGCTGCGGGGGGCGGTGCCCTGGCGGCGTCGGCGAAGTCCGGCGGGCAGGTCGCCCAGGCCGATGGACAAGCCTCGGGCGCGCAAATGGCGGGGCAGCGGTTCGACATCGCCCCTCAAGGGTTGGTGACCGCACTCAACGCCTTCAGCGCGGCCAGCGGCTGGGAGGTCGGCTTCCCGGCCGAAGTGGCGCGCGGAGTGACCTCGCCCGGCGTGTCGGGCACCATGAGCGCCGCCGACGCGCTGCGCCGGCTGCTGTCGGGCACAGGCGTCTCCTTCCAGATGACCGGTCCGGGCCGCGCCATGCTGTCGCGGCCGCAGACCGGCGGCGTGGTGCTCGATCCGGTGACGGTGCAGGGCACGCGCGAGCGGGCGACCGGCCCGGTGGTGGGCTATGTCGCCCGCCAGAGCGCCACCGCGACCAAGACCGACACGCCAATCCTGGAAACGCCGCAGTCGGTTGCCGTCGTCACCCGCGACCAGATGGATGCCCAGGCGGCGCAGAATCTTGCCGACGCCCTGAACTACACGTCGGGCGTCACCACGGGGCGCAACGGCGAATCCTCCTCCTTCGGCGGTGACGGCATCTCGGTGCGCGGCTTCGGCGGCGACGGCACCACTGGCGTGTCCTTCAACGAGTATCTCGACGGGCTGCGGCTGAAGGGCAGCGGCTATCTGACCTCCGGCATCGATCCCTACCTGTTCGAACGGGTCGAGGTGCTGAAGGGGCCGGCCTCCGTTCTGTTCGGACAGGCCAGCCCCGGCGGTCTGGTCAACATGGTGACCAAGCAGCCCTCCCCCGACGCCAAGCACGAAATCCTGCTGCAGACCGGCAGCAACGGCCGCAAGCAGGCGGCACTGGATGTCGGCGGCGACGTCACCGGCGACGGCCGGCTGTCCTACCGCTTCGCAGGCGTCGGGCTGGACACCGAGACGCAAACCGACTTCACCGAGCGCCGCCGGCTGGCCGCCGCCCCGTCGGTGACCTGGAAGCCGACCGACGACACCAGCCTGACGCTCATCGGCCTCTACCAGCGCGACAATTTCGACGGCTCGCCGCTGAACTTCCTGCCGGCCCAGGGCACCCTGCTTTACAACCCCAACGGCAAGCTGCCGACCAGCTTCTTCATGGGCGATCCCAATTTCAACGAATGGGACCGCAAGACCATGAGCATCGGCTACCGGTTCGAACACCGGTTCGACGAGCATTGGACGGTGCGGCAGAATGCGCGCTACCTGCACAACGACCTCAGCTACAAGGGTCTCTATGCCGCCGGCCTCCAGGCCGACCTGCGCACCATGCGGCGCAGCGCCTTCTCGCTCACCGAGCGCGCCGACGACCTGACCATCGACAACCAGATCCAGGCGACCTTCGACACCGGACCGCTGCGCCACACCGTGCTGGCCGGCGTCGACCACCAGCGTCTGAAGAGCGATACGGTGCGCGGGCTAGCCACGGCACCGACCCTCGACATCTTCAACCCCGTCTATGGCCTGTCGATCGCCGATCCGCCGATCTACCAGAGCATCGCCACCCGCATCACCCAGACCGGTGTCTACGCCCAGGACCAGATCAAATGGGGCGGGCTGGTTCTGCTGATGGGCGGGCGGCAGGATTGGGCCGAGACCCGGCAGCGCAACCGGCTGAACCAGGGCACCTCGGCCCAGCAGTCCGATGCCTTCACAGGCCGGGTCGGCGCGCTCTACCTGTTCGACAACGGTCTCGCCCCCTATGCCAGCTACTCGGAGTCCTTCGAGCCGACCGCCGGCAGCGATTTCTTCGGCAGGCCCTTCGAACCGACCACCGGCCAGCAGTATGAGGCCGGGGTGAAGTACCAGCCTCCCGGCTCGAACAGCCTGCTCACCGTATCGGCCTTCCACATCACCCAGCAGAACGTCACCACCGCCGATCCCCAGCACACCAACTTCAACGTCCAGACCGGCGAGATCCGGTCGCGCGGCATCGAGGCGGAGGCGCGCATCAGCCTGGCCGAGGGGCTGAACGCGGTCGCCAGCTACACCTGGCTCGACGCCGAGGTGACCAAGAGCAACGACGTCAACCGCGGCAAGCGGCCGGTCGCCGTGCCAACCCATTCGGCATCGGCCTGGGGTGACTACACGGTGCAGGACGGCCCGCTGGCCGGCCTGGGCGGCGGCATCGGCGTTCGCTATGTCGGCTTCACCTACGGCGATCCGGCCAACAGCTTCAAGGTGCCGTCCCACACGCTGGTGGACGCCGCCCTGCGCTACGACCTGTCCCATCTGCATCCGCACCTGCAGGGCGTGCAGGCGGCGGTCAACGCCAGCAACCTGTTCGACAAGGAGTTCGTCTCGGCCTGCTCGCGGGCGACCAACTGCTATTACGGCCTGCGCCGCACCGTCATCGGCTCGCTGAAGTATTCCTGGTGAAACGGAAGGCCGAGATCGCGCTGCGGACCGTGACCGCCGTCGTCGGCGGGTACGCCCTCGCGGCGGGGACGGCGGCGGCGCTGGCCCTGGCGCTGCCGGCCGTGCAGGACCGGTCGGAGGCGGTGCTCACCGCCACCATGGCAGGGTTGCTGCCCTGCGTCCTGACCGTGGTGATGGTGTTCGCCGCCGCCAGCGCCCTGCGCGCCCTGGCCTGGACCGCCGGCCTGACGGCCGCGGCCTGGGCGGCGGTCTCACTGTTGACAAGCATGACGGGGATCGGGTCGTGAACGGCAGCTTCCGCCTGTCGATGACATGGCTGCACAATTGGGGCGGGCTGGTGGTCGGCTGGCTGCTGTTCTGTGTCTTCCTGACCGGAACCACCGCCTATGCCCGCCACGAGATCACCCGCTGGATGCAGCCCGAACGGGTCGAGGCCACGGACAGCCCCAATGCTGCAACCACCGCCATCGCCACCCTGTCGCGCGAAGCGCCGCAGGCGCGCCGCTGGCTGATCATGCTGCCCGACCAGCGGGAGACCGCGACCCAGGTCTATGTCTACAACCGGCCGGGGGTGCAGCCCGGCTTCCGACGGCTGGCGCTGGAGCCGGCGGACGGACGGCCGGTGCAGGCGCGGGCGACCTTCGGCGGCGATTTCCTCTACTACTTCCACTTCGACCTGCGGATTCCCGGCCCGGCGGGGCGCTATCTGGTCGGCATCGCCGGGGTGGCGCTGCTGGTGGCGCTGATCACCGGCTTCGTCATCCACCGCCGGGTCTTCTGGGATTTCTTCACCTTCCGCCCCGGCCGGTCGCGCACGCGGCTGTGGATGGACGTCCACAACGCGCTCGGCATCCTGGTTCTGCCCTATCACGCACTGATCACGGTGACTGGGCTGGTGCCGCTGATGCTGCTCTACCTGCCCTGGGGATTGCAGGCTGCGTTCGGCGACCGGCCGGCCGACTTCAACACCGCGGTCTATGCCGAACCGGTGCCGCCGCCCGCCTCAAACCGGGAGGCGCCCCTCACCGACATCGAGCCGCTGCTGGCGGAGGCGATCCGGCGCTGGGACGGCGGACGGCCGGGACGGGTGGTCGTCGACAACCCCGGCGATGCCGCCGCCACCATCCTCATCAAGCGCACCGATTCCGACCGGGTGGTGATCACCCCGGAAGCCATCCTGTTCAACGGCACGACCGGCGCTGTGCTGAAGGTATGGAATGGAACGGGCGGTGCCGCGGCGACGCGGGCCGGCGCCTACGGCCTGCACATGATGCGCTTCGCCGACACGCCGCTGCGGCTGGCGATGATCCTGTGCGGGCTGGCGGGGACCGCGATGATCGGCACCGGACAGGTCTATTGGATCATCAAGCGGCGCAAGCGCGAGGGAGCGGCGTCCTTCGGCCTGCGTCTGGCTGATGGCGCCAATCTCGCGGTCATGGTCGGACTGCCCATCGCGATAGCTGTCTATTTCTGGGCCAACCGCCTGCTGCCCGCCGGGCTGGCCGGCCGTGAGACGCTGGAGGTTCTCGCCTTCTTCGCCGCTTGGTTGTTGGCGGCTCTGCACCCGGCGCTGCACGGCGTCAACCGAGCCTGGGGTGAGCAACTGGCCGTGGCGGCGCTGCTGTGGACTGCTCTTCCGCTATTGAACGCCCTTACCAGTCAAGCCCATCTCGGTGTGACACTGGCCCACGGGCTGTGGGGGGTGGCGGGTATCGACCTGACCGCTCTAGCGACGGGAGGCCTCTTTGCGTTGCTGACCTGGCGCCGTTTCGGTGGCGCGCAGTATCGGAACATCGGCAAACCGCGAGGGGCTCCGGCGCGGCACGGATGAACAACGCCCTCACCGGGTCGATCGCCAGGGCGCGGTAAGTCGTCGGCACTGCCGACTTGTCCGGAATTTCCGCCCTCGCCCCCCTGCCTCGGCTTCGTGTGGCAATAACCGATGGATGGAATACCATCCCACACGAGTCTGTTGCGCCCGAGTCGGCTGGGATTGGACAATTCGTGGCGCATCGCCGATTGCCACATCACGTCGGCCAGCAAATCGTGGAGCGCGAGTTGACGACCGGACAATGTCCGCTACCGTCCACCGGCAGAAGCGAAAAAATGCGAGAAAACCAAGTGGGGGGAGATACGCGCTAGAGCGGATTCAACTTTGAAATCAACGCTCTAGCGCAAATCATGGCGGACCCGACGAGATTCGAACTCATGACCTCTGCCTTCGGAGGGCAGCGCTCTATCCAGCTGAGCTACGGGTCCATCGCTGGTGGAGGTGGAACATAGTCGAAGCTCTGCGGTGACGCAAACACTAAATTCAGACTTTTTCGACAACACCGCAACGCCCCAACTCCGGCCCATGGAAACGTTTCCATTCTTCATGAAACCGTTTTCCTGACGTCACGCGATTGCAACACGCCGCCGTCACTCTGCCCCGCACCGGATCGGCCGGTGATGGAAGGACGGGTATTCGATGGTGCGGGACGGGATGCGGTTCACGGATGGACAGACGCCGCGGGGAACAGCCCGCGGGGTGGAGCGCGTGGCGACGATCCGCGATGTGGCGGCACGCGCCGGGGTGTCCATCGCCACCGTGTCGCGCGTCCTCAACGGCAGCGGCAATGCCACGCCGGAGACCATGGAAAAGGTCCGGGTCGCCGCCTCCGACCTGTCCTTCCGCCCCAGCACCATAGGGCGCAGCCTGAAGGCGGCGCGCACCCGCACCGTTGGGGTTCTGGTGCCGTCGCTGACCAACCCCGTCTTCGCCGAAAGCGTCGCCGGCATCCAGGAGGCCGCGGCGGAGGCAGGCTACAGCGTCCTGATCGCCTCCACCGATTACGATCCGGGCAAGGAATCCCGCGCCATCGAAGGGCTGCTGTCCAACCGGGTGGAAGGGCTGGTCCTGACCGTCGCCGACGCCGACCGCAGCGGCTCGCTCGACACGCTGGACGAGGTGCGGCTGCCCTACGTCCTGGCCTACAACCAGCCTGAACGCCCATCCCGCGCCCATGTGTCGGTCGACAATGTCGCAGCCTCCCGCGCGGTGGTGGAGCGGATGGCGGTGCTGGGCCACCGGCGCATCGGCATGATCGCCGGGCGCTTCCGCCAGTCCGACCGCTCGCGTCGGCGCCACGCAGGCTGGCAGGCGGCGCTGGCCGATGCCGGCCTGCCACCCGGCCCGGTGGTTGAGGTCGATTTCAACGATTTGCGGCTGGCCCACCGGCTGGCCCCCCATCTGGAAGGGCCGGAGCGGCCGACCGCCCTGTTCGCCTCCAACGACATGCTGGCCCTCGCCACCATCCGGGCATTGCGTGACCTCGGCCTGCGGGTGCCGGACGACGTGTCGGTCTGCGGCTTCGACGGGATCGAGGTCGGCCGGCTGATGTCGCCCAGCCTCGCCACCCTGGTCCAACCGGCCCGCGCCATGGGCGCAACCGCCTTCGAATGCCTGCGCACCGGCTTTTCCGGCGACCTGCAGGGCCGCGCCGTGATGCTGCCCTTTACCCTGCGTCCGGGCGAATCGCTCGGCCCGGCGCCTTCCGAACCGATCCAAACGCTTCCCGAACGGAGATAGCCCCGATCATGATGAAGCAATTCCTGCCCGGTCCGTTCCTACTGGCCGCCGCCCTTGGCGCTGTCTCGCTGGTTGCCGCCCTCTCCGCCACGGTCGCTCCCGCCACCGCGGCCGAACCGACCGCCATCTGCTACAACTGCCCGCCGGAATGGGCCGATTGGGCATCGCAGCTGAAGGCGATCAAGGCCGATCTCGGCATCACCGTGCCGTTCGACAACAAGAACTCCGGCCAGTCGCTCGCCGCCATGCTGGCGGAAAAGGACAAGCCGGTGGCCGACGTCGTCTATCTCGGCGGGCCGGTCGGCATCCAGGCCAAGGCGGCGGGCGTCGTCGCCCCCTACAAGCCGGCGGGCTGGGCCGGGATCCCCGACGGGATGAAGGACGCGGACGGCAACTGGTTCGCCATCCACAGCGGCACGCTGGGATTCTTCGTCAACACCGAGGCGCTGGGCGGCAAGCCGGTGCCGCAGAGCTGGGCCGACCTGCTGAAGCCCGACTATTCCGGCATGGTCGGCTATCTCGACCCGACCAGCGCCGCCGTCGGCTATGTCGGCGCGGTGGCGGTCAATCTGGCGCTGGGCGGCGATTACGGCAGCTTCGACAAGGCGGTCGGCTGGTTCAAGGAGTTGCAGAAGAACCAGCCCATCGTGCCGAAGCAGACCTCCTACGCCCGCGTGCTTTCAGGCGAGATTCCGATCCTGATCGACTATGACTTCAACGCCTACCGCGCCAAATACACCGACAAGGCCCCGGTCGCCTTCGTCATCCCGAAGGAAGGCACCGTGTCGGTCCCCTATGTGATGGCGCTGGTCAAGAACGGCCCGAACCCGGAGAACGGCAAGAAGGTTCTGGACTATGTCCTGTCGGACAAGGGCCAGACCCTGTGGGCCAATGCCTTCATGCGCCCGGTCCGGGCCGAGGCGATGTCGCCGGAAACCGCGGCCAAGTTCCTGCCGGCCGCCGACTACGCCCGCGCCAAGCCGGTGGACATGGTGCGCATGGCCGAAGCGCAGAAGGGCTTCATGGACCGCTATCAGGCGGAGGTGAAGTGAGCGCCTGCGTGCAGGACGCTCCCCTCCCCCACCGGCCGGCGACAGGTTCGCCGGCCGGTGGGCGGTGGACGGGCGAACCGCTGCGGCTGGCGGCCCTGCTGGCGCCGGCGGCGGCGGTGTTCGCGGCCTTCTTCCTGCTGCCGCTGGTTCGCCTGATCCTGATCGGCGCCGGCGGGGCGGAGGGATGGTCGGCCTATGTGACCACGCTGGTCGATCCCGGCCATCTCGACAGCCTGCTGTCCACGCTGGCGCTGTCGGCCGGGGTGACGCTGGTGACGCTGGCGGTGTCGACCGTCGCCGGACTGTTCCTGGTGCGCCATCACTTCCCCGGCCACGCCCTGCTGGTGGCGCTGCTGACCTTTCCGCTGGCCTTTCCCGGCGTGGTGATCGGCTTCATGGTCATCATGCTGGCCGGACGGCAGGGGCTGATCGGCACGATCACCCAGGCGCTGACCGGCGGCAAGCTGGTCTTCGCCTATTCCATGGCCGGGCTGTTCCTGGGCTACGTCTATTTCTCGATTCCGCGGGTCATCCTGACGGTGATGGCGGCGGCGGAGAAGCTGGACCCGCGGCTGGAGGAGGCGGCGCGGTCGCTGGGGGCATCCCCCTGGCGCGTGGTGGCCGACGTCATCCTGCCGGCGCTGAAGCCGGCGCTGATCTCCGCCGGTGCCCTGTGCTTCGCGACCTCGATGGGCGCGTTCGGCACCGCCTTCACGCTCGCCACCCGGATCAACGTGCTGCCGATGACGATCTATACTGAATTCACGCTCCAGGCGAACATCGCGGCAGCGGCGGCGCTCAGCGTCCTGCTCGGCCTCATCACCTGGGCGGCACTCGCGGTGGCGCGCAGCGTCGCCGGCACGTCGGTCGCGGCGGCGGGGTGACGGCAATGCATAGTCTCTCGAATCGCCGGGGCTTGGGGTTCTGGCTGCAACTGGGCTTCACCCTGCTGGTCTGCGCCCTGCTGACCGTGCCGATGGTGATGTCGATGCTGGCCGGGCTGACCGCCAACTATTTCGTGGGCTTGAAGAGCGGCCTGACCCTGCGCTGGGTCCAGGAAGTGTTGCAGGTCTATTCCGGCACCATCCTGCTGTCCTTGCAGATCGCCTTCGCCTGCCTCGCCTGCACGCTGGTGCTGGGGGTGCCGGCGGCCTATGTGCTGGCGCGCCGCCCCGGCCGGGTCGCCCGGCTGGTGGAGGAACTGCTGATGATGCCGGTGGCCATCCCCGGCCTCGCCACCGCGCTGGCGCTGATCGTCACCTATGGCGGCGTGGGCGATTTGCGCAGCAGCTGGCTGTTCATCCTGATCGGCCATGTGCTGTTCACCCTGCCCTTCATGGTCCGCGCCGTGCTGGCGGTGATGGGCTCCATCGACCTGACGACGCTGGAGGAGGGAGCGGCCAGCCTGGGCGCCGGCTTCCTGCGCCGCTTCGCCACGGTGGTGCTGCCCAACTGCCGCTCCGGCATCCTGGCCGGGTCGCTGATGGTGCTGACCCTGTCGGTGGGCGAATTCAACCTGACCTGGCTGCTGCACACGCCGCTGACCAAGACGCTGCCGGTCGGGCTGGCCGACAGCTATGCCTCGCTGCGGATCGAGATCGGCAGCGCCTACACCCTCGTCTTCTTCCTGATGATCGTGCCGAGCCTGATCCTGCTGCAGGGTCTGTCCAAGCGCGGCCGTCCGTCCGTTTGAGGCCACTTCCAGATGCCTGATAGCCTGATGTCCGACAGCTTCCATCTCGACGCCGTGCCGATCCGCCTGGAGCGCTGCGGCAAGACCTTCGCCGGCAGCGCCCGCGCGCTGGAGCCGCTGGACCTCACCATCCGCGGCGGCGAGACCATCGTCTTCCTGGGCCCCTCCGGCTGCGGCAAGACCACGACGCTGCGCATCATCGCCGGGCTGGAAAGCCCCGATCCCGGCGGTCGCGTGCTGTTCGGCGAGGAGGACGTCACCGCGCTTCCCATCGAGCGGCGCAATGTCGGCATGGTGTTCCAGAGCTACGCCCTGTTCCCCAACATGACGGTGGCGGAGAACGTCGCCTATGGCCTGAAGGTGCGCAAGCTGCCCCGGCCCGAGCGCGCCCGCCGGGTGGAGGAGATGCTCGACCTGATGCATCTCGGCGAGTTCGCCGGGCGGCGGATCGACCAGCTGTCCGGCGGACAGCGGCAGCGGGTGGCGCTGGCCCGCGCCCTGGTGGTGCGGCCGCGCGTGCTGCTGCTGGACGAACCGCTGACGGCGCTGGATGCCAAGCTGCGCGACAGCCTGCGGCTGGAGATCGACCGGCTGCTGCGCGGGCTCGGCATCACCGCCGTCTACGTCACCCACGACCAGGGCGAGGCGATGGCGCTGGGCGACCGCATCGTGGTGATGGCCAAGGGCCGCGTGGCGCAGATCGGCACCCCGCGCGAGATCTATTACCAGCCGGCCGACGGCTTCGTCGCCGACTTCATCGGCACGATGAACCGGCTGGGCGGCACGGTGCAGGGCGGGATGCTGTCGATTGGAGCGGCGTCGCTGCCTTGGTCGGGGCCGGACGGTGCGGTGGAGTTGCTGGTGCGGCCGGAGGATCTGGCGCTCGCATCGGAGGCCGACGGGCATCTGGGCGGGAGCGTCGCCGCCGCGGTGTTCCTGGGCGATCGCACCCGTCTGGTGGTGGAGCCCACGGACGGGCCGGCGCTGACGGTGGACACCCTCGGACGGAGCGAGCTGGGTCGCGGCGACCGGGTTTGGCTGCGCGTCGATCCGGCGAGGGTGCTGGCGGTTCCGTGAGTTCGGTCGTTGCAGCGCATGCCCCCAAATCAACCATTTAAGCCCCCAAAGGCCCACCCATGATCATCGTCCAGATCACCGACACCCACATCAAGCCCGAGGGCCGGCTCGCCTACCGGCGCGTGGACACCGCCCCTTTCCTGGAGCGCGCCGTCGCCGCAATCCTGGCACTCACCCCGCGCCCCGACGTGATCCTCGCCACCGGCGACCTCGTCGATGCCGGCCATGCGGAGGAGTATGAGCGGCTGCTCGGCCTGCTGCGCCCGCTCGACATCCCGCTCTTCGCCGTGCCGGGCAACCATGACGAACGCGCCGGCCTTGCCCGCGCCTTTCCCGATCTGGCGGCGCGCGTCGGCGACAGCCCCTTCTTCCACTACACGGTGGAGGACTGGCCGGTCCGCCTGATCGCCATGGACACCGTTCTGCCCGGCTCCGGCGCGGGAGAGGTCTGTGCGGAGCGCCTGTCCTGGCTGGATGCCCGCCTGTCCGAGCAACCCGACCGGCCGACCATCGTCTTCCAGCACCATCCGCCCTTCGACACCGGCATCGGCCATATGGACCGGCTCGGCCTGAGCGGCGCCGACGCCATGGCCGCGGTGGTACGCCGTCACCCCCAAGTGGAACGGGTGCTGTGCGGCCATCTGCACCGGCCGATCCAGGTGCGCTGGGCCGGCACCATCGCCTCGACCGCGCCCTCCACCGCGCATCAGGTCGCGCTCGATCTGCGCGACGATGCGCCGTCCGCCTTCGTGATGGAGCCGCCGGGCTACCAGATCCACATGTGGCGCGCCGACACCGGCGTGGTCAGCCACACCGCCGTGATCGGCGAGTATGACGGCCCCTATCCCTTCTTCAAGGACGGAAAGCTGATCGACTAGCTCGGCCATTCGAGCGGCCGTCACATGCCTGTCACGGGCTTCGCGTAAGACAGGGCTCCTCACCGCCGATCCCACGGAGACGACAGAGATGAAGGCGCTTCTCGCCACCCTCGCCACGGTCCTGACGCTTGCCCTCGGCCACACCGCGCAGGCGGACGGCGCCACCGGGAAGCTGGTGCTCTACACCTCGCAGCTGGAGCCGGACGCCCGCCAGACGGTGGAGGCCTTCAAGGCGAAGAACCCCGGCGTCGAGGTGGAGTGGGTCCGCAACGGCACCACCGAGCTGATGAACAAGCTGCGCGCCGAATTCGCCGCCGGTGCGCCGCAGCCCGACCTGCTGCTGATCGCCGACGCGGTGACGATGGAATCGCTGAAGGCGGACAAGCGGCTGCAGCCCTATACGGGCGCCCCCGTTTCCGGCTACCGCCCCGGCACGCACGATGCGCAGGGCTACTGGTTCGGCACCAAGCTGATCACCACCGGCATCGTCTACAACACCGCCGCCCCGATGAAGCCGACCTCCTGGCAGGACCTGCTGAAGCCGGAGGCCAAAGGCAGCACGGTGATGCCGAGCCCGCTCTATTCCGGCGCCGCCGCCATCCACATGGCGTCGATCAAGGCGCAGCCGTCGCTGGGCATGGCCTATTACGAGGCGCTGCAGCGCAACGCCGTCACCGCGGCCAAGGGCAACGGCGGCATCCTGAAGGACGTGGCCGGCGGGGCGAAGCTCTATGGCATGGTCGTCGACTACCTGCCGATCCGCGAACAGCTGAAGGGCGCGCCCGTCGCCTTCGTCTTCCCCAAGGAAGGCGTCAGCGCGGTCAGCGAGCCGGTGGCGATCCTCAGCACCGCGAAGAACCCGACGGCGGCCAAGGCCTTCATCGACTTCCTGCTGAGCCGCGACGGCCAGGATCTCGCCTCCCGCCAGGGCTTCCTGCCGGCGCTGCCGGGCGTGAACCCGCCGCCGGGCTTCCCCGATCCGGCGACCATCACCCTGCTGCCCTACGATCCGGCCAAGGCCCTGGCCGAGGACGAGGCGAACAAGCGCGCCTTCGCCGACCTGTTCGGCGGGTGAGCGGGTTGACGCAGAATATCCCTCTCCCGCCCCGGGAGAGGGAAGGGGNGCTACCTGTTCGCCGGCGACGTCAAGCAGGACGGGTAAGGGAAGTAAGCGACGCCATGCAGAAACCTCCCTCTCCCGGGGCGGGAGAGGGCATCCTGCGCGCCGGCCCCTCCCTCCCCGGCTGGCCACTGCTGGTCGGGCTCCTCGTGCTGCTGCCGGTTCTGCGCCTGCTGTGGGAGGCCGGCGATCCGGCGGTGCTCGCGCGCGTGCTCGACTCCCCGGCCACTTGGCGCGCCACCGGCAACAGCATCGCCATCGCCGCGGGAGCCACTCTGGCGGCGGCGTTGATCGGCGGCCCCTTCGCCCTGCTGATCGGGCTGACCGACCTGCGCGCCCGCACGGCGATGACCTTCGCCCTGATCCTGCCGCTGATGATCCCGCCGCAGATCGTGGCGATGGCCTGGACCCATCTCGCCGGCTCCGGCAGCCCGCTGCTGAAACCGCTGGGCCTCGCCCCGCCGGTCGGCACGCCGAACCCGGTGCAGTCGGCGATGGGCATGGTGCTGGTGATGGGAATCGAACATGCCCCGCTGGTCTTCCTCGCCCTGCGCGCGGCGCTCCGTGCCATCCCCGGCGACGTGCTGGAGGCGGCGCGGGCCTCCGGCGCCGGTCCCTGGCGCGCGGTGCGCAGCGTGGTGCTGCCGCTCTGCCTGCCGGGGCTGATCGCCGGGCTCGCCATGGCCTTCGTCGCGGCGCTGGGGAATTTCGGGGTTCCGGCGTTGCTGGGCGTGCCGGCCGGCATCCCGATGCTGCCGACCCTGATCTACCGGCGGCTCGCCGGCTTCGGTCCTTCAGCCCTGCCCGAGGTGGCGGTGCTGGCCGCGCTGATCGGCCTCATCGCCTGCCTTGGCATCGCCGCCCAGACCATCCTGCAATCGCGCATCGCCACCCGCCTGCCCGGCGGCGCCCGTCCGCTGGCGCCGCTGCCGCTCGGTGCAGCCCGCGCACCGGTCGAGACGATGGCCTGGAGCGTTCTTCTGCTGCTGGTCGCGGCGCCGCTGGCGGCGTTGCTGGCGACCAGCCTCGTCCGGGTCTATGGCCTGCCCATCGGTTTCGACACGCTGACGCTGGCCCATTACCGCGAGGTGCTGGCGCTCGATCAGGTCGGGCGCGCCTTCGCCAATTCGGTGCTGCTGTCGGGATCGGCCGCCCTGCTGCTCGCCCTGATGGCGATTCCGCTGGCCCACACCATGGCACGGAGCGGCGGTGCCGGGCGGATTGCCCGCGCGGTCGGGGTGCTGGTGGAACTGCCGCATGCCGTGCCGGGGGTGGTGCTGGGCATCGGCTGCATCCTGCTGTTCCTGAAGCCGTTGCCGGGGCTGGGCTTCAGCCTGTACGGCACGCTGTGGATCATCCTGGCGGCCTATCTGGTCCGCTTCCTGCCGCTGGCCCTGCGTCCGGTCCAGGCCGCCTGCGCCGCGCTCGACCCGACGGTGGAGGAGGCCGCCCGCGCGCTCGGGGCCGGGCCGCTGCGCCGCCTGCTGACGGTGGTGGCGCCGCTGGTCGCGCCGGCGGCAGCGGCCGGCGGGCTGCTGGTCTTCCTGACCGCCTTCAACGAGCTGACCGTTTCCATTCTGCTGTGGTCGCAGGGGCGGGAAACGCTGGGCGTCGTCGTCTATGCGCTGGAGGAAGGCGGTAGCCCGACCTTGGGCGCCGCCCTGGGCGTCATCGCCATTCTGGTGGTGCTGGCGGCCATGCTCGCCGCCGGGGCGCTGGGCCGCCGCCTGCCGCCCGGCGTGGTGCCCTGGCGGGAATAAACGTCTCAGTCCGGCAGCCCCGCGGCCTTGCGCACCGCCTCCAGAACCGTCAGCACATCGCGCGCCTGCCCCGCCGTCACCGGCGGCGGCGCGCCGTCGAGGATCGCCGCCGCCACGCCGCGGTAGAAGGCGGGATAGTCGCCGCGCAGGGTCTCCACCCGGCGCTCCAAACCGTCGGCCTGGACCAGCAGGGCGTGATTCTCCGGATCGTCCAGGCCCCAGTCCGCCTCGGTCGGCATGCCGCCGGCACGCAGCGCCGCCTCCTGCCCGTCCATGCCATGCTTCAGGAAACTGCCGCGGTCGCCATGCAGCTGGAAGCGCGGACCCGGCCGGCAGACCACCGTCCCGCAATGGAGGATCGCCCGCATCGGGCCATAGCCCAGCACGATGTGGAACCAGTCGTCGACCTGTGCGTCGGGCCGCTGGGTTCCGACATCGGCGAGGATGCGGTCGGGCATGCCGAACAGGGTCAGCGCCTGATCGATCAGATGCGCGCCCAGATCGAACAGCACGCCCGATCCGGCCAGCGTCTGCTCCCGCCAGCCCTGCTTGATCTGCGGCCGGAAGCGGTCGAAGTGCGCCTCATAGTGATAGGGACGGCCGACCTCGCCCTTCTCCAGGCAGGCGCGCAGCGTCAGGAAGTCGTTGTCCCAGCGGCGGTTCTGGAAGACGGTCAGCAGCCGCCCCTGCCGCTCGGCCAGCGCGATCAGTTCGTCGGCCTCCGCCGCGGTGGTCGCCATCGGCTTGTCGATCACCACATGCTTGCCGGCCAGCAGCGCCTCGCGCGCCAGGGGGGCGTGGCTGGTGTTGGGGGTGGCGATCACCACGAGGTCGATGCCGGGGTCGGCGATCACCGCCTCGACCGTCGTCGCCTCCGCCCCCGGTGCGCTGCGGCGGATGTCGTCGGTGCGCGAACTGGCGACCGCCTTCAATTGCAGGCGCGGCTCGCTCAGGATCAGCGGCGCGTGGAACACCGACCCGGCAAGGCCGAATCCCAGCAGGCCGACCGACAGGCTCCTCATCGTCTCTTCCCTTCCTCGAGGCTGGCAACCGACACAGCAGATGGGCGTCCGGCGGGGAGCGGCCAAGGGGCTATCGGCCAGGGCCGGGCGACGGCGCCCGGCCCCCTGCCGTCCCGGCCTACGGCGTGATCGCCACCTTCAGCACGCCGTCGCGCTGGTGGCCGAACAGATCGTATGCCTCCTCGATCCGGTCCAGCGTGAAGCGGTGGGTGACCAGCGGCTTCAGGTCCACCCGGCGGGAGGCGACGACCGCCATCAGCCGGCGCATCCGCTCCTTGCCGCCGGGGCAGAGCGAGGTGACGATGGTGTGGTCGCCCAGCCCCGCCGCGAAGGGTCCCAGCGGAATGCGCAGGTCGCCCGAATAGACGCCGAGGCTGGACAGCGTGCCGCCCGGCCGCAGGACACGCAGCGCCGCCTCGAAGGTCGCCTGGGTTCCCAGCGCCTCGATGGCGACATCGACGCCGCGGCCGTCGGTCAGCCGCATGATCTCCTCCACCGGATCGACGCTGCGGAAATCGACCACATGATCGGCGCCCATGCGCCGCGCCATCTCCATCCGCGCCGGCACGGCGTCGACGCCGATGATGGTGGTGGCGCCCTTCAGCTTGGCCCCGGCGGTGGCGCACAGCCCGATGGGCCCTTGGGCGAACACCGCCACCGTGTCGCCGATGCGGATGTTGCCTCGCTCCGCTCCGGCGAAACCGGTGGACATGATGTCGGGGCACATCAGCACCTCCTCGTCCGTCAGATCGTCGGGGACGGGAGCGAGGTTGACCATCGCGTCGGGCACCAGGAGATATTCGGCCTGGGAGCCATCGATGCTGTTGCCGAAGCGCCAGCCGCCCAGTGGCTTCCAGCCATGCCTGGTGCCGGCGCCGTCCTGGGAATGGCAGCCGCACAGGCAGGCGTTGCCGTGGCCGCTGGGGGTGATGGCACCGGCGATGACCCGCTGGCCCTCTCGATAGCCGCTGACGGCCGAGCCCAGCTTCTCGATGATGCCGACCGGTTCATGCCCGATGGTCAGGCCGCGTGCGACCGGGTATTCGCCCTTGAGGATGTGGATGTCGGTTCCGCAGATCGTCGTCGTGGTGATGCGGATCAGCGCGTCGAGCGGTCCAACGTCGGGGACCGGCTTGTCGTCCAGCACGATGCGGCCCGGTTCGACGAACACCGCCGCTTTCATCATGACCATGGCGTCCTCCCTTTCTGGTGGCCGCCGGTTCCGGAGCTGTTTGGCGTGACCTTCGCAAACGGCCCGCGGCCGGCGCTGTGCTTCACGCCCGCCAGTGTAGCGCAGCCGGGAGGAGGACGCTTTGATGCAGATTAAACATGGAGCGGAAGAGTGGGTTTCGATGCGCCGCCGTCCATCTTGACGCCCGCTGAAGCTCGATTAGATTTTGCCCGCGACGGGGTGCCTCACGCTATGGGACCCCGGTGTATTCGAAGACCGTGTCCTGCATGTTGCTCTGCGGAGGATGTGTGCGATGCCAGCGACCAGACCCTTGCATTCCCCAATCGGCCGGACCGGAGAGTGCGAGCGCCCGAGATAACGGCTGAACTCCGGCGCGCCAGACAACAACAAATCCCAAGAACATATCTTTTCCTGTGTCTGCGACAGCGGCCACGGGCACTATCCGCTGCCCATTTTCCTATATAAGTTCGATTTTTATTCTTCAAAAATCTTCTTGACTGCAAGACAGCCCTGAGTAAATTCCCGAACCGAAAGCACGGCCCATTCGGGCGCGCTTGAGAAAGACCGACATTCGCTTAAGATAAAGGAGTGTCACACCATGAAGTTCAAACCGCTTCACGACCGCGTTCTGGTCCGCCGCGTCGAATCCGACACCAAGACGAAGGGCGGCATCATCATCCCCGACACCGCCAAGGAAAAGCCGCAGGAGGGCGAGGTGATCGCCATCGGTCCGGGCGCGCGGGACGAGGCCGGCAAGCTGATCGCCCTCGACGTGAAGCCTGGCGACCGCGTGCTGTTCGGCAAATGGTCCGGCACCGAAGTGAAGATCGACGGCGAGGATCTCCTGATCATGAAGGAGAGCGACATCCTCGGCGTGATCGAGGCTGCCGCCGAACCCGCCAAGAAGGCTGCTTGATAGGGGAGGAACAGGACCATGGCTGCGAAGGACGTGAAGTTCGGCTCCACCGCCCGCGACAAGATGCTGCGCGGCGTGGACATCCTGGCCGACGCCGTGAAGGTCACGCAGCACGATGTGGAACCAGTCGTCGACCTGTGCGTCGGGCCGCTGGGTTCCGACATCGGCGAGGATGCGGTCGGGCATGCCGAACAGGGTCAGCGCCTGATCGATCAGATGCGCGCCCAGATCGAACAGCACGCCCGATCCGGCCAGCGTCTGCTCCCGCCAGCCCTGCTTGATCTGCGGCCGGAAGCGGTCGAAGTGCGCCTCATAGTGATAGGGACGGCCGACCTCGCCCTTCTCCAGGCAGGCGCGCAGCGTCAGGAAGTCGTTGTCCCAGCGGCGGTTCTGGAAGACGGTCAGCAGCCGCCCCTGCCGCTCGGCCAGCGCGATCAGTTCGTCGGCCTCCGCCGCGGTGGTCGCCATCGGCTTGNAGGAGCGCAAGGACCGCGTCGACGATGCCATGCACGCCACCCGCGCGGCGGTGGAGGAAGGCATCCTGCCCGGCGGCGGCGTGGCGCTGGCCCGTGCGGTCGCGGTGCTGGAGAACGTCAAGCCGGCCAATGACGACCAGCGCGTCGGCGTGGAGATCGTGCGCCGGGCGCTGACCGCCCCGGTCCGCCAGATCGCCGCGAATGCCGGCGTCGACGGCTCGATCATCGTCGGCAAGCTGAACGACAGCAAGGACTACAGCGTCGGCTACGACGCGGCCAAGGGCGAATGGTGCGATCTGGTCAAGGCCGGCATCATCGACCCGGCCAAGGTGGTGCGCACGGCCTTGCAGGACGCGGCCTCCGTCGCAGGCCTGCTGATCACCACCGAGGCGATGGTCGCCCAACTGCCGGAGAAGAAGCCCGCTGTGCCGGCCCCCGGCGCCGACATGGACTTCTGATCCGGGCTTTGCCCAGGCCTCCCAGCCGAACGGCTTCGGACTGGATATTCCCTGGACGGGGTCGCGCCACAGCGGCGCGGCCCCATTTTTTCAGCGACCGGCCGGCGTCCCTGGTTCCGGCAGAGGTCTAGCGCGGCGGGCTGGACGAGATATCGGGCGCAGGAAGTTCTCCGGACCGCGCATTCGAGTCACAACGACAACCTCCATCAACAGGATGGAACCCATAAGCAGAAGGTCGGTGTCCGCAGACGCGAGGGCACGAAAGACTGGTGACATTGTTTGGGCGCGATCAGCGGAGCATGGCTGGGATTCTTTTGGCGAACCAACCTTGGCCGTTGCACCCCCATCCCCATCTGGAAGGTCACACCGCTCACCGGAGGATCGTGATGCGCAGCACCCTGACCCTGTCGGCCACCCTTCTCGGCGCCCTGGCCGCTCCCGTTGCGGCCTCCCCGGCGCTGGCCCAATCGGGCACCGGGCCGGTGGTCAAGACCGTCCAGACCAGCGCCGGCCCGGTGGCGGTCAGCCGGTTCGCCGACGGGCTGGAACGGCCCTGGGGCATCGACTTCCTGCCGGACGGCCGGGCACTGGTGACGGAAAAGCCTGGGCGGCTGCGCATCGTGGCACGCGACGGCTCCCTCTCCGCCCCGCTCGACGGCACGCCGAAGGTGCGGGTCCAGGGTCAGGGCGGGATGATGGACGTGGCGGTCGATCCGCAATTCGCGCAGAACCGGACGATCTATCTCGCCTATGCCGAGGCCGGCGACGACGGCCTGTCCGGGACGGCGCTGGGGCGCGGCACCCTGACCGACCGCGGCATCGAGAATTTCCAGGTGATCTTCCGCCAGTCGCCCAAGGTGGATGGCGGCCACCATTACGGCACCCGCATCGTCTTCTCGGGCGACGGCCACATCTTCCTGACGCTGGGCGAACGTAACAAAATGAGTCCGGCGCAGGACCGCAACGCCACGCTGGGCAAGGTGGTGCGGCTGAACCGCGACGGCTCGCCGCCCAGGGACAACCCCTTCGCCGGGGAAGGCAAGGTGGCGGCCGCGGTCTGGTCCTACGGCCACCGCAACATCGCAGCGGCGGCCATCGACCCGCGCACAGGCTCGCTGTGGATCGCGGAAATGGGACCGGCGGGCGGCGACGAGCTGAACCGGCCGGAGGCCGGCAAGAACTATGGCTGGCCGCTGGTCAGCTGGGGCAATCATTACGACGGCCGCGACATCCCCGACCCGCCGACCCGCAAGGAGTTCACCGATGCGGTGATGCACTGGACGCCGGTGATCTCGCCGTCCGGGATGGCCTTCTACCAGGGCGGCCTGTTCCCGAACTGGCAGGGCAGCGCCCTGATCGGCGGACTCAGCGCCAGGGCGCTGGTCCGGGTCGCCATCGACGGCGCCAGCGCGAAGGAGGCGGAGCGCATTCCGCTCGACGCGCGCATCCGCGATGTGGCACAGGGGCCGGACGGCGCCCTCTATGTGATCACCGACGCTTCGGACGGTGCGGTCCTGCGGCTGGCGCCAGCGAAATAGCCCTCCGACCGGGGCGCAAAGGACAGGAGCCGATGAGGATCCGCGATTACCGACCATCAGACGCCCCGGCGCTGGCACAGATCTACGCCCGTTCCGTCCGCGGCATCGGTCCGCGCTTCTACACGCCTGAACAGGTTGAGGCCTGGGCGGCACGGGCGCCGACGGTGGAGCGGGTGCGGGAGGCCTATGGCGACGGGCGCGTCGCCCTGGTCGCGGTGGACGAGGACGACCGGCCGGTCGCCTTCAGCGACGTGGAGCCGGACGGCCACATCAACTTCCTCTACTGCGCGCCGGAGGCGGCCGGCCGCGGCACCATGTCGGCGCTGGTCGACCTGCTGGAGGAACGCGCCGCGGCACTGGGCTATCGCCGCCTGCATGTGGAAGCGAGCGAGGCGGCCCGCCCCTTCCTGCTGCGCCGCGGCTTCACCCTGCTGGCGCGGCGCGATCTCCGGATCGACGGCGTGCCGATCCACAACTACGCGATGGAGAAGCGGCTGGGGAAGGGCTGGAGCTAGGCGGCTCTTGCTCTCTCCCTGCCCCTCCTCCCGATAATCGCCCCTATTTTACCGTTCGATTTCCTTGTTCCAGCGCTGGTTCCAGTCCGGGCGCTTCTCGTTGATGACGTCCCAGTCCACCGTCACGGCGGTCTTCATGTAGCCCTGGAACTTGGCCATCTCGTCGGCGACGTCGGCCGGTGCCTTGACCGTGGTGTTGGACGGGATCTGCGCGCCGTACTGCAGGGCGGCAAGCTGCGCCTCCGGGCTCAGCAGATAGGCGGCGAGCTTCTGGGCGGCCTCGTTGTCCGGGTTCTTGGCGACGACGCATTCGCCGACCATCAGGATGACCGAGCCTTCCTTGGGCTGGACATACTCCACCGGAATGCCCTTGGCCTTCAGCGTGCCGACGCCGGTCGGGGTCAGCGGGAAGATGGCCGCCTCGCCGGTCTGCACCATCTCCGCGATCTTGGCGGAGCTGGGGATGTATTCCAGCACGTTCGGGCCGATGGTCTTGCGCCAGGTGGTGAAGCCCGGATCGACGTTGGTCTCGCTGCCGCCCTTGATGCGGTTGTACATCAGGAAGGCATGCAGGCCGAAGGAGCTGCTGGCGGCCGACTGGACGACGATCTTGCCCTTGTACTTGGCGTCGGCCAGATCCATCCAGCTGGTCGGCGGCGCCCAGCCCTTCTCCTCGAACATCGCCTTGTTATAGGCGAGGCCAGTCATGCCCATGTTGACGCCGACCGCCATGTCGCCCTTCATGCGCGAGGACGGATAGACCTGATCCAGCGCCGGCGACGGTTCCATCTTCTGGCACAGGCCCATGCCGATGGCGCGGTACATCAGCCCGTCGTCGAGGAAGACGACGTGCATCTGCGGATTGTCCTTCTGCGCCTGCAGCTTGGCCAGGATGTCCGACGAGGTGCCGGGGACGACCACCACCTTGATGCCGGTCGCCTTCTCGAAGGCGGGGAAGACATGCTCGGTGTAGGTCTTCTCCATCGTGCCGCCGTTCATGCCGATATAGACCGTCTTGGTCTGGGCGGCGGCGGGGGTGGAGAGGGCTGCGGCCGCCGTGATGGCAACCGTGGCGAGACCGGTGAGCGACAGGGTACGCAAGCTGGGCATGCACGTCCTCCAATGGGCCAAGGGGTGAGGTCTTAGGCGGTCGGTTGAAAGCGGTCGATGCGGAAGGGCTCCAGCGGCATGGCCGTTTCGCCGGTGGCGACCAGCTCGGCCAGCGTCTGGCCGACGCCGGGGCCGATCTGGAACCCGGCGCCGGAAAAGCCGAAGGCGTGGAACAGTCCGGGTGTGGTGCGGCTGGGACCGACGATCGGGTTGCGGTCGGGCGTGTAACCCTCCACCCCGGTCCAGCAGCGGATGACATGGGCGTGGCGCAGCTGCGGGAACAGCTCCGCCGCGTCGCGCATCAGGGTCAGCACGGCGTCGCGCTGCGGCCGGGCGCGGTCTGCGTCCAGGGCGAAGCCGCGCCCGCCGCCGACCACCATGTTGCCGCGCGGCACCTGCCGGCCATAGACGCCGCCGCCCTCGACACCGATGTTGACGTCGAGGAAGCGGGGCAGTGGCTCGGTCACCGCCATGTTGGGATGGAGCGACTCAAGCGGCACCGGCTCGCCGAAGGCTTCCGCCACCCGCCAGGACCAGGCGCCGGCGGTGTTCAGCAGGAAGCGGGCGCGGACTTCGAGATCGTCGCCGCTCAGCAGGACGAAGCGGTCGCCCTCCTTCTCCACCCGGTCGACCGGAGTCTGTTCGCGCACCACCGCACCCAGCCCGGCCGCTGCGCGGGCGAAGGCGGGGGAGACGAGGCGCGGGTTGGCATGGCCGTCCTCCGGGCAGAGCGAGCCGCCGATGGCCCGGTCGCCCAGCGCCGGCCAGCGCCGGCGGAACTCCTCGCCGGTGACGATCTCCAGCCCGAGGCCGAAGCCCTGGCTGCGCTCGCGGTAATCGATCAGGGAGGCGAGGTCGGGCTCGCTGCGCGCCAACTTGAGATGGCCGGAGCGGATGTATTCGGCATCGGTGCCCAGCAGCTCCGGCAGGCGGCCCCAGATGGCATGGGCGCGTTGGGACAGCGGCAGCTGCTCCAGCGGGCGGCCCTGCCGGCGCACGCCGCCGAAATTGACTCCACTCGCCTTGGCGCCGCACCAGTCGCGTTCCAGCAGCGTCACCGACAGGCCGGCCTGCCGCAGGAACAGCGCCGCCGACCCGCCGACGATCCCGCCGCCGACGATGGCGACGTCGCACTCGATCCGTTCCCGCATCACGCCACCTCCCGCCCGTCGTCAGTGCCCTCTCCCCCCTGGGGAGAGGGAATAATCGTCGCGATAGGGAGAGGCTTGATCGGCGGCTGCGCGCGCAGGCGCCCTACCCCGTCGGGGCCGGTGCCGAGCGTGCGGGACAGCAGTTCCGCCGTGGTGGCGCTGCACATGCGCCCCTGGCAGCGGCCCATGCCGGCGCGGGTCAGCGCCTTGGCGCGGTTCATCTCACGGGCCTGTCCGCTGCGGGCGACCTCGCGCAGGGCACCGGCCGTCACGCCCTCGCAGCGGCAGATCATCGTGTCGTCGGCAAGGGAATCAGCCCAATCCTCCGGGAACGGGAAAGCGGCGTTCAGAACCCGCCGGAAGGCGGCGATGCGGGTGAGACGGCCGTCCAGCTCCCGTACGCGCGCGCCGTCCACCAGCAGCCTGCGATCCTCCAGCAGGGCCAGCGCCGCGCGCTCCCCAGCCAGTTCCGCCGCATCGGCTCCGGCGATGCCGCTGCCGTCGCCGGCCAGATAGACGCCGGGAACCGAGCTGCGCCCGGCCCCGTCCCGCTCAGGCAGCCATGCCCGGTCGGCCTCGTCGAAGCGGAAACGGCAGCCGGCGAGATCGGCCAGCTGCGTCTCGGACCGCAGGCCGAGACCGAAGGCAACGGCGTCGCAGGGCGTCCGCCGCTCGCGCCCGCGGGCATCGCGCAAGACCAGCGCATCGACCCGTTCCGCGCCCTCGGCACGCACCGGTCGGACGCCGTTGTGGATCGGCACGCCATGGGTGCGCAGCCAGCCGACGAACAGCAGCCCCTTCGCCAGCGTCACCGGGTCGCGCAGCATGCCGGGGGTGGCGCGCGCCTGCGCAGCGAAGGAGGTGGTGTCGAACACCCCCGCCACCTCGACCCCAGCCTTCAGATACTGGTAGGCGACCAGATAGAGCAGCGGTCCGGTGCCGAGGAAGGCCACCCGCCGGCCGACGGCACAGCCCTGGAACTTCAGCGCCACCTGCGACCCGCCCAGCGTGAAGACGCCGGGCAGCGTCCAGCCAGGGAAGGGCAGCACGCGGTCGGTGGCGCCGGTCGCCAGGATCAGATGGCTGAAGGGCAGAGTCTCGCTGCCGCCGTCGCACAGCAGGTCGAGCGCGCCGGCCTCGCAGTTCCACACCAGCGTGCGCGGGCGGTAGTCCACGCGGTCGCGGATCGCCGCCATGGCGCGGTGGACCGCATCGGCCTTGCCCGCCTCGAACCCGTACAGCGCCGTCTTCGGCCGGGTGAAGCCTCCTTCCGGCGGCTGGCGGTAGATCTGGCCGCCCCAGCGCGCGGCTTCGTCCACCACCACCGGGCGCAGCCCGGCGGCGACCAGCCGCTCCGCCGCGCGGATGCCGGCCGGACCGGCGCCGACGATGACAGGAGGGAGAACCCCGCTCACGACGTCCACTCCCCATTGCTGAGCAGCCGCATGCCGTCGGCGATGAAGGTGCCGCAGGCGCGCAGCCGCTCGCCCTCTTCCGTCCGCACCCAGCAATCCTGGCAGGCGCCCATCATGCAGAAGCCGGCGCGCGGGCTGTCGGCGAACTCCGTGCGGCGCAGCCGCTCCCCGTTGGTGAGCATGGCGGTCATGACGGTGTCGCCCTCCAGCGCCTCCACCGGGCGCCCGTCGAGGGTGAAGCGGACCACGCGCCGGCCCTGTTCGGCCACACGCTGCAGCAAAGCCATGATGAACGGTCTCCGAAGAGAGGGGACGGCCGGAGCGGATGCTCAGTGCTGGCCGACCAGGATGCGGTCCAACCCATAGACACGGTCGAGCAGAAGCACGGCGACCGCGGTGATGCCGATGATCAGAGCCGACACCGCCGCCATCATCGGGTCGATGGATTCGGTGGCGTACATGTACATCCGCACCGGCAGCGTCACGGTGGACGGTGAGGTGATGAAGATGGACATGGTCAGCTCGTCGAAGCTGTTGATGAAGGCGATCAGCCAGCCGCCGGTCACGCCGGGCAGGATCATCGGCAGGGTGACGCGGCGGAACACCGTCGCCTCGCTGGCGCCCAGCGAGAAGGCCGCCTGCTCCACGCTGCGGTCGAAGCCGGAGATGGCGGCGATCAGCAGGCGCATCACATAGGGCGTGACGATCACGATGTGGGCGGCCACCAGCCAGCCGAAGCTGCCCGTCGCGCCGATGACGGCGAACAGCCGCAGCATGGCGACGCCCAGCACCAGATGCGGGATGATCAGCGGCGACAGGAACAGCGCGTTGAGGAAGCCGCGGCCGGGAAACTCCCAGCGCGTGATGGCGAGAGAGGCCGGAACCGCCAGCGCCACCGCCAGTGTCGCCGCCAGGAAGGCCAGCCACAGGCTGTTCCAGAAGGACTGGACGAAGTCGGGGTGATGGAACACCGCCTCGAACCAGCGCAGCGAAAAGCCCTTGGTCGGCAGAGACAGCGTGTTCTCCGGCGTGAAGGCGACGAGGCAGACGATCGCCAGCGGCGCCAGCATGAAGATGACGACCAGCGCATGGAAAAAGAGGGCGACGGGTCCGTTGCGGGTCATGGCATTTCACCCCAGCCGGCGGCGGTAATGGCCTTCCACCACGCGGTGGTAGGTCAGCATGATGATCAGGTTGGCGGCCAGCAGGATCACGGCGACCGCCGCCCCCATCGGCCAGTTCAGGTCGCTCAGATACTGGTCGTAGACCACGGTCGCGACCATCTTCAGCCGCCGCCCGCCCAGCAGGCCGGGAATGGCGAAGGCGCTGGCGCTGAGGCCGAAGACGATCAGGCTTCCCGACAGGATGCCGGGCAGGATCTGCGGCGCAACCACCCGGACGATGGCCGTCCCGCGCGAGGCGCCGAAGGACAGCGCCGCCTGCTCCACCGCCGGGTCCAGCTTCTGCAGCGAGGTCCAGACCGGAATGACCATGAAGGGCAGCATGACGTGGACCAGCGCCACGATCACCGTGCCCTCGGTGTAGAGCAGCTTCATCCTGCCGATGCCGAGCGCGATCAGCGCCCCGTTCACCGGCCCTTCCGGCCCGAGCAGCATGCTCCAGCCGAAGGCGCGGACGACGACGGAAACCAGCAGCGGCGCCAGGATCACCAGCAGGAAGATCGAGCGCCATGGGTTGGTCATCCGGCTGAGGATGTAGGCCTCCGGCACGCCGATCACCACGCAGATGGCGGTCGCCAGCGCAGAGATCCGGAAGGTGCGGAAGAAGATCTCCAGATAATACTCGTCGGTCAGGACCGACAGGTAATGCTCGACCGTGAAGCCGCCGGTGCGGCCCGTCGCATAGTCGAACTGGTTGAAGGACAGCAGCGCCGTCAGGAACAGCGGCGTCAGCACCAGCGCCACGAACAGCAGCGCCGCCGGCGCCGACAGGAACAGCGGGGCGGAGCGCACGCGGCGTTCCGGCGTCTCATCGCCCGGCGATGCCGGTGCGGCGTCGGGAAGGGCGGCGCTCATCAGGTCACCTCGAGCGCGACGTCGGGCGCCTCCGCCATGGCGCCGCGATGGACGCGCACCACGGACGGAGTCCACTCAAGGCCCACCGGCGCACCCTGGTCGGCGGGAGCAGAGCCGTCGTTCGGCGTCACCACCATCACCGTGCCGAGCGGCCCGTCGATGTGATAGAGCCACTGGCTGCCCAGGAAGAAGCGGTCGGCGACCCGCCCGGTCAGCAGCCCGTTGGACGGCGCGGTCAGATGCATCTTTTCCGGACGGATGCACAGCGTCACCGTCTCGCCCACCGACAGGCCCGGCATTTCCACCGGCACGGCGATGCCGGCCAGCGACACCGTGGCGCCGGCGCCGGTCGCCGTCGCGACCTTGCCCGGCAACAGGTTGGTCTTGCCGACGAAGCGGGAGATGAACTCCGTCTCCGGATGCTCGTAGATGCGATAGGGCTGGTCGATCTGGGTGATGCGCCCGGCCTCCATCACCACGACGCGGTCGCTGATCGAGAAGGCCTCCGCCTGGTCGTGGGTGACCATGACGGTGGTGGTGCCGACCTTGCGCTGGATCTCGCGCAGTTCGTATTGCATCGCCTCGCGCAGCTTGGCGTCCAGGTTCGACAGCGGCTCGTCCAGCAGCAGCACCGGCGGGCGGATCACCAGGGCGCGCGCCAGCGCCACGCGCTGCCGCTGTCCACCGGAAAGCTCGCGCGGGTAGCGCTTAGCATAGGGGGAGAGATGGACGAGGGACAAGGCCTCCTCCACCCGCGGCTTGCGCTCGCCCTTTGGCACGCGCTGCATCTCCAGACCGAAGCTGACATTGTCGAACACGGTCATGTGCGGGAACAGCGCGTAGCTCTGGAACACGATGCCCAGCCCGCGGCTGTTCGCCTTGGCCCGCGTGATGTCGCGCCCGTCCAGCCGGATGGTTCCGGCCGACGGTTCGACGAAACCGGCGATCATCTGCAGGGTCGTGGTCTTGCCGCAGCCCGACGGGCCGAGCAGAGAGACGAACTCCCCCTTTTCCACCGACAGCGACACGTCGCCGACCGCGGTCAGCGGACCGTAACGCTTGGTGATGTTTTTCAATTCGAGGAACGACACTGGGGGAATTCTCCCTCTTGCGACAAATGGCCTCGGTCTCCGGGCCCCACCTGTTGCTCCGATGGTTCCGTCTACCGACCATTCGCGTCAATCCGCTTTTTCCGTAGAAAGAAAAGATTTTGCAAAAGCTTCCGATATACGGAATAGATGGGGCAACCAACATCACCAATTTTCAGAACGGAGCCCAACATGACCGCCGACCTCCGCCGCAGGGCAAAAGGGAGCGCGGGTGTCGAGAGTGCCGGCCCCGAAAACGCTGGCACCGACGAGGCGGGCAGCAAGTCCAGCCTGCAGCGCGGGCTGGCGATCCTGCGCCTGCTGGCCTCCTCCAACGAGGCGGGGGCGCGGCTGACCGACATCTCCCGCGCGCTCGATCTCACCCCGCCGACTGTCCACCGCCTGCTGAAAATCCTGGTGGAAGAGGGGATGGCGGAGGCGGACAAGGCGACCAAGCGCTACCGGCTGGGCATCGACCTGTTCGGGCTGGCGGCGCAGGCCGGCAATCCGAACAACCTGCGCGACATCTGCCGGCCGATCCTGCTGCGCCTGTCGGCGACGCTGCGCGACACCATCTTCCTGCTGGTGCGCAGCGGCTTCGACGCGGTGTGCCTGGACCGCAGCGAGGGGCCCTTCCCCATCCGCTCCTTCACCGGCGACATCGGCGGCCGGGTGACGCTGGGCGTCGGCCAGGGCAGCCTCGCCATCATGGCCTTCCTGCATGCCGAGGAGCGGGAGGAGGTCATCCGCTTCAACCTGCCGCGCATGCAGGGCGTCGGCATCATCGACGAGGTCTATCTGCGCACGGAAATCGCGCGGGTGCGCGATCTCGGCTATGCTAGCCGGTCCACCGGCCTGCTGCCCGGCATGTCGGGTGTGGCGGTTCCGGTGCTGGACCGCGACGGCTATGCCGTGGCGGCGCTCAGCGTCGGCACGATCAGCGAGCGGCTGAACGAGGAACGGCTGCCGGTGGTGGTCGACATCCTGAAACGCGAATCCGCCGCGATCAGCCGCCAGTTGAACCCCTTCGACCCCGTCCTGCGCCGTCCCGCCGCGATTCTGGGCGGCGGCCCGGCATGAAGGGCGTGAAGAAGGCCGACCTGCCGGCCAAGACCTGCCCGGTCTGCAACCGTCCTTTCACCTGGCGGAAAAAATGGGAGCGGGTGTGGGACGAGGTGAAATACTGCTCCGACCGCTGCCGCGGCGACGCCCACAAGCGCGAGGGCGCACGGCAGGACGACCCGCCGCGATCCTGACCGGATCGTCAGGAAGATTTGCCCTTTATTCAATCACATGCCAGCATTCTGACCAGCCGGAGGCATCTGCCCGCGAGATGGGCGGCGCTCCCGGCCGATGGCATTTCCGTTGCATTCGAAATTGCGGCCGCACGGGTCAATGGATTTACGGACACATTCCCGAGTATTCATGAGCTTGGCGGCTCGGCCATACTGCCGCCGGTGACGGCGGCCAACGATACGCGACCAACGATACTCAGCGACGAAGGGGACTCATGATGTCGGTTCGGGGGATGGGGGATCGGGCGATGAACGTCTTTGGCAAGGCGGCCGGGGGTATGACGCGCCGTGCAGTGCTGTGCGGCGTCGCCGCGGTCGCTTTCGCGGCTGCGGCCGGCGGCTCCCTGCCGGCATTCGCGGACGGCAAGGTGAAGGTCGCCGGCATCTACACCGTTCCGATCGAGCAGCAGTGGGTCAGCCGCATCCATGTCGCGCTGAAGGCCGCCGCCGACCGTGGCGACATCGAGTATGTCTGGGCCGAGTCGGTCGCCAACACCGATTATGAGCGCGTGATGCGCCAGTATGCCGAGGCCGGCCAGCAGCTGGTCTTCGGCGAGGTGTTCGGGGTGGAGCGCGCCGCCCGCGCCGTCGCCAAGGACTATCCGAAGACCGCCTTCGTCATGGGCTCCAGCTTCAAGCCGCAGGAGCCGAACTTCTCGGTCTTCGACAACTACATCCAGGAGCCGGCCTATTTGTCCGGCATGGTCGCCGGCGGCATGACCAAGTCGAACGTCATCGGCATGGTCGGCGGCTATCCGATCCCCGAGGTGAACCGCCTGATGAACGCCTTCATGGAAGGCGCCAAGGAGGTCAACCCGCAGGTCAAGTTCTCGGTCAGCTTCATCGGCTCCTGGTTCGATCCGCCGAAGGCCAAGGAAGCCGCCTTCGCCATGATCGACCGCGGCGCCGACGTGATGTATGCCGAGCGCTTCGGCGTGTCGGATGCCGCCAAGGAGCGCAAGGTTCTGGCCATCGGCAACGTCATCGACACCCAGCCGCAATATCCCGACACCGTCGTCGCCAGCGCCCTCTGGCACATGGAGCCGTCGGTGGAGCGCGCCATCGCCGCGGTGAAGGCCGGCAGCTACAAGGCCGAGGATTACGGCCCCTACAGCATGATGGCGCACAAGGGCTCCAGCCTCGCCCCGCTCGGCACTTTCGAGTCGAAGGTCCCCGATGCGATCAAGGCGAAGGTGAAGGAGCGCGAGCAGCAGATCCGCGACGGCAAGTTCACCGTGAAGGTCAACGACGCCGAGCCGAAGTCGACGATGTGACGCCCGGCTTATCCGCAATGTCATCACCCGTGAAAGGCGCGCCGGAGGTCGTCCTCCGGCTCGCCGGCATTTCGAAACGCTTCGGTCCGCTGCTCGCCAACAACGGCATCTCGCTGACGCTCCGCGCCGGCGAGGTGCTGGCCCTGCTCGGCGAGAACGGGGCCGGCAAGACAACCTTGATGAACATCCTCTTCGGCCATTACGTCGCCGACGAGGGGACCATCGAGGCGTTCGGCCGTCCCCTGCCGCCGGGGTCTCCCCGCGCGGCGCTGGAGGCCGGCATCGGCATGGTCCACCAGCATTTCACCCTGGCGGACAATCTGTCGGTGCTGGACAACATCGCGGTGGGGACCGAATCGCTGTGGCGCTGGCGCTCGGACCGGGGGGCGGCCCGCCGCCGCCTGCTCGATCTGTCGCAGCGCTTCGGGCTGGAGGTGCGGCCGGACGCGCTGGTCGGCGAGCTGTCGGTCGGCGAGCGCCAGCGGGCGGAGATCCTGAAGGCGCTCTACCGCGACGCCCGCATCCTGATCCTGGACGAGCCGACCGCGGTGTTGACGCCGCAGGAATCGGCCGGGCTGTTCGAGACGCTGCGCAAGCTGACCGCCGACGGGCTGGCCGTCGTCTTCATCAGCCACAAGATGAACGAGGTGTTCGCCGCCAGCGACACCGTCGCCGTGCTGCGCGCCGGCAAGCTGGTCGCCACCCACGCCACCGCCTCCACCGACCGCGCCAAGCTGGCCGAGCTGATGGTCGGCCGCAGCGTCAAGCCGCCGGCTCCCGCCCCGCTCTCCCCCGGCGAGCCGGTGCTGGAGCTGGCGGGCGTCACGGTGGCTTCCGGCCATGGCCGTCCGCTGCTGGACCGGGTCGACCTGACGGTGCGCCGCCATCAGGTGGTCGGCATCGCCGGCGTGTCCGGCAACGGTCAGACGGCGCTGGCCGAACTGGTCAGCGGCCTGATCCGCCCCGACTCCGGCCGGCTGTCCTTGAAGGGCAGCGTGGTGGAGCATGGCGACCCGGCCGACATGGTCCGGCGCGGCGTCGCCCGCATCCCGGAGGACCGGCACAGCGCCGGTCTGGTCGGCGCCATGGCGGTCTGGGAGAACCTGATCGCCGAGCGCTACCACGACTCATCCTTCTCGCGCTTCGGCGTGCTGCGGCGCGGGGCGGCGCGGGCCTATGCCCGCGAGGTGATCGAGGAGTTCGACGTGCGCTGCCCCGGTCCCGACGCCCGAACGCAGCTGCTGTCGGGCGGCAACATGCAGAAGCTGATCCTGGGCCGCACGCTGGCCCATGGGCCGGACCTGATCCTGGCGAGCCAGCCGACGCGCGGGCTCGACATCGGTGCGGTGTCCTATGTCCACAGCCGGCTGCTCGATGCCCGCGCCGCCGGGGCCGGCGTCCTGCTGATCTCCGAGGATCTGGACGAGATCCTGGCGCTGGCCGACTGTGTCACCGTCGCCTATCACGGGCGCCTCACCCCGCTGCTGCCGCATGACCGGGTGTCGGTCAGCCAGCTCGGCCTGCTGATGGCCGGGCATTGGGACGTTTTGCGCGACATCCTGCCGGAGACCGTTCATGCGGCTTGAACCGCGCACCGATACCCCGCTCGCCGTGCGGCTCTTGGCGCCGGTGGGCGCCGTGGTCGCGGCGCTGGCGCTCTGCGCCCTGCTGGTCGCCTGGACCGGCGCCCCGGTGCTGCGCGCCTACGGCCTGCTGTTCGAGGGCGCCGTCGGCTCCCGCTTCGCCCTGACAGAGACGCTGACCCGCGCCACCCCGCTGATCCTGACCGGATTGGCCGCCGCCGTCGCCTTCCGCGCCAAGCTGTGGAACATCGGGGCGGAGGGGCAGCTCTATATGGGCGCGCTGGCCGCCGTGGTGGTGGGCGGCGGCATGCTCGACCTGCCGGCCTGGGCGCTGATCCCGGTTGTGATGATCGCCGGCATGGCGGCGGGCGGCGTCACCCTGCTCGGCCCCGCCGTGCTGAAGGTCCGCTTCGGCGTCGACGAGGTGGTGACCACCCTGCTGCTGAACTTCGTCGTCCTGCTGCTGGTGTCGCTGCTGCTGGAAGGGGCCTTGAAGGACCCGATGGGCATGGGCTGGCCGCAGTCGGCCCCCGTGGTCGAGGCGGCGGAGCTGCCCAAGCTGGTGGAGCGAACCCGCCTGCATGCCGGGCTCGCCATCGCGCTCGGCCTGTCGGTGCTGCTGTGGCTGATCGACACCCGCACCATCTGGGGCTACGAGAACCGGGCGGTCGGCGCCAACCCGCGCGCCGCCGCCTTCGCCGGCATGCCGGTGACGCGGGTCATGCTGCGCACCGCCCTGCTGTCGGGCGGTCTTGCCGGGCTGGCCGGGGCGGCGGAGGTGTGCGGGCTGAAAGGCTACCTGACGCTCGACCTGTCGCCGGGCTTCGGCTACAGCGGCATCGTCGTCGCCATGCTGGCGCAGCTGCATCCCATCGGGGTGGTGGGGGCGGCGCTGTTCATCGCCGGCATCTTCGTCGGCGCCGACGCCATGAGCCGGGCCATGCCGGTTCCCAACTACATCGCCGACGTCCTGGTCGCCACCAGCCTGCTCTGCATGCTGGTCGCCGGGCTGCTGGCGCGCTACCGGCTGCGGCGGGGGTAAGGGGTTATGGATTTCCTGTCGACCATCCTCGACATCCTGCTGTCGGCCGCCTTCTGGACCGCGGTTCTGCGCATCGCCACCCCCTATGTGCTGGGCACGCTGGGCGAGCTGGTGTGCGAGCGGGCCGGCGTGCTGAATCTCGGCATCGAAGGCATCATGACGCTGGGCGCCATGGCCGGCTGGATGGCGGTCTATCAGGGCGCCGATCTGTGGACCGGCGTGATGGTCGCAGCATGCTGCGGTGCCCTGCTCGGCCTGCTGCATGCGGCGCTGACCGTGCCGCTCGGCCTGTCGCAGCATGTGACCGGCATCGGCGTCACCCTGCTGGGCACCAGCCTGTCCTATTTCGTCTACCGTCTCGTCCTGCCGCAGGCCAGCACCCCGCCGACCGTCGAGCCGTTCCAGCCGCTGGCCCTGCCCGGCGCGCTCGCCCAGACGCCGCTCACCTACCTCGCCTTCCTGCTGGTCGCGGTGGTCGCCTATGTGCTGTACCGCACGCCGGTCGGGCTGGCGGTGCGCATGGTCGGCGAGAATCCGGCCGCAGCCGAAGCGCAGGGGCTGAACGTCACCGCCATCCGCATCGGCGCCGTGGTGGCGGGCAGCGCGCTGATGGCGCTGGCCGGCGCCTTCCTGACCCTGTCGGCCTTCAACGCCTTCTTCTTCAACATGGTCAACGGGCGCGGCTGGATCTGCATCGCGCTGGTGGTCTTCTCCTCCTGGCGGCCGGGCAAGGCGCTGCTGGGCGCCCTGCTGTTCGCGGTGTTCGATGCGCTGCAACTGCGGTTGCAGCAGGCGAGCGGCGGCGTGTTGCCCTACCAGCTGTTCCTGATGATGCCCTATCTGCTGAGCATCCTGGCGCTGGTGCTGGTGGCCCGCCGGGCCTCCTACCCGCGCGCCCTGATGATCCCGTACCGCAAAGGAGAACGCTGATGTTCGACCTGATCCTGCGCCGCGCCACCCTGCCGGATGGCCGCACCGGTATCGACATCGGCATCCGGGGTGGCCGCATCGCCGCGGTCGAAGCCACTCTGGCCGGCGAGGCCGCCTCCGAAATCGACGCCACCGGCAGGCTGGTCAGCCCGCCCTTCGTCGATGCCCATTTCCACATGGACAGCACGCTCAGCTACGGCCTGCCGCGGGTGAACCAGAGCGGCACCCTGCTGGAGGGCATCGCGCTGTGGGGCGAGTTGAAGCCGCAGCTGACCCAGGACGCCATCGTCGAGCGGGCTCTCGCCTATTGCGACTGGGCGGTCGGGCGCGGGTTGCTGGCGATCCGCAGCCATGTCGACATCTGCGACCCTCGGCTGCTGGCGGTGGAAGCCCTGCTCGACGTCAAGAAGCGCGTCGCGCCCTATCTCGACCTTCAGCTGGTCGCCTTCCCGCAGGACGGTGTCCTCCGTGCGCCGGGTGCCAAGGAGCTGCTGGTCCGGGCGCTGGACATGGGCGTCGATGTGGTTGGCGGCATCCCGCATTTCGAGCGGACCATGGCCGACGGCACGGCTTCCGTCCGCCTGCTCTGCGAGATCGCGGCGGAGCGCGGGCTGCTGGTCGACATGCATTGCGACGAGAGCGACGACCCGCTGTCCCGCCATGTCGAGACGCTGGCCTACGAGACGCAGCGGCTGGGGATGCAGGGCCGGGTGACGGGGTCGCACCTGACCTCGATGCACTCGATGGACAATTACTATGTCTCCAAGCTGATCCCGCTGATGGCGGAGGCGAGGCTGGGGGTGATCGCCAACCCGCTGATCAACATCGTCCTCCAGGGCCGCCACGACAGCTACCCCAAGCGCCGCGGCATGACCCGCGTGCCGGAGCTGATGGCCGCCGGCCTGACGGTCGCCTTCGGTCATGACTGCGTGATGGACCCCTGGTATCCGCTGGGCTCCGGCGACATGCTGGAGGTGGCGCAGATGGGGCTGCATGTCGGCCAGATGACCGGACAGGATGGCATGAAGGCCGCCTTCGACGCGGTTACGGTCAACCCGGCCAGGCTGCTGCATCTGGACGGCTACGGGCTGGAGCCGGGCTGCAACGCCGATCTGGTGGTTCTCCAGGCCGGCAACCCGGTCGAGGCGATCCGCACCCGTGCCGCCCGCCTGTTCGTGCTGCGCCGAGGCCGGATCGTCAGCCGCTGCGAGCCGGTGCAGGCGAAGCTCGACCTGCCGGGCCGGCCGGAGACGGTCGATTTCCTGCTGAAGCGGGGGTGAGAGCGAGACGGCTCCAATGACGCTCAGCCTGACCGCTCATGCCCGCTTGACGATCCAGGAGCGAGGGTTGGCTCTGGAATGGGTCGAGCGCGCCATCGAATCCCCCGACCGGATCGAAGCCGATCCCAGCGGACCGGACGTATGGCGGTCGTTCAAGATCATCCCGGAAGCCGGCAACCGGATCATCCGGGTTGTTCATCGACGGGACGGTGCGGATATACTGGTCATCACGGCCTTTCTCGACCGGGGAGCCAAGCTATGAACTCGCGATACGATCCCGAAGCCGACGCGCTGTTCGTGCGCTTTTCGGAGGGCACCATCATCGATTCCCAGGAGGTTGCCCCAGGCATCATTCTGGATTTCGACGATCAGAACCGGATCGTCGCCCTCGAAGTGCTCAACGCCAAAGAGAAAATGGCGGCCGGCGCGATACCCATCGCCGCAGAGTGAGCGCCCAACAAAAAGCCCGCCGGAACGGCCGTTCCGGCGGGCTTTTCCCAGGCTGAAAGCCGTTACGCCTTCAAAAAGTCCCGCAGCCCGTCGGCCACCGCGTGCATCTCCTGCTCGGTGCCGATGGTGACGCGCAGGCAGCTCGGCAGGCCGTAGGACGGCATCTGGCGGACCAGGATGCCGCGGGCCTTCAGGAACTGGCGGGCGGCCTCGGCGTCGTCCTTGCCGGCGGGCTGGCCCTTGAAATCGACCAGCACGAAGTTGGTCACGCTCGGATGCACCGTCAGGCCAAGCTCCCGCACGGTGGCGGAGAACCACTCGCGCCACTGCTCGTTGTGGCGGCGGGAGCGGTCGAGGAACTCGGCATCCTCCACCGCGGCGATGCCGGCGACATGGGCGGCGTTCGACACGTTGAAGGGACCGCGCACCCGGTTCAGCACGTCGACGATCCCGGCCGGGCCATAGCACCAGCCGATGCGCAGCGAGCCCAGCGCGAAGATCTTCGAGAAGGTGCGGGTCATCACGACGTTGGCGTACTTATCCACCAGTTCCTCGCCGGCGGTGTAGTCGTCCTTGTTCATGTACTCGGCATAGGCCGCGTCGATGACCAGGATGACGTCCGGCGGCAGACCGGCATGCAGCCGCGCCACCTCCGACGCCGGCAGATAGGTGCCGGTCGGGTTGTTCGGATTGGCGAGGAAGACCAGACGGGTGCGCGGGGTGACGCGGGCCAGCAGATTGTCGACGCTGGCGGTCAGCCCATCCTCCGGCGCCGTCACCGGGGTGGCGCCGACCGACTTGGCGCCGATCGGGTACATCAGGAAGCCGTATTGCGAATAGAGAACCTCGTCGCCCGGCCCGGCATAGGAGCGGATCAGCAGGCTGATGATCTCGTCCGACCCGGCGCCGCAGACGATGCGGTCGGCATCCAGGTTGAAGCGCTTGGCAATCGCGCCGCGCAGCGCCGCCGAGGCGCCGTCCGGGTAGCGGTGCAGGGTCGAGGCGGCGGCGGAATAGGCCTCCACCGCCTTCGGGCTCGGCCCCAGCGCCCCTTCGTTGGAGGCGAGGCGGATATGACCCTGATGCTCGCCGCCGACATAGGCGGCGATGTCGAGAATCCCCGGACGCGGCTGCGGGCCGTTCGGCTGGGTCATGGTCTGCTTACCTTCCGACGATGGTGGATGGGCGGTTCATGGATGGGGTGGAACAGGATGGAACAGTGCCGACGGCACCGTTCCATTGTTTCACGAAGGGCCGGCAGGATAAGGCAGGAGCCGCCCCGGCGGCTCGCCTCATTCGCGCGCATCAGCCCAGATGCAGCGGCACGGCATAGCCGCCGACGACGTTGACCCGCACCGGGATGTCGCCCGACCGTTCCAGCAGCTTGGCGAGGCGGGGGTCGGCCTGCCCGACGAAGTCGGCGATCTCGACCAGATGGACGGACGGCCCGCCGGTGCTCATGCCGATGGCGTGGCCGGCCGGATGCCAGGTGCAGAAGCTGACCGGCGGCAGGCCGCAGGCCTCCAGCATGTCCTTCAGCCGGCCGCGGCTGAGGTCGCCGCCGATCTCGATGCTCAGCAGGCTGCGGTCGTCGCCGGTCGGCTCATGCGGGACGGCGGCGATGGCAAGCGCGTCGCGGTTCTCGCCGCGGGCATTGCCCCGCCCGCCGAAGGGCAGCCGCGCCACCACCTGCGGCCGGCCGGCATCGGCCGACACCAGGAAGCGCCACCAGGGATCCGAATCGTCGTCGGCGGGATAGGGCACCACGGCGACGGTGGCCGTCCCCTCCGACACCGCACGCAGGGCGGCAGCCGGGGTGTTGACGGCAGTCATCGGCACGAAGCCGCCGAAATGGTCGCGGGCGACGTCCCAGAAGCCGCGGCGGTCCTCCGGCGCATAGACGGCGACGGCGAAGGGCCCCTGCATGCGGGTGAAGGCGGTGATCATCTCCCGCCAGATGCGGACGACGACCTGGGCCGGGAAGGTGCCGGCATGGCGGGCCATCAGGCGCCGCAGGATCGTCGCCTCCCGCGCCGGGCGCAGATAGACGGGCGGTGCCCCGTTCTCTGCCGCGCCATTGCCTTTCGCCGCCCCGATCCGTTCGACCACGGCGGCGCGGCGCATCAACAGGTCATGGATCGCGTCGTCGATCTGGTCGATCTCGCGGCGCAAATCGTCGAGCGGGGTCCGGGCGGGGGCCATGGGTCACGAAACCATCGAATGCAAAGCCGGATAGTAGTAGTCCGCATGCACCGGGAAATCAAAGAAAACATTGACACTCTTGAGCCCGGCTTCGTAGCTATACCCTCCCGTTCCGCCACAGCTCGCTGACGGTTTCCGCCAAGGCGCCGCAAGGCATCCGAAGGCGGAAAGCCGCGAAAGCCAGAACCGCTCGTAAGGCACGAAACGACATGTCCGCGCCCCCCACCGCGCAGCAGCCCCCCCTGGTCACCCCCGCGGCCGCCGACGGCCCGGCCCCCAATGACCAAGCCATGCCGGGCAAGCGCGTGCGTCTGGCGGTGGACCGGCCGATGCGGCTGGACAGCGGGGTGGAGATCGGCGGCTTCCAGATCGCCTACCAGACCTACGGCACGCTGAACGCCGACAAGTCCAACGCGATCTTCATCTGCCACGCCCTGACCGGCGACCATTTCGTGGTGGAGAAGCATCCCGTCACCGGCAAGCCCGGCTGGTGGGAGATGCTGGTCGGCCCCGGCAAGCCGGTGGACACCGACCGCTATTTCGTCATCTGCTCCAACGTGCTGGGCGGCTGCCTGGGCAGCACCGGGCCGAAGGACATCGATCCGGCCACGGGCCAGCCCTATGGCCTGTCCTTCCCGGTCGTCACCATCGGCGACATGGTGCGGGCGCAGAAGCTGCTGGTCGAGCATCTCGGCATCGAGAAGCTGTTCTGCGTCATCGGCGGCTCCATGGGCGGCATGCAGGTGCTGCAATGGGCGGTCGCCTATCCGGAGTCGGTGTTCGCCGCGGTCCCCATCGCCACCGCCGCCCGCCATTCGGCGCAGAACATCGCCTTCCACGAGGTCGGGCGCCAGGCGATCATGGCCGATCCGAACTGGCGCGGCGGCAACTATCTGCTGGAGGGCACCAGGCCGGAGGCAGGATTGGCCGTCGCCCGCATGGCCGCCCACATCACCTACCTGTCGGAAGCGGCGCTGCACCGCAAGTTCGGTCGCAATCTGCAGGACCGCAAGGCGGTCACCTACGGCTTCGACGCCGATTTCCAGGTGGAAAGCTACCTGCGCTATCAGGGGGCGGCCTTCGTCGAGCGGTTCGACGCCAACTCCTATCTCTACATCACGCGGGCGATGGATTATTTCGACCTCGCCGCCGATGCCGGGGGCTCGCTGGCCAACGCCTTCCGGCCGGGGGGCAGCACGACGCCGGTGCGCTTCTGTCTTGCCAGCTTCTCCAGCGACTGGCTGTTCCCGACCGCGGAATCGCGGGCCATCGTGCATGCGCTGAACGCCGTCGCCGCCAATGTCAGCTTCGTGGAGATCGAGACCGACAAGGGCCATGACGCCTTCCTGCTGGACGAGCCGGAGTTCCATCAGGTCATCCACGGATTCCTGGAGGGCTGCGCCGAGCATCGCGGCCTGTCCGTCCGCCGCCGCGCGCGCTGATTGGGGCAGAACGACCGACCATGGTGGACATTCGCGACGACCTGAAACTGATCGCCGAGATGGTGGAGCCGAACAGCCGCGTGCTGGACGTCGGCTGCGGCGACGGCGCCCTGCTGGACTATCTGGCCCAAGCCAAGAACGTCGATGGGCGCGGCATCGAACTCAGCATGGACGGTGTGCGGCAGTGCGTGGCGCATGGCCTGTCGGTGATCCAGGGCGATGCCGAGACCGACCTTAAGGATTACCCCGCCGACGCCTTCGACTACGTCATCCTGGGCCAGACGCTGCAGGCGATGCGGCAGCCGCGCGACGTTTTGCAGATGCTGTGCCGCATCGGCCGCCGCGCCATCGTCTCGGTCCCCAATTTCGGCTATTGGCGGGTGCGGCTGCAGCTTCTGCTGACCGGCCGCATGCCGGTGACGGAAAAGCTGGGCTACCAATGGTGGGAAACGCCCAACATCCATTTCTGCACGCTGCGCGATTTCGTCGTGCTGACCGAGGAGATGGGCATCACCATCGAGCAGACCCGCATCCTCGACCATGCCGGCCGGGTCACCAGCCACGCCCATTCCGGTTTCGCCAACCTGTTGGGCGAGCAGGGCGTCTTCCTGCTGAAGCGCAACGGCGGCTGAGTTTCCGGCATGTGGGCGGGAACCTTCCGCCTGCAATTCTGTTCATGATACGTTCCTTTTTGAGGAGGTACGGATCATGACCGCCAAATATACCGCCGATCCCCGCGACCAAGCGCACGAGAACCCGAAAACCGGCGACGACACGTCCAACCGGGACAAGAACCCCGACGACTGGACAACCGGCGACGAGCCGATGACCGGCGCCCAGGCCTCCTATCTGAAGACGCTGAGCGAGGAAGCCGGCGAGTCCTTCGACGATGGACTGACCAAGGCGGAAGCGTCAAAGCGGATCGACGCGCTGCAGGACAAGACCGGGCGCGGGACGTGACGGTTCGGCGATAGCTCCCCCTCCCGCCCCGCGAGAGGGAGTTTAGAGCGATGTCCCCGGCACCCATGGGCATGTTGGGCTGTTAACCAGGGCGATACCGAATCCGAACGGAAGGGTCGCCCTCATGCTCCGCCCCCTGATGCTCTTGTCCGCCGCAGCGTTGCTGATGTCCGGCACCGCCATGGCCCAGACCGCGCCGGCTCCCGCCACCCCCGACACCATGGCGCAGGGCTCCGCCCCGCCGCTGATGACGGCGCCGCGGCCGGACGATCAGCCCACCACGGGGCCGGTCGCTTCCCCACCGGGAGTCAGCGGCGAGGCTCCCTCACAGGAAATGCTGAATCAGGCTCCGCCTGCCGGTTCTCCGCCGGTGGCGGCCCTGCCCTCCGCCGCCCTCAACCCCGATCAGGCCCGCTCGATGGTGGGAACCGAACTCCGCACGCGCGACGGCCAGCCGGGCGGCCGGCTTCTCGACTTCACCCTCAGCCAGCCCGGCGACCGGATCGACCGCATCGTCGTTGCGCCGAACGATGTGCTGGGGCTTGGCGAGACACTGGTCACAGTGCCGGCCGGCGCCCTGACCAACGGCCCGGACGGGCCGGTGCTGGACATGGAACAGGCCGACATCGGCAAGGCACCCACCTTTGCCTATGGCAGCGAGCCGACGGTGACCCGTCCAGACGGTCAGTGAATCACGGCGGCCAGTAGAGGCTCAGGCGGCAGCGCGGCGGCGGAAAAGGCCGGTGAAGCAAGCGATCACGCACAGCCCGGCGCCAAGCCACAGCACCGCGACGCTGCCGTCGGCCTTGCCCATCGCGCTGAACACCAGCCCGACCGTGGCGGCTCCCAGCGTCTGGCCCAACAGCCGGCCGGTCGCCTGGATGCCGCTGGCCCCGCCGCTGCGCTCCTTCGGCGCGCTGGTGACCAGCACCTTGTTGTTCGGCGTCTGGAACAGGCCGAAGCCGAAGCCGGCCAGCGCCATCCGCCACACCACGTCCAGCGTCGACGGATCGGGCGGCAGCAGCGCCATCAGCGCCAGACCGCTGGCGAACAGCGCCAGACCGGCCGCGGCCAGCCGCGTCGGCTCGTAGCGGTCGGCCAGCCGGCCGGAGATCGGGGCGACCAGCGCCACCATCAGCGGCCAGGGCGTCATCAGCAGTCCCGATTCGGCCAGCGACCGGTGCAGCACGTCTTCGAAGAAGAAGGGCATCGCCACGAAAACGATGTTCTGCGAGGCGAAAGAGCAGACCGACGTCACCACCGTCAGGGCGAAGACAGGCCGGCGCAGCAGATCCACCGGCAGCAGCGGCGCCGCCTGCGACAGCTCCCGCCGCACCAGTGTCACACCCAGGACCAGCGCGCCCGCCAGTTCCGCCACGACCAGCCAGCCGGGCTGGCTGCCGTCCATTCCCTTGAAACCGACGATCAGCAGGCCGAGCATGCCGGCATTCAGCAGGGCGCTCAGCCAGTCGAACCGGTGGCCGGCAGGCGTGGAGGCCGGCATCGCCCGCGCCGCCACCGCCAGCGCCGCCAGCCCCAGCGGCACATTGACGGCGAACAGCCAGGGCCAGGAGGCGACCGACAGGATCAGCGCCGCCAGACTCGGTCCCGCGGCGGAGGACACGGCGACGATCATCGCGTTGTAGCCGACCCCGCGCCCGAGATGGCTGGACGGGTAGATGTGGCGCACCAGCGCCAGATTGACGCTCATGATGCCGGCGCCGCCGATGCCCTGCAGAACGCGCGCGGCGGTCAGCAGCGGCAGGCTGGGCGACAGCGCACAAGCCAGAGACGCCACCGTGAAGACGGCCAGCCCGCACCAGTAGACCTTGCGGTAGCCGACGATGTCGCCCAGCGACGCCAGCGGGAACAGCGAGACGGTGACCGCCAGCTGATAGGCGTTGACCACCCAGATCGCGTCGGCGGCATCCACCCCGAACTCGCGCTGGATCGTCGGCAGGGCGATGTTGGCGACCACCCCGTCCAGCACCGCCATGATCAGCGCGACGGTCATCGCCGCCATCGCCCAATAGCGTTGCGGCACCGGCAATCCGTCGGCGACGGCCGGCGGCTTCGGGATTGCGGACGGAGTGGCGGAGACGGTTGGCATGGGGGGACTGGACATGCCGGTCAGCATAGAGGCCGACCGCCATTGTGCGGTCGCAGCAATTTCGCATGAAAGCATTGCGGAAGCCGAGCGCGCCGGTCGGTCTCTCACTCCGGCCCGGAACACCACCCGTCAGGGCTACCAGCAGGATCGGTGAGGCATGAGCAAGCACAGCGAGGCGACCGACCTCCACCACATGCATGACCCGAAGACCAAGCGGTAGGAGGTAAAGCTCTCTCTCCCCATGAGGATTCTCCCTCTCCCCAGGGGGGGAGGGGATAGTGGAGTCCTTCTCACGACGACAGGTCCTTCAGGATCGGGCATTCCGGCCGCTCGTCGCCGTGGCAGGCGTCGGCAAGCTCATGCAGCGTGTCGCGCATCGCCTGGAGTTCGGCGATCTTGGCCTCCAGCTCCTCGATGTGCTGGAGCGCGATGCGCTTGACCTCCGAACTGCAACGGGAGCGGTCCTGCCACAGCCCGACCAGCTTCTGGATGCGCTCGATCCCGAAGCCCAGCGTCCGCGCCCGCTTGACGAATCGCAGCACATTGACGTCCGTGCCGCTGTAGACGCGGTAGCCCGACGCCGTCCGCCCGGCCTCCGGGATCAGGCCGATGGATTCGTAATAGCGGATCAGCTTGGCATTGACGCCCGAGGCCTTGGCGGCATCGCCGATGGTCATGCCGTCCTTCATCGCACATCCTCCTGCCTGGGCGGTGCCCAGCCGCGCAGGGTCAGGGCGTTGACCACGACGCTGACCGAGCTGAGCGCCATCGCCGCCCCCGCCAGCACCGGGCTGAGGTTGCCCGACGCCGCCAGCGGAATGCCGATCACATTGTAGGCGAAGGCCCAGAACAGCCCCTGGCGGATCTTGGAGTAGGTCCGCCGCGACACGTCGATGGCCCCGGCCACCAGCCGCGGGTCGCCGCGCATCAGGGTGACGCCGGCGCTGTGCATCGCCACGTCGGTGCCGGTCGCCATGGCGATGCCGACATCGGCCGCGGCGAGCGCCGGGGCGTCGTTGATGCCGTCGCCGACCATGCCAACGATTTTGCCCTCCCCCTTCAACGCCGCGACCACGGCGGCCTTGTCACCCGGCAACACCTCGGCGAACACCCGCTCGATGCCAAGCGCCGCGGCGACGGAGCGGGCAGCGCCCCAGCCGTCGCCAGTCACCATCACCGGCTCCACCCCCTGCGCCTTCAGCGAGGCGATGGCGGTGACGGCGCTGTGCTTCACCGTGTCGCCGAAGGCGACGAGGCCGAGCAGGCGCGGTGTCTCCCCGACCTCGACCAGCCAGGACAGGGTGCAGCCGGATGCGGCCAACGCGTCGGCCGCTTCGGCAAGAGTGCCCGGCTGCAAGCCGGCCTCCGCCACCGCGCGGGCGTTGCCGAGTTGCAGGCGCCGTCCCGCCACCGTGCCGGCGACGCCGCGCCCGGCCAGCGCGCGGAACTCGCCCGCCGATCCCGGCGCCATGCCGGCGGCGGCGGCACGGTCGCGCAGCGCCTGGGCGAGCGGATGCTCGCTGCCGGCCTGGAGGGCGGCGGCGAGGCGCAGCAGGGTCTCGCCATCGGTGCCCTCGGCGGGGATCAGGTCGGTGACGCGCGGCTTGCCCTCGGTCAGCGTGCCGGTCTTGTCGAAGGCGACGGCGGTCAGGGCGTGGGCACGCTCCAGCGCCTCGGCATCCTTGATGAGAATGCCGTGGCGGGCGGCGACGCCGGTGCCGACCATGATCGCGGTCGGCGTCGCCAGACCCAGCGCGCAGGGGCAGGCGATGACCAGCACCGAGACGGCGGTGACGATGGCCGCCTCCAGGTCGCCGCCGACGATCCACCAGCCGGCCAGCGTCAGCGCCGCCACCGCCAGCACCGCCGGGACGAACACCGCGCTGACCCGGTCGACCAGCCGCTGGATCGGCGCCTTCGACGCCTGGGCACCCTCCACCATGCGGACGATCTGCGCCAGCATGGTCTCGGTGCCGACCGCCGTGGTTTCCACCACCAGCAGGCCGTCGCCGTTGATCGAACCGCCGGTGACGCGGGCACCCGGCTCCTTGTCCACCGGCAGGCTCTCGCCGGTCAGCATCGATTCGTCGACGCCGCCGGACCCCTCCAGCACCCGGCCGTCGACCGGTATCCGCTCGCCGGGTCGGACCACCACAGGGTCGCCGACCCGCACGCGCTCCACCGGCACCTCGGTCTCCACGCCGTCGCGGCGCAACCGGGCGGTGGCCGGGCGCAAATCCATCAGGGCGCGGATCGCCGCCGCGGTCTGGCCCTTGGCCCGCGCCTCCAGCCATTTGCCGAACAGCACGAAGGTGATCAGAACGGAGGAGGCCTCGAAATAGAGATGCGGCTCATGTCCGTCGTGAGCGGTCAGCATCAGGTAGAGGCTCAGTCCCCAGGCCGCCGAAGTGCCGAGCGCCACCAGCAGATCCATGTTGCCGGCCCCTGCCCTCACCGCGTTCCAGCCGGCGCGGTAGAAGCGCGCGCCCAGCCAGAACTGCACGATGCCGGCCAGACCCAGCTGCGCCCAGCCCGGCAGCATCCAGTCGGCCCCGAACGGGTCGCCGACCATGCCGGCCAGCAGCGGCAGCGACAGGGCGGCGGCGATCAGCACATGGCGCAGGTCGCGCCGGCCTCGGTCGGCCCGCGCCTCCTCCTCCGCACCGCCGCCGTCCTCGACGACCGGGGCGGCGCCGAAGCCCGCCTTCTCCACCGCGGCGACCAGAGCGGCAGCCTCCAGGCTGCCGGCGAAGGCGACGACATGGGCACGCTCGGTCGCCAGATTGACCGCGGCGGACTCGACGCCGGGCAGGCGGTTCAGCGCCTTCTCCACCCGGCCGGCGCAGGAGGCGCAGGTCATGCCGGTGACGGACAGGTCGAACTCCCGCCGCTCCGCCTGGAAGCCGGCGGCCTCGACCGCATCCGCCGCCGCCTTGGCGTCGGGCCGGCCGGCGAAGGTCAGCCGCGCCCGCTCCGTCGCCAGATTGACCGAAACGGCGGTGACGCCCGGCACCCGGCCCAGCGCCTTCTCCACCCGGCGGACGCAGGACGCGCAGGTCATCCCCGACACGCCGAGGTCGAGGTCGGTCGGGGATGCGGCGGCGGTCGCGCTGCTGCTGGTCTGGGTCGTGGTCATGCCGGTTCTCCTTCGATTCCTCTCGGCATGGAGCGATATGGGGCTTCCAACCATTGGAAGGTCAAGGGTCCGATCGACGCAGGGTCGCCGATTCATGAACAAAAGGCCGGACGGTGGCGTTCGTGTCCTGACAGCAAGCCAGAGGAAGGGTCCAGCCCCTTGACCCGCCTGACCATCGCCCCGCATTTCGAGCGCTGGGCCATCGGCGCCGGCCATGCCGGCTGGACCATCGGCTGGCGCGACGGCGTCGATCCGTGGAAACAGGATCTGCGGGTGGTGTAGACCTACTGCTATGCCATGATGCCCGCTGATTTCCTCGACGATCCGCTGACCCGGCTCTATTGGCGCACCGACCTGCTGCAGATGACCCGCGCCTTCATGCTGGATGCGGGGCGGATGGGCATCCGGCTGTCGGCGCCCGATACGGTGTAGCTCAGGTTTCGCTTGGCTCCGCGGGGGTGGACGTGCTCAATCGGTGGGCAATTCACCTCTCAGTCCGGGCCCCGTCATGCCACCGCTTCCCATTCCGATGCCGACCGACCTGTCCATCCTGCTGACGGTGATGGATTTCGTCGGCGTGTTCGTCTTCGGGCTCAGCGGCGGCACGTTGGCGGTGCGCAAGCGGCTGGACCTGTTCGGTGTGATGGTTCTGTCGCTGGCCGCGGCGCTCGCCGGCGGCGTGGTCCGCGATGTGCTGATCGGCGCGGTGCCGCCGGCCAGCCTGCAGGACGACCGCTATCTGCTGGTCGCGCTCGCAGCCGGGCTGACCGCCTTCCTGTTCCACAAACCGATCAACCGGCTCGGCAAGCCGGTGATGGTGCTGGACGCCGCCGGACTGGCGCTGTTCACCGTCGCCGGCTGCGGCAAGGCTCTGGCCTATGGACTGAGCCCCCTGCCTGCCGCGCTGCTGGGCGCGCTGACCGCCTGCGGCGGCGGCGCAGTGCGCGACCTGCTGGTGGCCGAGGTGCCGCGCGTCCTGCGCGAGGAAATCTACGCCATGGCGTCTCTGCTGGGCGCCACGGTGGTGATCGTCGGCCAGCAGTTGGACCTGCCGCCGATCCCCGTCGCGGTGGTCGGCGCGCTTGCCGTGTTCGTGCTGCGCATCGTCAGCGTCCTGCGCAATTGGAGTGCGCCACGGGCACCGGGGAGTTGACGGACGCCCTCTCCCGGCAATCGCCCTTTTCCCGACGGGGAGAGGGCGATTGCCGGGCGGTATCAGCTCACGCCCGCTTGGCCCAGCCCGGCATCGGGAAGACCGGGTCGGCTTCGGCCGAGCCCTTCGGCAGAACCACGGTCGGGCGCAGCTTGTGGTTCTGGACGCAGGCGGACACCAGGCTGGTGTTCTGGCCCTTGTCGTCGAAGGTGATCGCCGGGCCGACCATCAGCTTGTCCGACAGGTTGGTCTGGCGCAGCGCCGCCAGCAGGGCAGAAGACTCCGCGGTGCCGGCGCGCTTGAAGGCGTCGGCGGCGACCAGGATCGCCTCGAAGGTGAAGGCGATGTTGAAGGCGTAGCCCTCGAACCGGTCGTTGGGGAACTGCTTCCTGAAGGCCGTCTCGACCCGCTTGGTCATCGCCGCCTTGGGATCGTACCAGGGCAGGTTGGTGATGGCGAAGTCGGCATATTTGCCCAGCACCTTGTAGAACTGCTCGTCATACAGGCCGGGCGAGCCGGGGGAGACGATGCCCTTCGGCTCCCACCGCTGCTTCACCATCTCGCGCACCATCATGATGGCGTCGTTGGCGCGGGTGGTGACGATGGCCAGTTCGGCGCCGGTGGCCTTGGCCTTCGCCACCTCCACCGCCAGATCCTGCGCCTTGGGGTCGTAGGCGATGGACTCCAGGATCTGGAAGGGCATGTCGAGCTTGGGGAACAGCGCGTCGATGGCCGCCTTGTTCGCCATGCCGAAGGTGTCGTTGGCGTGCAGGAACACCGCGGTCTTCGGCGTGGTGCCGGTGGCGGCGAACAGGTCCTTCATCAGCGACATCCCGTTCGACACCAGCATGGTGGAGGTCGGGAAGTTGCGGAAGACGGTCTTGTAGCCCTGCTCCGTCAGCTTGTCGGCGGCGGCGATGTTCATCACCAGCGGCACGCCGCGCTGTTCGCACACCTGGGCGGCGGCAGCGGTCTGGCCGCTGTCGAAGGCGCCGACGATCACATGGGCGCCGTCATTGATCAGCTTTTCCGTGCGCGAGCGGGCGACGTCGGCGTTCGATTCGGTGTCGGCCGACAGCACCTCCACCTTGTAGCCGAGGTCGGACAGCACCGCCGGCGCGATGTCGGCGCCGCGCTGGCAGGCCTGTCCCGCCTGGGCCAGCAGGCCGGAGCGCGGCAGCAGGACACCGACCTTCAACGTGGTGTCCTGGGCGAAGACCGGGGCGCGGCCGAAGCCGGCCAGCACGCCGCCGGCGATGGCGGCCTGCCCGAGCGTGCGGCGGGAAAGGGCGAATCCTCCGGTGGAACGGTTCTTATGGTCGTTGGTCATGATGCGGCAGGGCCTTTTGGCTGGACGCGATGCGGCTTTGGTCGTCCGAAGAGTCCACCGCCACGCCCCTTCCTGTCAAAGTCGAATCGCCGAAGCCCTTCGATGCGCATTGGCATGGCCGGGACAGGGAGCAGGTGGCGTTTTGCGGTGCAACAGGATGATCCTTTTGAACAGGCACTTGAAGGAGCCGCAGCCCGTCCAAAGGTTACGGAAAGCGATCTGACGACTTCGAGAACGACCGAGTGTTGAAGCTGGCACGGAAGCTATGGGCGGAGACCATGTCGAGCGGCCCGTCGGCCGGTCCCTTCGGTGGCCGGGCGGGAACCGCGTCGGTGCCGCGCGGCATGCGCGTCTATGCGGTCGGCGACATCCATGGCCGGCTCGACCTGCTCGACCAGATGCTGGGGCAGATCGCCCGCGACGCCGATCAGGCGCCGAACCTTCTGAAGTATCTCGTCTTCCTTGGCGACTATGTCGACCGCGGGCCGGATTCGCGGCTGGTGATCGAACGGCTCGCCTGCGGCCTGCCGCCGGTCTTCGGCGCCGTGTTCCTGCGCGGCAACCATGAGGACACGATGCTCGGCTTCCTGACGGACCTGGGCGTCGCACCCGGCTGGCTGACCTATGGCGGCGATGCGACGCTGGAAAGCTACGGCATCCCCGCGCCCGATCCCGACGCTCCGCCGGAACATCTGCTGCAGGCGCAGGCGATGCTGAACAGCATGCTGCCGCCCCACCACCGCGCCTTCCTGACCGGGCTGCGCAACCACCTGACCATCGGCGACTATCATTTCGTCCATGCCGGCATCCGTCCCGGCATTCCACTCGACCGCCAGGACGACAAGGACCGCCTGTGGATCCGCGACGCTTTCCTGACCTCGCGCGCCGACCACGGCAAGATCGTCGTCCACGGCCACACCATCTCGGCCGAACCGGAACTGCTGCCCAACCGCATCGGCATCGACACCGGCGCCTATGCCACGAACCGGCTCACCGCCCTGGTTCTGGAGGGGACGGAACGGCGCTTCCTCTGCACGATCTGACCACCGCCCATTTCAACCGCTCCCGCCAACCACAAGGATAAGAAACAGTTAACCCTCCGGCTGGGTTGGACTGCAGATTGAAAGTACCACCCGCAAGATTCACCTTTCTGAGGTCCGTCCTCGACGCTCCGGGCGCGGAGGAAATCCGCTGAGGCCCCATGCAGCCGACGAGGTGCCGGTCCGAAGCAAATGGGTGCGGAACGGCATCTCTCGGCTCCAACCCCGGCCGGGCGGCCGTCAGCCGGGGAGGATCTTTCCATGCGGGTCGTCATTCTCGCCACCGCCACAGCCATCCTGGCCTCCGCAGCCTCCGCCGGAGCCGAAACGCTCACGATCCACAGCGTCGATGCCCCGCCGCTGACGATGGATCTGCCCGAGCAGTCGAACCAGCGCGGCTTCATCGCGGACATCACGCTGGAGGCACTGAGACGGGCCGGCTATCAGAGCCGGATGAGTTTCATGCCGTGGAAGCGCGGACAGCAGCAGGTCGCCGAAGGCGAGAACCTGCTGATCATCCCGCTCGCCCGGTCCCCGGCGCGGGAGGCGCGCTACACCTGGATCGCCAACATCTTCACGGTGGAGCGGAGCTTCGCAACGGTGGGCAAGTCCATCGACAGCTATGACCAGGCGAGGAGCGAACTGACGAGCATCATCGTCGGCCAAGGCACAGCCCAGGAAGAGCTGTTGAAAAGCAAGGGCTTTCCGCCAAGCCAGCTTCGCATCATCAAGGTCGGACAGAGGGAAACCGAGGTTCTCAGCGCCAATGGCGATGAGGCCTGGTTCAACGGGACACCGGAAACCCTGTGGAAATGGAAGAAGTCCGGCCGCCCGGAAAAGATCGTGATCGGCAAGGCCGTGGACCGGAACGACGTCTATCTTGCCTGCTCTCTCAAATGCTCGCCGCAGATCGTGGAAAAACTGAAGGCGGCGGTCGATGGCATGAAGGCGGACGGAACCGCGCAGCGCATCATCGACGCGTACCTGAACTAGCCGCTCCGAACTGGCCGCTCCGAACTGGCCGCGGCTGCGAAAAGCACAAGGGCTCCCGGATTTCTCCGGAAGCCCTTGTCCATTTGGTCGGAGAGAGAGGATTCGAACCTCCGGCCCCTGCCTCCCGAAAGCAGTGCTCTACCAGGCTGAGCTACTCTCCGGTCCTGTCACCGGCGGCCTGTCGCTTTGCAGCGTGCCGTCCGCCGGTGGAGCGGGTGTATAAACGGTTCCGCGCCGCCGTGCAATGCAAAGTCACAGGCTGGATGCTGCATCTTTGCCATTCCCGAAACACATGAAGTCAGTTGCCCTTTCGACCGGGATTCCTGAACACGAAACGGAAAAAGGGCTCCCGGATTTCTCCGGAAGCCCTTGTCCATTTGGTCGGAGAGAGAGGATTCGAACCTCCGGCCCCTGCCTCCCGAAAGCAGTGCTCTACCAGGCTGAGCTACTCTCCGGTCCTGTCACCGGCGAGCGGTGCCGCCCGCCGGTGGAGGGGGTGTATAAACGGTCCGCCCCCAGCGCGCAACGCAAAAAATGCGTCATCGCCAAAAAGATCCGGTCCGCCGACCCACCCCCCGAAGCCGGATCAGAAATCGCGCTCAATCACGAAATCAATGACTTCGAGCAGGGCCTGCTTGATCGGTCCCTCAGCGAACAGACCCAGGCTGTCGCGCGCGATGGAGCCGTAATGGCGGGCCCGCTCCACCGTGTCCTTCAACGCATTGTGGCGGGCCATCAGCGCCTGGGCATGTTCCAGATCGCCGTCCTTCTGGTCGAGCTCCTCCATCACCCGGCGCCAGAAGGCGCGTTCCTCGTCGTTGCCACGACGGAAGGCCAGCACGACCGGCAGAGTGATCTTGCCCTCGCGGAAATCGTCGCCGACCGTCTTGCCCAGCTTCGCCTGCAGGGCCGAATAATCCAGCACGTCGTCGACCAGCTGGAAGGCAATGCCCAAATTCATGCCGTAGTCGTAGAGCGCCACCTCCTCCGCCTGGGGGCGGTTGGCGACGACGGCGCCGACGCGGCAGGCGGCGGCGAACAGCTCGGCCGTCTTGCCCTTGATGACCTCAAGATAGGCCTGCTCGCTGGTCTCGGTGTCGTTGGTGGTGCGCAGCTGCAGCACCTCGCCCTCGGCGATGATGGCGGACGCGCCCGACAGGATGCGCAGCACGTCGAGCGACTGCACCTCCACCATCATCTCGAAGGCGCGGGAGAACAGGAAATCGCCGACCAGCACGCTGGCCTTGTTGCCGAACACCGCATTGGCCGAGGCCATGCCGCGGCGCAGGTCGCTTTCGTCGACCACGTCGTCGTGCAGCAGGGTGGCGCTGTGGATGAACTCCACCACGGCGGCCAGCAGACGGTGATGCTCCCCCTGATAGCCGCACATGTTGGCGGCGGCCAGCGTCAGCACCGGGCGCAGGCGCTTGCCGCCTGCCGCGATCAGATAGCCGGCCAGCTGGGGGATCATCTCCACCGATGACTGCATGCGGTCGAGGATGATCTGGTTGACGGCGCTGAGGTCCTCGGCCACCAAAGCGGTCAGGTCGTCGAGCGGGGTAGACTTGCGCCGTTTCGGCTCGAAGTTGGTAACGACCGCCAAGGTCGACTCCACGGGTGATTGACGCCAGAATTTGCGCTAGGGAGCATAACGGCCTAGCCTCTTCGGTCAAGTCCGCAGGGGACCGTTCTTTCGAGACGCCCATTCCTCCGAGACACGATGATCGAGCTGCTGCGCCTCACCGACCCCGTCCGCCTGTCCTGGCTGGTCGCCCTGCTGGCCGACGCCGGGATCGAGGCGATCGTGCTGGACACCCACACCAGCATCCTGGAGGGCTCCATCGGCGCCATCCCGCGCCGGCTGATGGTGGACGGCGACGACGCCGACCGGGCCGTCCGCATCCTGCGCGAGGCTGGCGAAGCGTGAGTGACGACCTCGTTTCGCAGCCGGAAGCATCCATGGAACCACATGCGGCAACACAGCCGGATTTCCTGCTGAACGGCCGGGTCCGGCTGTTGCAGCCAGACGGCGGCTATCGCGCCGCCATCGATCCGGTCTTCCTCGCCGCCATCACCGCCGCCACCGACGGCGAGCGGGTGCTCGACGTCGGCACCGGCACCGGGGCTGCGGCGCTCTGCCTCGCCGTCCGGGTGCCGGGCGTCGTCGTCGTCGGGCTGGAGCAGCGGGCCGACGCCTGCGCCTTCGCCCGCCGCAATGCTGATCTGAGCGGGGTGGCCGGGCGGGTGGAGGTGGTGCAGGGCGACCTGCTGGAACCGCCCGGCAGCTTGGCAGCCGGCGGATTCGACCGGGTGATGATGAATCCGCCCTACCTGAAGGCCGGCGCCGCCAGCCGTCCGCCCGACGATTGGAAGGCCGCGGCGAACATGGAAGGGGCGGCCCGGCTGCCCGACTGGATCCGTTTCGCCGATGCGATGCTGAAGCCACGCGGCACGCTGACGATGGTCCATCGCGCCGACCGCATCGACGACATCCTGCAGGCGCTGCGCGGCCGGTTCGGCAGCCTCGTCCTGGTGCCGCTGTGGCCCAAGCCGGGTGTAGAGGCCAAGCGGCTCCTGCTGGTCGCCCGCAAGGGCGGCAGGGCGCCGGCCCGGCTGACCGCCGGGCTTGCCGTCCACAAGGCCGAAGGCGGCTACAGCGCGGCGGCGGAGCGGGTGCTGCGCGACGCCGAGGCACTGGAATTCTAGCGATTTTGGCGGGGGCGGAGCCTTTCAAACGGGAGATTTCAATCCCATCTCTGCCGGCATGAGCCTGCAATCCCTTCTTGCCAAACTCCCCTTCGGCCCCTGGCGCAAGGCCGGGCCGCTGGTGTCCGTCATCCGCCTGTCCGGCGTCATCGGCCAGGGCGGTCCGCTGCAATCCGGCCTGACGCTGGCCGGGATAGCCCCGCTGCTGGAGCGCGCCTTCGCGCCCAAGGATCAGAAGGCGGTGGCGCTGATCGTCAACTCGCCGGGCGGGTCGCCGGTTCAATCGGCGCTGATCGCCAAGCGGATCCGCGATCTGGCGGAGGAAAAGAAGCTGCCGGTCTTCGCCTTCTGCGAGGATGCGGCGGCGTCGGGCGGCTATTGGCTGGCCTGCGCGGCCGACGAGATCTGGGCCGACGAAAGCTCCATCGTCGGCTCCATCGGCGTGGTGTCGTCGGGCTTCGGCCTGCATGGGCTGATCGAGCGCCACGGCATCGAGCGGCGCCTCTACACCGCCGGCGACAAGAAGGTGCTGCTGGACCCCTTCTCGCCGGAACGCGAGGACGGCGTCGCCCATCTGAAAGCGCTGCAGGCCGACATCCACGAGGCGTTCAAGGCGATGGTCCGCGCCCGGCGCGGTGCCCGCCTGACCGGTTCGGAGGAGGAGCTGTTTTCCGGCGCCTTCTGGGCGGGACGCAAGGCGCTGGCGCTGGGACTGATCGACGGGCTGGGCGACCTGCGGTCGGTCCTGCGCGGCCGTTTCGGCGAGAAGGTTCGGCTGCGTCTGGTGCAGCAGGAGCGCGGCATGCTGCGGCGGCTCGGACTGCGGGCGGGAGGAAGCGCGCCCATCCCGGACGCGGGAGCGCCGGAAGCCTTCGCCGAAGCCCTGGTTGCCGCTGTCCGCACCTCGCTGGACGACTGGGCGGCACGGGCCAGGTTGGGGCTTTAGGTTAAACTCACGCCGCTGAGTTCTGCGTCATCAGGGTGGTCAGCCAGCGGAAGTTGGAGCCGTCGCCGGCCTGGATGGCGCTTTCCACCACCTGCATCGCGGTGGCCGGGTCCTGGGGATCGGGCACCGCCGATGCGGCGTCCATACCGGACTCGGCCTGCCCCACATCCTGGGCGAACAGGGTGACCGCACCGACACCGAGCCGCACCGCGGGCTGGGCGTTCGGCACGACTCCCGTTTCGGCCGCACCGGAGGCGCCGCCCTCCCCCACGCCGTTCAGGGTCTCCAGCATCGCCGCGAACTGGCCGGCCAGCGCACCCGCCTGCCGGGGCGCGGACGTCCCTTTGCGCTCCAGGACGTCTTCCGCCCGGATGCGCATGGCTTGCGTGGCCTCGCTGTTGGCCATCATCGACATGGGACCATCCCCTGCGGTCAGTGGCGAACCGCAGGGGTACACGCAAAAATCACGCCATCAATGCAACTGCCGATTCGCAAGGCTCGGGGCCGCCCCTGCGACGATTTGACCGGCAAAAATTTCCCAGCCGACCGGCAGAAGTTACCCAGCGGCCGGCAAGGCTTGCCGACCGCCGGCAGCCGATCAATCGCGGCCAATCAATCGCGAAAGTTCTGGTACTGCAAGGGCTGCTCGATGCCCATCCGCTTGACCAGGGCGATGGCGTCCTGCAGGTCGTCGCGCTTCTTGCCCGTCACCCGCAGTTCGTCGCCCTGGATCGAGACCTGGACCTTCATCTTGCTGTCCTTGATCCCTTTGACGATGGTTTTCGCCAGATCCTGCGCGATTCCCTGCTTGATCGTCACGGTATGGCGCAGCGCGTCGCCCGCCGCCCGCTCCGGCTTGGCGGAAAAATCCAGCGCCGCGGCGTCGAGCTTGCGGCGGGTCACATAGACGCGCAGCAGCTCCTGCATCTGTTCCAACTTGGTGGCGTCATCGGCCAGCAGAACGATGTCGTTCTCGGTCCGCTCGACCGTGCATTTCGAGCCCTTGAAGTCGAACCGGGTCTCGATCTCGCGGCGGACGCCGGCGATGGCGTTGTCGACCTCGTGGACGTCCGTCTTGGACACGATGTCGAAGGACGGCATGGCGGTTCTCTCCTGGATAAGGACTTGTCACGAACGAATCGGCCGCACCGTAAAGAAGAGCGGCGCCACACTCAACAGCCGCCTGACGACCTTGGCCCCTCAGTGCGCGGACGGGCGGAACGGCAGGGCGATCTCCCGCAACTCCTTGCCCGGCAGCAGCAGGGTCGCCACCGCCCGCTCCGGCTCGAAGCGCCAGCTGCGCGCATCCAGCAGCTCGGGACCATCGCACTCCGCCGACAGGTCGGGCCCCAGCGCCGTCCGGCAGGCGGCGATGGCGGCCGTCGGCCAGGACGAATCGCCGAACATCTCCGCCGGCGTCGGCACGCGGCCCCGCCGGAGATCCACCGTCAGCCCCGCGGCATAGCGGAAGCCGTTGCCTTGCACCCCTTCGGCGAAGAACTGGACCGACAGCACACCGGGAGAAACGGCATAGACATCGGCCGTCAGGATCAGCTCGGCCTCCATCCCCTCGGGCAGATCGGTGGCCTCCTTCCGGAACGAGGCGAGTTCGCCCTCGACGAAGCGGCGGAGAGTCTCGTTGAAGAAGGCCGCGCCGGGAGTGGCGGGGTCGGCGATCTCCGGCCGCTCGGCACGGATGTAGAGGCGGGCTCCGGGCTTCCCTTCGGTCAGCGGAACCGTGCATAGCCGGGCGCCGAGCGCGGGGTCGGCCCGCAGGGCGGCAAGCTGCCTCGTTCGCCGTTCGGTATCTTCCGCACTGCGGGACCGGGCACAGTCGAAGCCCGCCGCCAGCGCCGGGCCGGCAACGGCAAGCAGAAGCGGCAGGAGGACAAGGACGGCGGAAATGCGGACCATGGCACAGGCTCCATCGGAAAGGAGACCGCAACAATGGACCATTGATAGCCCGGCCGCCGCAACAGCGGCCGGGGCATCGGCATGACGCCGTTCAGTTCATCTCTTCGGCGTAATGGCAGGCGACCAGCCGCTCGTCGACAGGACGCAGCGGCGGAACCTCCGCGGCGCAGCGGTCGGTGGCGAAGGGACAGCGCTTGTGGAAGGCGCAGCCCGGCGGCGGGTTCAGCGGCGATGGCAGCTCGCCCTTCGGCACCACCCGCTCGAGCCGCAGGTCCGGGTTCACCCGCGGAGTCGCCGCCAGCAGGATGCGGGTGTAGGGATGGCGCGGCCGGGTGAACACCACGTCCTTGGCGCCATGCTCCACCGGCTTGCCCAGATACATCACCATCAGCGAATCGGCGATGTGCCGAACGACGCTGAGATCGTGGGAAATGAACAGGTAGGCGAGGTTCAGCTCCTCCTGCAGATCCATCATCAGGTTCAGCACCTGCGCCTGGATCGACACGTCGAGCGCCGACACCGGCTCGTCCGCGACGACGACGCGCGGGTTCAGCATCAGCGCGCGGGCGATGGCGATGCGCTGGCNTCGGGACGCAGGCCGACCTTTCCCATCATCGCCACCGCGCGGTCGCGCCGCTCATGCTTGTCCATGGTGGTGTTGATCACCAGCGGCTCGGTCAGGATGGACCCCACCGTCTTGCGCGGGTTCAGCGAGCCGTAGGGGTTCTGGAAGACCATCTGCACCGTGCGGCGCAGTTCCTTCATCTCCGCCGCGCTGCGTCCGACGACCTCACGGCAGTCGTAGAGAAGCTCACCCGAGGTCGGCGGTTCGATCATCGTCACCGCCCGCGCCAGCGTCGACTTGCCGCACCCGGATTCGCCGACCACGGCCAGCGTCCTGCCGGCCTGAAGGCTGAAGGACACGCCGTCCAGCGCCTTCACCGTCGCCATCGGCTTGAAGGCGCCACGCTTGACGGCATAGTGCTTGCGCAGGTTGCGTGCCTCCAGCACGACCGAACGCCCGGCGGCAGCCTCGATGATGGGGAACTCGGATTCGGTGCTCATCACAGCGCCTCCCCGGCGGCGAGATGGCCGTCCGGCAGCGGGTAGAAACAGCGCGCACGCCCGTCGTCCACGTTGAACAGGGCCGGGCGTTCGGCATGGCAGCGGGCGTCGGCGAAACGGCAGCGCGGGCTGAACAGGCAGCCGGCCGGCCGGTCGGCGATGCCCGGCACCATGCCGGGAATGGTCGGCAGCCGGCGCTTGCCCAGCGCCCGTTCCGGCAGCGCATCGAGCAGGGCGCCGGTGTAGGGGTGGCGCGGCCGCTCGAACAGGGACTGGACCGGGCGCGTCTCCGCCACCTGCCCGGCATACATGACGACGACGCGCTGGGCCGTTTCCGCAACCACGCCCATGTCGTGGGTGATCAGGATCAGCGCCATGCCGCGCTCGCGCTGCAGCTGGACCAGCAAATCGAGGATCTGCTTCTGGATGGTGACGTCCAGCGCGGTCGTCGGCTCGTCCGCCACCAGCAGGCGCGGGTTGCAGGCGATGGCGATGGCGATCATCACGCGCTGGTTCATGCCGCCCGACAGCTGGTGCGGGAAGGCCGACAGGCGGGTTTCCGGCGCGGGGATGCCGACCTGTTCCAGCAGGGCGATGGCGCGGTTGCGCAGCGCCTTGCCGGACAGCCCTTCATGCACGCGCAGGGTTTCCATGATCTGGAAGCCGACGGTGAAGCAGGGGTTCAGGCTGGTCATCGGCTCCTGGAAGACCATGGCGACGTCCTTGCCGGTGATCTTCCGGCGCTGGGAGGCGGGCATGGTCAGCAGGTCCCTGCCGGCGAACATCATCCGGTCGGCGACGACGCGGCCGTTGGAGCCGAGAAGCCCCATCACGGCCAGCGAGGTCACCGACTTGCCGGAGCCGGATTCGCCGACGATGCCGACGACCTCGCCCTCGTCAACGGTCAGGTCGATTCCGTCCACCGCGCGGAAGGTGCCGGCGCGGGTGGTGAACTCGACCGACAGGTTCTTGATGTCGAGAAGAGGCATGAGGTCAACGCTTCAGCTTGGGGTCGAGCGCGTCGCGAAGACCGTCGCCCAACAGATTGAAGGCCAGCACGGTCACCAGGATGGCGATGCCGGGCCAGGTCACGACCCAGGGGGCGCGCTGGAGGAACTGCAGCGAGGAGGCCAGCATGGTGCCCCATTCCGGCGTCGGCGGCTGCGCGCCGAGGCCGAGGAAGCCCAGCGCCGCCGCGTCCAGGATGGCGGTGGAAAAGCCGAGAGTCGCCTGCACGATCAGCGGAGCGACGCAGTTGGGCAGCACCACGATCAGCATCAGGCGCAGCGGCCCGGCCCCGGCGACGCGCGAGGCGACGACATAATCCTTGTTCACCTCCGCCAGCACGGCGGCGCGGGTCAGCCGGGCATAGTGCGGGATCACCACCACCGACACCGCCAGCATGGCGTTCACCAGCCCCGGCCCGAGGATGGCGGCCACCACCACGGCCAGCAGCAGCGACGGCAGCGCCAGCAGGATGTCCATGGCGCGCATGATCAGCACGTCGGCCATCCCGCCGAAGAAGCCGGCGACCAGCCCCAGCCCCAGCCCGACGGCCAGGGACAGGGTGACGACGATCAGGCCGATCATCATCGACAGGCGCGCGCCGTACATCAGGCGGGACATCATGTCGCGGCCGATGTCGTCGGTGCCCAGGATGTAGGTCCAGCTTCCGCCCTCCTGCCAGACCGGCGGGGTCAGGATGGCGTCGCGGTACTGGATGTCGGGATGGTGCGGGGCGATCACGCCGGCGAAGACGGCGATCAGCGCGATCAGCACGATCACCACCAGGCCGCCCAGCGCCCCCTTGTTCTGCTTGAAATGATACCAGAACTCGGTCAGCGGGTGCGGCGGGCGCGACACTTTGGCTGCGGGTTCCGTGTTGGTCGAGAGTTCAGCGGACATGGATTGGCCTCACCGCGCGTGACGGATGCGGGGGTTGAGGACGCCGTAGAGCACGTCCACCAGCAGATTGACCAGGATCACCGAGGTGGCGATCAGCAGGACACCGCCCTGCAGGGCGGGATAGTCGCGGCGGTTGATCGATTCGATCAGCCATTTGCCGACGCCCGGCCAGGAGAAGATGGTTTCGGTCAGGATGGCGCCGCCCAGCAGCGTGCCGACCTGCAGTCCGATGACGGTCACCACCGGGATCAGCGCGTTGCGCAGCGCATGCATGCCAATGACGCGGCCATCGGCCAGTCCCTTGGCGCGGGCGGTGCGGATGTAATCCTCGCCCAGCACCTCCAGCATGGCCGAGCGCGTCATGCGCGCCACCACCGCCAGCGGCACGGTGCCCAGCACGATGGTCGGCAGCACCAGATGGCCCAGCGCGGAACGGAACGCCTCGTATTCTCCGGCCATCAGCGTGTCGATCAGCATGAAGCCGGTGACCGGCTCGACATAATGGATCAGGTCCAGCCGCCCCGACACCGGCGTCCAGCCCAGCCCGACCGAGAAGAACAGGATCAGCAGCAGACCCCACCAGAAGATCGGCATCGAATAGCCGGTCAGGCTGACGCCCATCACGCCATGGTCGAACAGCGACCCGCGCTTGACCGCCGCCAGGATGCCGGCGGGCAGCCCGATCAGCGTCGCGAACAGCATCGCGCACAGCGCCAGCTCCAGCGTCGCCGGAAACAGCGTCAGGAATTCGCTCAAGACCGAATTGTGGGTGACCAGCGACAGGCCGAAATCGCCGGACAGCACGTTGCCGACATAATCGAGGAACTGCTGCCAGAGCGGCCGGTCCAGACCCAGTTCATGGCGAAGGGCGGCCAGCCGTTCGGGCGCGATGCCCCGTTCGCCGACGCGCACCTCGATGGGGTCGCCGGGAACCAGCCGGATCAGGATGAAGGTCAGAAAGGTGATGCCGAGAAAGGTCGGAATCACCAAGCTCACCCGCGTCAGGATGAAGCGAAGCATCGACGGGTACTCATTTTTTAAAACTGTGGTGAAAACTGGAACGGAGCGCTGCCTCGACAACGCCCCGTTCCGTCAGGGGCACTTGCCCCACCCTGGCCCTTACCCCGTTTGGGCATTACCGGACGCACACACCTTCGGTCGCTCGCAAGTCACCGGATGTCATGGGCCTTGCGTCATCCCCGCGAAGGCGGGGATCCAAAANTGGTCCTCAGATGCTGCGTCCCATAGCGCTTTCGCAGGGAAATACACTGTCGCCCGATTCAAAGGGAGGCGGGTACATGACGAGCACGCTCCCGCCTCCGCAATCAAACCGCGCCCTTCCGGGAAAGGGCGCTACGCATCACTTCAGATCGACGCCCTCGAAACGATGGATGCCGAACGGATCCATCTTGTAGCCGACGACGTTCTTGGCGAGGCCCATGTAAACCACCGAATGGGCGATGGTGTACCACGGGGCCTCTTCCTTGAAGATGACCTGGGACTGTTCGTACAGCTTGGTGCGCGCGGCGATCTCGGTGGTGCGCTTGGCCTGGACGACGAGATCGTCGAACTCCTTGTTGCACCACTTCGACAGGTTGTTGCCGCCCGGACGCGCCGCCTCGCAACCCAGCAGGGTGTAGAGGAAGTTGTCGGGATCGCCGTTGTCGCCGGTCCAGCCGAGCATGCCCATCTGGTGCTCGCCCTGCTGCATGCGCTTGCGGTACTCACCCCATTCGTACTGCACGATCTTGGCCTTGATGCCGACCTTGGCGAGGTCGGCCTGCATCATCTCGGCAATGCGCTTGGCGTTGGGGTTGTAGGGGCGCTGCACCGGCATCGCCCACAGGTCGGTCTCGAAGCCGTTCGGGTAGCCGGCATCGGCCAGCAGCTTCTTGGCCCGCTCGACGTCGTAGGGATAATCCTCGATCGCGGTGTTGTACGACCACATGGTCGGCGGGATCGGGTTCTTGGCCGGGACGCCGGCAGCCTGATAGACGGCGGCGACCATCGCCTTCTTGTCCATCGCCATGCTGACGGCACGGCGGACGCGGACGTCGTCGAACGGCTTCTTCGTCACGTTGAAGGAGACGTAGCCGACGTTCAGGCCTTCCTGCTCCTGAACGACGATCGAACCGTCCTTCTTCATCGCCTCGATATCGGCCGGGTTCGGGTACGGCATCACCTGGCACTCGTTGGCCTTCAGCTTGGCCAGACGAACCGCCGCGTCGGGCGTGATCGCGAAGACGAGATTGTCGAGCGGCTGCCTGCCGCCCCAATATTGCTCGAACGCCTTGTAGCGGACGACGGCGTCCTTCTGGTAGGCGACGAACTGGAAGGGACCGGTGCCCACCGGAACCTGATCCAGCTTCTCCGGCGTGCCCTTCTTCTGCAGCATCGCGGCATATTCGGCCGACATGATCGGCGCGAACGGCATGGCGAGGTTCGCCAGGAACGGCGCCTCGACCGCGTTCAGCGTGAACTTGACCGTCAGGTCATCGACCTTCTCGATCGACTTCAACAGCTTGGGCATCGCCATGTCGTTGAAGTAGTCGTAGGCGCCGCCCGATACCTTATGGAAGGGATGATCCGTTTTCCACTGGCGCTCGAACGAAAAGATCACGTCGTCGGCGTTGGCGTCGCGGGTCGGCTTGAAATCGCCGACGCTGTGCCACTTGGCACCGGCGCGCAGCTTGAAGGTGTAGACCAGGCCATCGTCGGAGATGGTCCAGGACTCGGCCAGGCCGGGAACGACCTTGGTGCCGCCATATTCGAACTGGACCAGATTGTTGTAGACCGGGAGGGCCACATCGAAGCTGGTGCCGGTCGTATTCAACATGGGGTTGAAATTTTCGGGGCTACCCTCGGAGCAGTAAACAAGGGTCTTCGCCGCCTGGGCCGGCGCCGACAGCGCCAGCGCCGCAGCCATACCAAGCCCGGCACCCAGCAGGATGCGCTTCATTCGTCTTGCCTCCCGATTCCGGTTGGAGCGTACGGAAAATTTGCCAGAACGCCTTTGGAAATAGCGTCGCCATTTGGCGCGTGCCCACGGCACCTGTCAACGCCTACATGCATACGTGGCTATACCGTGGCGCAGAGCACAATTCGATGAGCCAATACGTCCGTATGGACACAATTTGGACAAGGAAAACGAAACAGTTGCAAAGCCAACCATCCGATTGACCGAATCGGTAGGCAGCTACCCCTTGCGACTCAGGGCGCCGTGATGGTCCATCGCGGCCATGACCACAGCCGAAGGGATCCGGACGGCTGCCATGCGCACCCGCCGTTGAGGCGGGTGCGGTCGCCCATGCTAGGCTGGGTTGCGCCGTCAATGAAACTCTTTATCGGATGCCGATCCCGCCGATGCCGCTTCCCAGCCTGCCGCCCTCCCTGCGTTCCGGCCCGCTGGCCGCCTATGGCCTCTACATCGTCGGATCGGCGCTCCTCGCGTCCAACCCGGTGGTCGGCCGCGCGGCCGCCCATGTGGTGCCGCCGATCGGACTGGCCTTCTGGCGCTGGCTGATCGCCTTCCTGATCGTTCTGCCCTTCGCCCTGCCCGGCCTGCTGGCCCACCGGCATCAACTGAAGGAGCAATGGCGCCGTTACCTGCTGTTGGGCGTTCTGGGCCAAGGGATTTCCGGCGCCATCGTCTATTACGGACTGGAACGGACCAGCGCCACCAACGCCAGCCTGATCTACGCCACCAGCCCGGCGATGATCCTGGGGCTGGCCGCCGTCTGGCTGGGGGACGCGATCCGGCCGCGGCAGATCCTGGGCATCCTGCTGGCGATGGCCGGGGTTCTGGCGATCCTGACCCGCGGCGACCTGGAGGCGCTGCGGCACCTGTCCTTCAATGTCGGCGATCTTCTGGTGCTGACGGGGGCGGTGTCCTGGTCGGTCTACACCATCCTGCTGCGGCAATCGGGCACACCCCTGCCGGTGGTCACCGCCTTCGCCGCCAACGCGCTGGCCGGCGTCCTGGTGCTGGCGCCCTTCTATGCGTGGGAAACGGTGGCGGTGCGGCCGGTTCCCTTCTCGGCCTCCACCATCCTGTCGATCGTGGCGGTGGCGCTGTTCGCCTCGGTCCTGGCACTGCTGGCCTATCAGAAGACCATCGCGATGATGGGGGCCGCCCGCGCCTCCACCGCGCTGTATGTCTCGCCGCTGTGGGCGGCGCTGGCGTCCTGGCTTCTGCTGGCGGAACCGCTGCAGGGTTTCCACCTGATCGGCGTGATGCTGGTCCTGCCGGGTGTGATGCTGGCCACCCTGCCCGCCCGCAAACCGCGTGCGCAGGCAGCATCCGAAGCCGCTTGATCGGCAAGTTGCTTGATCGGCATCGCCGGCCCGCCCATCCTGGCCGGACTTACCCGTACCCGAAGCCATCCGGACATGTCCCAGAAACCGCCGACCCCGCTCCTGCTCTGTGCCGACGATTACGGGCTGGCGCCGGGCGTGAACAGCGCCATCCGCGACCTGATCGCCCGCGGGCGGCTCACCGCCACGTCGGTCATGAGCCTCTGCCCCCATTGGCGGCCCGACGCCGCGGCCCTGCGCGCGTTGAAGGACAAAGCGGATGTCGGGCTGCATTTCACCCTGACCGATCAGCCGCCGCTGGGACCGATGCCGACGCTGGCGCCGGACGGACGGCTGCCGCCGCTGGGTAGGCTGATGGGGTGGGCCTATCGCGGGAGGCTGAACGCGCCGGCCGCGCGGGCCGAGATCCGTGACGAACTGTCGCGCCAGATCGCCGCCTTCACCGACGCCTGGGGCGCCGCCCCCGACTACATCGATGGCCACCAGCATGTCCACCAGCTGCCCGGCGTGCGCGACCTGGTGGTGGAGGCGCTGGCAGCATTGCCCGGCGCCTATGTCCGCCTCTGCGGGGAGCCGGTGGCGGCGGTCCTGCGTCGCCGTGTCGCGGTGCCGAAGACCCTGCTGATCGCCGGGCTCGGCGGCGGGCTGGCGCGCATGGTGCGGGCGCGCGGCATTCCCGCCAACGACCGATTCGCCGGTGTCTACGACTTCGCCGGCAAATGCCCCTTCACCGAGCTGATGCCGCGCTTCCTGGAGGGAATCGGTGGGGGAAGCGGGAGCCGGACCCTGGTGATGGTCCATCCAGGCCTGCCCGACGACGAACTGCGCCGCGTCGACAGCCTGGTCGAGCCGCGGCGCGCCGAATACGACTATCTGCGCGGACCGGAGTTCGCCGCCCTGCTGGACCGGTGCAACATCCGCCTGACCCGCTTCGCCGGCCTGTTAGCCGGATAGGCGCCGTTACTCGGCCTCGTCCGGCTGCCAGGCGCGGCGGCGCAGCTTGAAGCGCTGGACCTTGCCGGTCTCCGTCCGCGGCAGCGCGTCGAGAAACTCCACCGCGCGCGGGTATTTGTAGGGCGCGATGTGGTCCTTGACGAAGCTCTGCAATTCCTCGGCCAGACGCTCGTCGGGATACACGCCGTCGCGGAGCACGACGAAAGCCTTCGGGATGGTGCCGCGCACGGGATCCGGCGCCGCGATCACCGCGCATTCCTGCACCGCCTCGTGGCTCAGCAGGATGTTCTCGACCTCCAGGCCGGAGATCTTGTAGCCGGCCGAGACGATCAGGTCATCGGTGCGGGCGTGATACCAGAAGAAGCCGTCCTCATCGACGTGGAAGGCGTCGCCGGTCAGGTTCCAGCCCTGCTGGACATAGCTTTCCTGCCGGGCGTCGTCGAGATAGAGGCAGCCCGTCGCCCCGCGCACGGCCAGTCGCCCGACCTGCCCCGGCGGCAGCCGGCGGAACTGGTCGTCCACCACCATCGCCTCGTAGCCGGGCACCGGCTTGCCGGTGGAACCGGGCCGGACATCGCCGGGGACGGCGTGGAGCACCGCGTTCAGCAGCTCGGTGGTGCCCAGGCTGTCGAGGATCTCCAGACCCGTCGCATCGCGCCAGCCCTCGAAGGTCTGCTGGGGCAGCGGTTCCCCGGCGGAAACGCAGAGCCGCAGGGAGGACAACCGCCTGGCCAGCGCCGGATCGGCGGCCATCCGGCCGATCATGCCGCGGTAGACGGTCGGCACGGTGAACATCACCGTCGCCTTGTGGCGGATCGCCGCGTCCAGCAGCCGGTCGGCGGTCCCGCGCTCCAGCAGGACGACGGAGGCGCCGATGCGCAGCGGGAACAGCAGCAGCCCGCCCAGCCCATAGGCGAAGGCCAGCGTCGGCGAGCCGCAGAACACATCGTCCGGCCCGGTTCCCAGCACGGAGCGCGGAGACAGGTCGGTGATCGCCAGCAGATGACGGTGCAGGTGGGCCGCCGCCTTCGGCGTGCCGGTGGTGCCGGAGGTGAAGGCGATCAGCGCCACATCGTCCTGCGCCGTGTCGGCGGCCTGGAAACCGGTCGGCTTGGTGGCGATCCGATGCTCCAGTTCGCCATTGCGGAAGCCGACGATGCGCAGCGACGGCAGCGACGCCTCCTCCAGGTCGTCGAGGAAATGGGTGTCGCACAGCGCCATGTCGATGGCGGCGCGCTTCAGCACGTCGGCCAGTTCCGGCGCGCGCAGCAGCGGCATGGTCGGCACCAGCACGCCACCGGCCTTGATCACCGCCAGCCAGCAGGCGGCGAGCATCGGCGTGTTGGGACCGCGCAGCAGCACCCGGTTGCCGGTGACCAGCCCGTAATCCTCGGTCAGGACACGGGCGATGCGGTCGACGGTGTCGCGCATCCGGCCATAGCTCCAGACCTCGCCGTCGCCGCCGATCAGGCAGGGGCGGTCGTCCCAGCCGCGCTCGCGCCAGCCGTCGATCAGGACGGAGGCGGCGTTGAGGCGTTCGGGATACTGGAGTTCCGGACGTTCGAGAATCAGATCGGGACGCTGGGACGGAGCCGGCAGCCGGTCGCGGGTGAAGCTGTCGATATGTCCCGAGGGCGCCATGCGCTGGGATGCCTCCACCCGCTGGATGACGGGAGGAAGCGGGCCAACGTAATCGGTCGACGGGTTGACCCGCCACACGCACGGTTCAGACACGGCCATGCCGTCGGCCGGCGCAAAAGCGCATCCCTTCATGGGCAATGCTCCATCTCCCCCCGCAGAGGACGCATGAACACGCCTCCGTCTTATCTTTTATGATCCGACTATAGTGCCAGGGAGCGGATGTGAGCCATGCAACGAACGAATGGTGGATGCACCATCAATCGCCATTCATGCCGGGACAAGTGATCGAGAACGACGAATTTCAGTTGGCAAGACGCATGTTTCGTAACGAAAGTATAGGCCTGCCCAGAAAAACTCATCCGTTCTGCAGATAAAGATCGATTTCGCCCTGCTCCATGACATGAGCGGTGCCATGGATGATTCCGTTCGCCACCTGAATGATGCGGTGGATCATCGCGACCGAGGTCTGGCAATCCATCCGGAGCTTGTCGGGATCGCCGCTGTCGATGTCGGTTCCGATCCGCTCCAGTGTGTGGGCGATCACCTGATGAGCCTGGGCGATGGTGTCCTCGAAAGGACGGCGGAACTTGGACGGCACATGGCCGTAGGCCTCGATGGCCAGTTCCTTGTCGGAAAAGCCGCTGTCGCGGAAATGCTCGGCATAGCTCTTGGGTTGCCAGATCCGGCATTCCTCCAGCATGTCCGGCATATCCGGGATCATCTCGATGAGCATCACGATTTCGTTGAAGTGATTGAGATAATCGGTCGCGAGCAGGGTCTTTTCGGAGATGTTGGTCCCGCGCACGCGATCCCGCCACCGCCCGAAATCGGCCAGTTCATCCGGCGGAATGCCGTCCATCAGGGACAGATCCAACTCTTGGTCTTCCATGCACAAACCCGGACCCGATGCGGCAGCGATGCGGTGCTTTGGCGCGGTGTCTCGGCGCGATGCGTCGACCGGGGGACCGGCACGGATCGGCCGCTCTCCATACCGACGGCACACTTGAACGGTGAAGCGATGTCCTTAACGTTGGATTAAGCGCGTTGCAAGCATCGGGTTGCGAAAGCCCCTGATTGACGTGCGCAAACGGGGCACCAGCGGCCGAACAGAAGAACTCGCTGCCGGCGCCGGACCGCAGTCTGCGGCGTCGCGCCGGCAGCGGAAGGGCTGGCGGCTCAGGGAGGACTCACCCATTGCCGGTTCCACCACGGCCGCCACCGGTTGGTTCCCGCACCAGCCGGTTGGAATTTCGCCAGTGCGTCCGAAGCCAAGAAAAAAGCGCCGGCCTGGGGGATGGCCGGCGCTTTCGAGGATCGGGAACACTCGCCTCGCCCTCGAAACGCACATCGTCCGAGGGCAAAGTCAGAGTATCCCGATAAGTCTTTCAGAACGGTTAAGACTCCTATTCCGCCATCCCCTATGTGGAAGTGGTCATAGGCCGCCTTGCCAAGCCGTCGAACCATGTCCTGCCGGTTTTCATACTATGCATAGAGAGTAATCCTTTATCGGTATCTCGAATAAATCTTTCGGGCTCACTCCCGTTAGGCCGTGAACTGCGCCATATGAATTTGACCGTTGCAGGCCTGGATGCGTCAGTCTGTGCTTCGAAACGGCGTCACCGGCATCGGGGCCTTCAGCGGCACCGCCCGCCGCGATCGCCGCCGGACACGCAAACCGGGTAAGGAGCGGCCGCAGCCGGGGAACCGGGGCGGCACAACGGGCCGGACGCCAGGAACACGCGCCGCAGAAAGGCACGGGGAGAGAGATGGAGCAGTACACCGGTCACTTCATGCAGCATTTGCCCTACCTGCGCCGTTATGCCCGCGCGCTGACCGGGACGAACGGACGGGGGGACGCCTTGGTGACCCGCACCCTGGAATGGTACCTGGAGGCGGACGAGGATGAGACCGGCCGTGGCGAGGGTCTGTCGCGCGGCGCGCTCTACCGCCATCTGAACAAGCTTCAGGATCAGGAAGGCGCGCCGCCAGCGGTCGCCCCCTACCATCCGGTCGAATCCGCGCTGATGACGCTGGACGAGACCGACCGGCGGCTTTACCTGCTGGTCAATCTGGAGGATCTGCCGGTCGGCGATGCCGCCGCCGTCCTGGAACTCGCTCCCGAAGCCGCGCTGGAACGTCTGACCCACGCCCGCGAGCGCGTCCGCGCCCGCCTGACCGCCACCATCCTGATCGTGGAGGATGACGCCATCATCGCCTACGACCTGGCGGAGACGGTGCGCGGCATGGGCCATATCGTCTGCGGCAACGCGGCGACGATGGACGAGGCGCTGTCGCTGGCGGCGGAGCACCGGCCGACCCTGGCCCTGATGGACATCCGGCTGGCCGATGGCGACAACGGACTGGAGGTGGCCCGCGAACTGCGCGCCCGCCGCTTCCTGCCGGTGATCTTCGTCACCGCCTTCCCCGACGATCTGGCCAAGCACGGGCTGGAACATCTGGGCCCGGTGATTCCAAAGCCCTTCACCCGCGACCAGATCGAACAGGCCATCACCCGCGCGGTGTTCATGCCGCAGCCCGAGGATGCCCGCGAGACGGCGCAGCCCCATTGAGAGGGGCGGCGCCACCGCATGACGCGGGTGGTTTACAGCGCCGTGCGTTCACCATGAAACGCACGGCGCACCAGCTTTCGGTTTGACGACCGGATTCACGCTTCGAATCGATGCCGATTTCACGCGATCCGATCTAAGGCCTGATCAGCGGAAAACGACCGTCTTGTTGCCGTTGAGCAGCACACGATGCTCCACATGGTAGCGGACCGCGCGGGCCAGCACGATGTTCTCGATGTCACGCCCGATGGCCACCAGGTCGTCGGGAGTCATCGTATGGTCGACGCGCTCGGCCTCCTGCTCGATGATCGGGCCTTCATCGAGGTTCGAGGTGACGTAATGCGCGGTGGCGCCGATCAGCTTCACGCCTCTCGCATGCGCCTGATGGTAGGGCTTGGCGCCCTTGAAGCTGGGCAGGAAACTGTGGTGGATGTTGATCACCCGGCCGGACATCCGCTCGCACATCGCACCCGACAGCACCTGCATGTAGCGGGCGAGCACCACGAGATCGACCCTCTCCTCGTCCACGATTTCCAGCAGGCGGGCTTCCTGCTGCGCCTTGTTGTCGGGGCCGACCGGCAGATGGTGGAAGGGAATGTTGTGCCAAGCCGCCAACTGGTAGAAGTCCCGATGGTTGGAGACGATGGCCGGGATCTCGATCGGCAGGTAGCCGGTGCGGTAACGGTACAGCAGATCGTTGAGGCAATGGCCGAATTTCGACACCATGATCAGCACGCGCGGACGGCGCCGGGCATCGTGGATCTTCCAGGTCATGCCAAAACGGTCCGCGACATGGGCGGCGAATTCGGCCTCCAGCTGCTGCTTCGTCGGCCCGGCGTCGCTGCCATTGAAGCTGACGCGCATGAAGAACAGGCCGGAGATGCGGTCGCCGAACTGCGCGCTATCGATGATGTTGCAGCTCCGCTCCGCCAGGAAGCCGGACACCGCGAAGACGATGCCGACGGTGTCGGGGCAGGAAACGGTGAGGATATAGTCGGAGCCGGTCTCAGACATCGCGCGTCCACCATGACGTACAGCATGAAAAGGGGGAGGCTTCCCTAGCACGAACGCTGCGATGTTGCACCCGCTTCATGAGCGATCCCGCACATGGCTGCACCGTCAAGCGGGATTGTCCCCGAGTGCGGCCGGCCAACGCCGCTCTGGCGCCCGCCGCCCGGCGGTGCGACAATCGGCCCGGCGCGCAACGGTCGACAGCAACAGGGCGGAGTCACCCCATGGCATCGGGCGGCAAGATCATCGGCGAATACAGCAAGGGCAAGGTCGACAAGCTGCTGACGGCCGACGCCGCGGACAGCAGCCGGAGCCAGCGCATCCGCCGCTTCCTGGAAAACATGGATGCCGCCATCCTGGAGGCGAACTGCGAGGTCATCGGACGCGAGCTGCCGAACCTGAACCGCGAGTCCTTCCTGCGGATGGCGGTGCGGGTCGCGGAACTGCGCGCCGATTACATCCGCGCCGGCCTGCATATGTCGGAGGCCCGCCATCCGGACCCGTCGTCCGTCGCCGAACTCGCCCGCCTGCGTTCGGCGTACGAGGAAATGCTGGCGGTCTACGAGGCGGCCGAGCGGGTGATCGAGCGCGGCTACGCCAAGTTGGGGTGACGATCCCGAAAACAAAAACCCCTCCCCCGCGGTCCTGCGGAGAAGGGGAGCAGCCGATCGATTGCAAAACCGGCCAGGTCGAATTCAGTGGCGACCTCCTTGGAGGCCCCCGGTGCCGGTGGCCGGGATAACGGCCGGAAACCGGGGTCAGACGTCGTGGAAATGCTCCAACTCACGTCGCAGGCTGGTTGCCTCCTGCCGCAGGCCGACGATCCGGCGTGCATCAGGCCTCGGCTGCTGTTCCTCGCGTTCGAGCTCACCCTCGATTTCGCGCTGCTCTTGCCGGATGATGTTGAACAAGGCTTTCCTCAACATCGACACCTCCCGAGCTGATCGCTAAAATTTTAGCGCTTTTCCAGACTGCCATCAAGCAACCAATCACCTCTGTCGAATCCTCGCATCGTCAAGTCTGCCCGGATGACGGGACGCTCACAAATATTCAGGAATGGTAACCTGCCCGGCCTTGACAATACTTAATCGTGCCCGCATTGGTTAACGAATCGGGTTAGAGCAAAGGACAGGGTGATCGCAGGTCGCAGCCCTTCCTCCACTTGCAGCACGGTATTTCTCGCCATGGATCGTCGACAGCTGCTTGGGCTCGGGCTGAGCAAGCTATGGTTAACCGCAGTCGGCTCGGCAGGGCTCGCGCTGGCGCAGCCCCTTTCCTCCGGCTCCGCCCTCGCCGGCCAGCAGCGGCCGGAGCGCAAGCCGTCCGGCGGCACTTCGCCGCAGACCCCGGCGAGATCGCGGCTGGTGATGCTCGACCCCGGTCATGGCGGTGCCGATCCCGGCGCCATCGGCACCCGCGGCACCCATGAGAAGACGGTGACTCTCGACATCGCCCGCGAGGTCGCCCGTCTTCTGGCCGAGCGGCGCGGCATCACGGCGATGCTGACTCGGCGCGACGACCGCTTCCTGGCGCTGGACGAGCGGGTGGCTTTGACGCGCAAGGCGGGGGCCGACCTGTTCGTGTCGATCCACGCCGACAGCGCTCCCAACGCCGATGCCCGCGGCATGTCGGCCTATATCCTGTCCGAAAAGGCGTCCGACGCCTTCGCCTCCCGCCTTGCCCAGCAGGAGAACGAGGCGGACCGATTCGGCAAGCGGGGGACCGGCGGCGCCAACCGCGTCGTCAAGGACATCCTGCTGGACCTGACGGCGCGCCACACCCGCCACGCCTCGCTCGCCGCCCGCCAACTTCTGGTGGAGGGGGCGGGGAAGGAGCTTCGCCTGCTCGACAACCCGATGCGAGCGGCGAATTTCGCCGTGCTGAAGGCCCCCGATGTGCCGTCGGTGCTGGTGGAGACAGGCTTCCTGTCCAATCCGAAGGACGAGGAAATCCTGCGCGATCCCACGGCGCGCCGGGTGGTTTCCCGCGTCCTGGCGCGAGAGATCGCGGGCATTCTGTCCAGCCCAGCTTTCGCCTGATTTTGCCCTGAGACTGCCCGAAACGTTGCGGCGATCATCCCTTCGCAGCCGCAGCGACTGCAACATCCGTGCATCACCTGAGGACAAAGTGACGATGACTGGTGAAGGCTCTGAATTTCTCCATTGCAAACGCCGTTCCGCCGTGACTTTTTCCGGCCGCGCGCCGCATCCGCCCGGCGCTCGGCACGCTGGCGAAGGGAGGCACGCTGTGACGGGTTTGAGCCGCCTTGGCACATTGTTCGCGCTCGCCTGCACGGCCGGTTTCTCGCTGGCCGGTTGCGGGCCTCTGCTGCTCGGCACGGCCGGCAGTGCCGCTGTGGTGGCGTCGCAGGAGCGCGGTTTCAGCGGCTTCGTCAGCGACACCGAAATCCGCGCCCGCATCAATTCGCTGTGGCTGCAGCATTCGGTCGACATGACCAACCGGATCGGATTGACGGTCGACCAGGGCCGCGTGCTGCTGACCGGCCGTGCCGCCGACCCGCAGATGCGCCTCGACGCGGTGCGCCTGGTCTGGCAGGCGCAGGGCGTCAAGGAAGTCATCAACGAGATCCAGATCGACAACGGCTCCAGCATCGTCGACACCGCGCGCGACACCTGGATTTCAACACAGATTCGCAGCCGGATCACCTTCGATGCGGATATTCATAGCCAGAACTACAGCATCGATACCGTCGATGGCGTTGTCTATCTGATGGGCGTCGCCAGTTCACAGGAAGAGCTGGACCGCGCGATCCAGCACGCCCGTTCGGTCCCCAACGTCCAGCGCGTCGTCAGCTACGTCCGTCTGCTCTCAAACCTCCAGGGTTGAAACCCGACCGCCATGGCCTCCGCCCTTTCCCGCGTCCTCGCCACACTCCGCACCGCCACCGTCGCCGCCGCCCTGATCCTGCCGGCGGCGGTCGTGGCCGGTCCCGTTTCGGCGCAGGTCACGGGGGCGCAGGTTACGGGGGCGCAGGATAAGGCGGCGGCGGGTGCAGCGATGGCGGGCGCCGTGACGGAGGATGGCGGCGGGGCCGACAATCCGACCGCCGGCACGCCCGGCCCGGCCAACCGCCTGTTCGTCCAGGCGCTCCAGCTGATCCGGCAGGCCGACAACACCTTCGACGTCGCCGAGGAATCCCGCCTGCTGAAGGAGGCGGACAAGCTGTTCAACGAGATCGTGACGAAATTCCCCGACAGCCCGCTGGCGGTGCAGCTCGTCACCAACCAGTTCGTCGGCGACTTCGACTTCTACGAATTCCGCTCGCGCATCCGGGCTCTGGTCTGCAACGACGCGCTCAGCAGCCTGTGCTTCCTCCACCGCGTCGGCGAGATGCTGCCGCCGGTGGAGACGCCGATCAACGCCGCCCGCTGGGACTGGCTGTCACTGGCCGTCGCCTACCAGCAGTTGGGCGATTCCGGCCGCGCCAAGGAGATCATGGCGCCCTTCGTCAGCGCGGTGCGCCGTGGCGGCGCCGCCGACAGCTCAGGCCAGGATCTGTTCGTCGCCCGCGCGCTGTCGCTGATGGGTCAGACACCGCTGGCGCTCGACATCACCCGGCAGATCAACGACTGCTCGACCCGCATCTACAACCTCGCCGACATCGCCAAGGCGGCGTCCTGGCGCGGCGACGCCGCCCTGACCAACGCGCTGGCCGACGAGGCCAAGAGCTATGCCTCCAGCCACAATTGCGCCTGGGAGCTGGGGCTGGTCGCCCAGACGCTGCTGCGCGCCGGGAAGGAGGCACAGGCCCGCACCCTGTTCCTGAACACGGTCGAGACCCAGTTTTCCAAGTTCAAGGAGACGCTTGGCGACTGCTGCCCACCGGAACTGGCGGTGGCCGCCGCCGATATCGGCGAGCCGAAGCTGGCGCTGGGCCTGCTCAGCACCGTGCAGGACGAGAATCCCTGGACGATTCCGGCCGTGCTTGGGCGGCTGGCCAAGCGCGGCGAGACGGGCATGGCCGTCGCCTATGCCGAGCAGGTGGCGGACATCGACACCCGCGGCGAGGCCTTCGCCGAGCTGATCGAGGCGGCGATGAAGCGCGGTGAGCCGGCCGCGGCCAACGACCTGATGCACCGCCTGAACAAGCTGGTCGACGATGCCGCCGGCCGCCGGCCGGGGTTGCTGGCGCAGCGGGCCAAGGCGGAAAAGGCCTTCTACAACGACGACCGCTGGCGCCGCAGCTTCCAGCAGGCGATCAATGCAGCGGAGAAGGCCAGCAACTTCGTCCGCCGTGACATCGGCGCCCCGCTGCTGGCCGCGCTGGTCCGGATCGAGACCGGCCTGCCGATGCTGGATTGAACCGAAGAGAGCTTCCGCTCACCCGATCGCCAGCACCAGCTTGCCGACATGCTGGTTGCTCTCCATCAGCCGGTGGGCGTCGGCGGCGTTGGCAAGTGGGAAAACCTCGTGGACGACGGGCTTGACCTTGCCGGCGGCGATCAGTGGCCAGACGCGCGCCTTCAACTGCTCGGCGACCGCCTGCTTGTAGGCGACCGGACGCGCCCGCAGGGTGGAACCGGTCAGCACCAGCCGCTTGGTCATGACGGGAAAGAAATTCACGGTCGCCGTCGCCCCGCGGACGAAGCCGATGCAGACATAGCGGCCCTCGACCGCCAACGCGTCGATGCTGCGCGCGACGTAATCGCCGCCGACGATGTCGAGCACGACATTGACGCCGGCCCCGCCGGTCGCCTCCTTGACGACCGCGACGAAATCCTCGGTGCCGTAGTCGATGGCGCGCTCTGCCCCCAGCCGGACGCAGGCGCTGCATTTCTCGGCTCCGCGGGCGGTGGCGAAGACCCGTGCGCCGAAGGCCGCACCCAGCTGGATCGCCGTTGTGCCGATGCCCGACGTGCCGCCATGAACCAGCAGCGCCTCGCCGGGCTGAAGCGCACCGCGCTCGAACACGTTCGACCAGACGGTGAAGACGGTCTCGGGCAAGGCGGCCGCCTCGGCCATCGACAGGCCGGCGGGGATCGGCAGACATTGTGCGGCAGGCACGACGCAGAACTCGGCATAACCGCCACCGGCCAGCAGGGCACAGACCGGATCGCCGACGGACCAGCCCTCCACCCCCGCGCCCAGCGCGTCGACGGTGCCGGCGACCTCCAGGCCGGGGATGTCGCTGATCCCCGGCGGCGGATTGTATTTGCCCAGCCGCTGGAGCACGTCGGGCCGGTTGACGCCGGCCGCCTGGACGGCGATGCGGATCTCGCCGGGCGCCGGATCGGGCACCGGGCGGCGCGCCGGGATCAGCACCTCCGGTTTGCCGGGCTGGCTCACCTCGATTGCCGTCATGCTTCTGGTGTCTGTCATTCGGATCGCTCCCCTGCCCTGGTGTGTTGGGTCTGGGGGCACTGTGTCGCCGGGATGGACGGCAGGTCCACGCGGCGATGGATCCGATTTCGTCCTGCGGAAAAGTCAAAAAAATGGCCGTGCTGCACACAGCACGGCCAGTCTCCGAGAGAAGCGCGAACATGCAAAACAACACATCCGCCCGATGAGAAAGGAACGCCTTTCCCGAGACCGACAATCGCACCTCCTATCCTGTATTTCCCGAGAAATAGAAACCTTTTCCATTCCATGGAAACCGTTCCATTTCCAAGAAAGAAGGCCGCGCTCCGTCGGGAACGCGGCCTCTAGTGCGCCAGGGAGGATATGCCGACGCGCACCACCTGCCGTCGGCTCTTGGCGTTCTTGTCCGTGTGAGGGTCAGTTCGGAACCGGAACGCGACCGCCCAGTTCCTGCGTCACCGCGGCGGCGGCGCGCTTGACCATCTCGCCGAGCGCGCGCAGCCGCGCATCCTCGATGCGCCGGCTGGAACCGGACAGCGACAGGGCACCCATCACACGGGAATTCTCGTCGAAGATCGGGGCGGCGACGCAGCGCAGCCCGGACACCCGCTCCTCCTGGTCCAACGCATAGCCGCGGGTCCGCACCAGCGTCAGGTCGCGGTACAGCGCCGGCAGCGACGACAGGGTGCTGCGGGTGAACTGGCGCATGCCGCGCTGGGTGACGATGGTCTGCACCTTGGTTTCGGTCATGCCGGCCAGCAGCGCCTTGCCGACGGCGGAGCAGTGCAGCAGCGTGCGGTCGGTCTGCGGCACCGCGACCTGGGCGGCGCGGGGACCGCCGACGCGGGCCAGATAGATCGCCTCGCCATTCTCCTCGACCGCCAGATTGACGATTTCGCTGCTCTCCTCCATCAGGCGGCGCATGCGGGGACGGGCGACGTCGACCAGATTGCGGGTCTTCAGGAAATTGGCGCCGGTCATGTAGGCCTGGACGCCGACAACCCAGCCGCGCGCGCTCTGGTCGAAGCGGACGTAGCGCTCGTACTGCAGCGTCGTCAGCAGGCGGTGGGTGGTGGAGGGCGACAGGTTCGCGGCCTCCGACAGCTCGGTCAGGGTCATCGGACCGTCGTTGGAGCCGAGGATGGTCAGGATGTTCAGCGCGCGGCAGAGCGACTGCACCACCTGCCCGCGCTCGGCCTTGGCGTCGGCCTTGCCATTGTCGTTCTTCTCGCGCGGCGCCTCGATGATCGCCGTCTTGATGATCGCCGCGGCGCCCTCGCTGGGGTCGTCATGGATGATGCGGCGGGCCAGGATGCTGTTTTGGGCTTGCGCTTTCATGTCCCATCTCCCTCGGGGTCCGGCGCGTTGGTTGCGCCTGTCTGTTGCGGCTGATGGCGTGAGTGACAGAAGGCTTGGCTAAGGCCGCGGGACCGTCGCGGACGGCGGTCCCGCGGAGTACCGGTCAATTCTTGAAAATCGACTGCATGGTGGAGCCCAGGCTGGCGGGGCTGCTGCGCCTTGTTGTCGGGGCCGACCGGCAGATGGTGGAAGGGAATGTTGTGCCAAGCCGCCAACTGGTAGAAGTCCCGATGGTTGGAGACGATGGCCGGGATCTCGATCGGCAGGTAGCCGGTGCGGTAACGGTACAGCAGATCGTTGAGGCAATGGCCGAATTTCGACACCATGATCAGCACGCGCGGACGGCGCCGGGCATCGTGGATCTTCCAGGTCATGCCAAAACGGTCCGCGACATGGGCGGCGAATTCGGCCTCCAGCTGCTGCTTCGTCGGCCCGGCGTCGCTGCCATTGAAGCTGACGCGCATGAAGAACAGGCCGGAGATGCGGTCGCCGAACTGCGCGCTATCGATGATGTTGCAGCTCCGCTCCGCCAGGAAGCCGGACACCGCGAAGACGATGCCGACGGTGTCGGGGCAGGAAACGGTGAGGATATAGTCGGAGCCGGTCTCAGACATCGCGCGTCCACCATGACGTACAGCATGAAAAGGGGGAGGCTTCCCTAGCACGAACGCTGCGATGTTGCACCCGCTTCATGAGCGATCCCGCACATGGCTGCACCGTCAAGCGGGATTGTCCCCGAGTGCGGCCGGCCAACGCCGCTCTGGCGCCCGCCGCCCGGCGGTGCGACAATCGGCCCGGCGCGCAACGGTCGACAGCAACAGGGCGGAGTCACCCCATGGCATCGGGCGGCAAGATCATCGGCGAATACAGCAAGGGCAAGGTCGACAAGCTGCTGACGGCCGACGCCGCGGACAGCAGCCGGAGCCAGCGCATCCGCCGCTTCCTGGAAAACATGGATGCCGCCATCCTGGAGGCGAACTGCGAGGTCATCGGACGCGAGCTGCCGAACCTGAACCGCGAGTCCTTCCTGCGGATGGCGGTGCGGGTCGCGGAACTGCGCGCCGATTACATCCGCGCCGGCCTGCATATGTCGGAGGCCCGCCATCCGGACCCGTCGTCCGTCGCCGAACTCGCCCGCCTGCGTTCGGCGTACGAGGAAATGCTGGCGGTCTACGAGGCGGCCGAGCGGGTGATCGAGCGCGGCTACGCCAAGTTNTCTGGCCAGCCGGTCGTCCTGGAACCGGCCGGCGCCGCGGCCGCCGGCATGGATCTGCGACTTCACCACCCAGACCGGACCGCCGAGTTCGCGGGCGACCGATGCAGCCTCTTCCGGGGTGAAGGCCACGCCGCCGCGCGGAACGGCGACGCCGTACCCCCGCAGCAGATCCTTGGCCTGATATTCGTGAATGTTCATGGTTTTCGTCTCTGTCCCAGTCGGGAATTGTCTTTTGGAAGCCGCGGGGAGCCGGAAATTCTTCGGCTGACGGGCGGCGGATTTTTAAAAGTCCGGGCTTCGGCTCCCGCTTCGGCTCTTGAACGACCGGGAAGGGGACGGTCGGGAAGAGGGGAAGCGGGGTTTTAAAAATCGGCAGGCTTTTCAAATATCGGGTTCTGGCCCTTCCCGCCCTCTCCCGCTGAAGCGGGGAGGGTTGGGAAGGAGGCGGAGACTGTTACTCCGCCGCCAGCCGCTCGACGACGCCGATGGCGCCGCTGTCACGGATGTCGACGATCTCACGCTCGCTGAAACCGAGCACGTCGCGCAGGATTTCGTCGGTGTGCTCGCCCAGCAGCGGGGAGCGGGTGACCTCCGTCGGGCTGTCGGACAGCTTGATCGGGTTGCCGACCGTCAGGTAGCTGCCGCGGGTCGGATGCTCCACCTCGACCAGCGTGCCGGTCTCGTAGAGCGACTTGTCCTCGGCGATTTCCTTCATCGACAGGATCGGGCCGCAGGGAATGTCGTACTTGTTGAGGATGTCCATGACCTCGAACTTGGTCAGGGTCTTGGTCCACTCCTCCACCGTGGCGAAGATGCTCATCAGGCGCGGCAGGCGGGCCACCGGGGTGGCATAGTCGGGATCGGTGATCCACTCCTCCTTGCCGATGACCTTGCAGATCGACTTCCAGACCGGGGCCTGGGCGATGAAGTAGATGTAGGCGTTGGGATCGGGGCCGGTCCCGTTTCGGCGCAGGTCACGGGGGNGCACCAGGGCGCCGCTGGCCAGATGCTCCGCCACCTCCCACAGCGGCTTCATGGCGATGCCGCGCCCATCGAGCGCCTGACGCGGCACAGGTTCAGCACGGCGTCCTGCATGGCGGCCAGCACCTTCTGGCCCCGGCCGGTTTCCTTGCGCTGATAGAGTGCGGTAACGATGCCCAGCGCCAGATGCAGGCCGGTGCCGCTGTCGCCGATCTGGGCGCCGGTGACCATCGGCGGGCCGTCGTCGAAGCCGGTGGTCGAGGCGGCGCCGCCCGCACATTGGGCGACGTTCTCGTACACCTTGCAGTTTTCGAACGGCCCCGGCCCGAAGCCCTTGACCGACGCGACGATCATCGCGGGGTTCAGTTCCTGGATGCGTTCCCAGGTGAACCCCATGCGATCGAGCACGCCGGGGGCGAAGTTTTCGACCATCACGTCGCAGGTCCTGATCAGCGCCTCCAGCACCTCCTTGCCCTTGGGCGTCTTGGTGTCGAGGGTGATCGACCGCTTGTTGTGGTTCAGCATGGTGAAATACAGGCTGTCGGCGTCCGGCAGGTCGCGCAGCTGGCTGCGGGTGATGTCACCCTCGCCCGGCCGTTCGACCTTGATGACGTCGGCGCCGAACCAGGCGAGCAACTGGGTGCAGGTCGGTCCCGACTGAACATGTGTGAAGTCGAGAATCCGCACGCCCTGAAGTGCCTTGCCCATGTATTTTCCCCCTGCTTTTTAAGTCGTGTCGGTCGGCGTTTGTTTTAGGACGGCATCTTGCGGACCGAGCTGGTCGGATTGAGGCTGCCGATGTTGCCGCTTTCGGTGCCGGCGGCCGGGTCGATGACGGCGTTGATCAGGGTCGGACGGCCGCTGTCCATCGCCTCGCTGACCGCGCGGTACAGCTCGTCCGGGTTGGTGACGTGGACGCCGACGCCGCCGAAGGCTTCCATCATCTTGTCGTAGCGCGAGCCGGGGACGAAGACCATCGGCGACGGATCGTTTCCGCCGGTCGGGTTGACGTCGGTGCCGCGATAGATGCCGTTGTTGTTGAAGATGACGATGCAGACCGGCAGGTTGTAGCGGCAGATCGTCTCCACCTCCATGCCGGAGAAGCCGAAGGCGCTGTCGCCTTCCACCGCCAGAACCGGCTTGCCGCTCTCCACCGCCGCGGCGACGGCGTAGCCCATGCCGACGCCCATCACGCCCCAGGTGCCGACGTCCAGGCGCTTGCGCGGCTGGTACATGTCGATGATGCCGCGGGCCAGATCGAGGGTGTTGGCGCCCTCGTTGACCAGCAGGGCGTCCGGACGCTCCTTGATGACGCGGCGGAGCGCGCCCAGCGCACCGTGGAAGTTCATCGGCGAGGCGTTGCTCATCAGCTTCGGCGCCATCTTGGCGACGTTCTGTTCACGCTTGGCCGCGACGGTGGCCATCCAGTCGGTCGGCGGCGTCAGGCCGCCCTCAATGCCCTTCAGCATCACTTCCATGACGGACGCGATGTCGCCGACCAGCGGGGCATGGATTTCGACGTTGCTGTCCATCTCCCGCGGCTCGATGTCGACCTGGATGAACTTCTTGGAGCCGGGCTTGCCCCAGGTCTTGCCCTTGCCGTGCGACAGCAGCCAGTTCAGCCGCGCGCCGACCAGCATGACCACGTCGGCTTCCTGCAGCACCAGCGAGCGGGCCGCACCGGCCGACTGCGGATGGGTGTCGGGCAGCAGGCCCTTGGCCATGCTCATCTGTAGGAAGGGGATGCCGCTCTTCTCGACGAAGGAGCGGATCGTCTCGTCGGCCTGGGCGTAGGCCGCGCCCTTGCCGAAGATCACCAGCGGACGCTTGGCGCCCTTCAGCAGGTCGAGCGCGCGGTTGACCGCCTCGGCCGACGGATACTGCGCCGGGGTCGGATCGACCACCTTGACCAGCGACTTGGCGCCCTCGGCCGCGTCCATCACCTGCGAGAACAGCTTGGCCGGCAGGTCGAGGTAGACGCCGCCCGGACGGCCCGACACGGCGGCGCGGATGGCGCGCGCCACGCCGATGCCGATGTCCTGGGCGTGCAGGATGCGGAAGGCGGCCTTGCACAGCGGCTTGGCGATGGCGAGCTGGTCCATCTCCTCGTAATCGCCCTGCTGGAGATCGACGATCTCACGCTCCGACGAGCCGCTGATCAGGATCATCGGGAAGCAGTTGGTGGTGGCGTTCGCCAGCGCGGTCAGGCCGTTCAGGAAGCCCGGCGCCGACACCGTCATGCAGACGCCAGGCTTCTTGGTCATGAAACCGGCGATGGCGGCGGCGTTGCCGGCATTCTGTTCGTGGCGGAACGAGACGACCCGCATGCCCTCGGCCTGCGCCATGCGCAGCAGGTCGGAGATCGGAATACCGGGGACGACATACAGGTTGTTGATGTCGTTGAGCTTGAGCGCGTCGATGACGAGCTGGAAGCCGTCGGTCAGCGCCGGCGCGTCTTCGACAACAGATGCTTCCGTGGCCTGGTTCTTAGTGATCGTTGCAGCCGCAGTAGACATATGGGTGACTCCTCCCCGAGGCTCCGAAAAAGGTTCAAAGTTGGTTAGTCGAGGAAGGCGCAATGCCGTTCCACGTACTGTGCGAGACCGAGCGTGTGTTCCCGGACGCGGCGTTCCGCGAGATCGGCATCACGGGCGGCCAGCGCCTCGATGATGTCCCGATGCTCGTGGATGGACTGGTCGGCACGGTCGCCGAGGCCCATCGTCGCGCGGCGGATCGCACGCATATGGATGAAGAAGCGGTCGGTCAGGTCCGAGATCAGGGTGGACCCCGAAGCCTGGACGATGCTTTGATGGAAGACGATGTTGGCGTCGGAATACTCGGCGACGTGTTCCGCCAACTCGGCTTTCGTGTATTTGTCGAACGCGGCGTGCAGAAGTTCCAGCTTCTCCGTGGTGGCGTTCTCGACGAACAGGCGGGCCGCCATGCCTTCCAGGGCGGCACACACCGTGATCATCTCCACCAGTTCGGCCTTCGTCTTGCGCACCACGAAGATCCCGCGCCGCGGTTGGGAGCGGATGAACCCCTCCTGTTCCAGCAGCGCCATCGCCTCGCGCACCGGGGTGCGGCTGACACCCAACGCTTCGCACAGCCGGCGTTCGTCCAACCTGATCTCGCTGCTCTGGCCGTAGATGTTCATCTGCGTGATGGCCTGTCGCAGCGACTGGTAGGCCTTGGCCTTGAAACTCATCCCCTGTTCCAAGGGTTCGACACTGAATCTTTCGCGGTTCATCACGGTTCCGACCCTTTGCGCGCCGACGCCGGCGGCGCCGCTTGTTGTCGTGAGCGTTGCTCGTGCGAGCGTTCGGATGATCGCCCTCTGGTGCATCGTACAGAGTGGCGTGTCGTTTTGAATTATCGATACGGTATACCAGATGCCAGACACCCGCAAGACCAATTGCGGGCACATCGAACTATTTCTGCCGCCGACGGAGTTGGGGGCGATTTCGTTCGATTCTTCTGGTCAATGCGCGATAATCGCCCTATTTTGGCGCCTCAGACTCGCTCTTGGGGGGAAGGAACCCGCGCATGGCCGAACCGCAGCATCTGGCCGGGGCAGCAGGCAAAGCATCGCCGGGTGCCGGGGAGGAGGCGTCCGACCCGAATTTCATGACCTCTCTCGCCCGTGGTCTATCGGTGATTCGCGCCTTCACCGAACGCGAACCGAACCTGACCATCGCCGACATCGCCAAGATCACCGGCTTGCCGCGCGCGGCGGCACGGCGCTGTCTGCTGACGCTGATGCAGTTGGGCTATGCCGGGTCGGACGGCCGGACCTTCCATCTGAAGCCGAAGATCCTGGCGCTGGGCTATTCCTTCCTGTCCTCCGCCCCGCTGGCGACGATCCTGGATCCGCTGATCGAGCAGGTCAGCGGCGCCGTGCAGGAATCCTGTTCCGCCGCCGTTCTGGACGAGGACGACGTGGTCTATATCGCCCGCGCGGCGACCAAGCGGATCATGTCGGTCGGGTTGAACGTCGGCAGCCGTCTGCCGGCCTATTGCACCTCGATGGGGCGCGTCCTGCTGGCGGCCCTGCCGGAGTCGGAACTGGATGCCTATCTGTCGCGCGTTCCATTGAAGCCCTACACGGAACGCACCATCACCGCGGTGGATGCGCTGAAGCGCGAGTTGGAGCGGGTGCGCGACCGCGGCTTCTCGCTGGTCGACCAGGAACTGGAGCTTGGACTTCGATCCATCGCCGTGCCCATCCATACCGCAGCCGGCGGCGTGGTCGCCGCGATGAACATCAGCGCCCAGGCCGCCCGCGTCACCTGCCCGGAAATGGAAGTGCAGTTCCTTCCCCACCTGCACCGCGCGTCCGAAGAGGCGCGGGTGCTGCTGGTGCGGTCGCGGGGGGTCTAACGATCAACGGGCCCGGATCAGCATCTCTTCCAGATTGCGGTTGATCGCCTCGACGCCGCTCTGGGCCTGGCGCATGTTGGACACCACGCCGGAGGTCAGGCTCATCTGCTCTTCCGCGCCCGCGGTGACGCCATGGACCGTGGATTTCACGCTGTCGACCGATTTGGCGATTCCACCCAACGCCTCCACCACCTGCCGGACCACCTCCTGCATGGCGACGATCTCGACGCCGATACGTTCGGTCGCTCCGGACGTCTGTTCGGCCAGCGATTTCACCTCGGTCGCCACCACGGCGAAGCCANGGCGTCGATGAATTTGGCGACGCCGTCCATGGCCGCCGCCGCCTCGTTCAACCGGCCGGTGGCGGTGTCAGCCGTAGCGGTCCGTCGGTCGATTTCGTCCACCACCTCCCGCGATTTCAGGATGTCCGCGGAAATCTGCGTCGCGGAATTGCACATCTGCTCGACGGTTTCAGCCACATTGCTCACCTTCTGGGCCGTCTGCTTGGCGAAGTCGATGGATTTCAGCCGCGTGTGGATCATCGCCGTCACATCGGACGCGAACTTCACGACCTTCAGCACCTCGCCGGATTCTGACAGCACCGGGTTGTAGCTGGCGCTGATCCAGACCTCCGATCCATCCTTCGCCCTCCGACGGTACAGGGAGGTGTGGAACTTCCCGCTTCGCAGGATCCGCCAGAACTCGCGATACTCGTCGGTGTCGCGCACATCGGGGAAGACGAACATGCAATGGTTATTGCCCACCACTTCGTCCAGCCGATAGCCGAGCGCCTTCAGGAAATTGTCGTTGGCATTGAGGATCGTGCCGTCGGGCTGGAAATGGATCACCGCCTGGGAGCGGTTGATCGCTTCGATCTGGGCACGGAAATCGTCGTTGCGGCGGCGCTGCTCCGTCACGTCGGTCGCGAACTTGACCACTTTCCACACGAGCCCGGCCGGATCGCGGATCGGCGTGTAGGTCGCCTGGATCCAGACCTCGCCGCCATCCTTCGCGAAGCGCCTGAATTCCCCGGCTTCGTGTTCACCCTGACGGAGCTTGTCCCAGAAAGCGGCATAACCTGGGCTGGCAGCTTCCGCCTGATCCACGAAAATCCTGTGATGCTTCCCCCGCACCTCGTCCGCACCGTACTTCATCAGGTCGAGGAAGTGCCGGTTCGCCGCCAGCACCGTACCGTCCAGGGCGAACTCGATCACCGCCTGGCTGCGGTCGATGGCAGCGAAACGGCCGTCGGCATCGGCCGCCTTGAGCTTCTCCCCGGTGATGACGGTCGCGAACTTGATCACGCCGGTCGGACGCCCCCCGGCCCCGATGATCGGATTGTAGGTGGCGCGCAGCCAGATATCCTGGCCCGAGCGGTTCACACGGCGGAACTCCCCCGACTGGAACCGGCCGGCCCGCAGGTCGTTCCAGAAGGTCCGGTACTCCTGGCTGCGGGCATGGTCGGGATCGACGAAGAGACTGTGAGGGCGGCCTTCGATCTCGTCCAGCCGGTAGCCCATCGCATCCAGGAAGTTCCGGTTGGCCGTGACCACCGTTCCGTCCATCGTGAACTCGATCACAGCCTGCGACCGGTCCAGCGCGTCGAGCTTGGCCCGCTCCCTGCCGGCGTCCCTGGCGAACAGAAACATGGTTCCTCCATCCCTTCGGTGGGCCGGATGGATGCGCGACAGCCTTCAATCACGGATCCGACGATTCATTTCATGGATACGGCATAAGTCGCACCGGGAAATGAAATAATGGATACGAACCAAGCGGCACCTGCATTCGGCGTTGCCTTTATTCATAGGTGAGAAGAAATTCCGAACCAGTCGGGACTCCCCCTAATGACCGGCATCATCGCTCATATGGATGTTGGCACCGACTGCGCCGCCTTGGTTTTCGTCAGGTCATGGCCGGAGATGGTTTCCGCCTTCCCCGGTCACAGGCTAGCGGCTGGGATGGAACGACGCAGGCCGGGCAGGAGGCCTGCTTTCGGCCGGTGAACGGGCCAGCGCCCGCTCCACCACCAGCTTCTTCAGCGGGCGTGGGATGCGGGTGCGGTCGTTCCAGACCACGACGATGCCGGCGGCCTTGCATTCGGCGGCGAGTTCCCGCCCATTCTCGTAGCGGTGCTGGTCGAGCATCGGCCAGCAGTCGAGCAGGCGGTAATTGAACGGCTGTCCGGCCTGGAAATCGATGAATCCCAGAAACAGCTTGGGATGAAGCAGGACCGGTTTGGCCTGGCGCCAGGACAGCGCCCCGTGGATGCGGTTGTTGGTCACCCCGGTCATTGCAGGGTCAGCGACGACGGCGTGGAGGTTTCGCCGACCGCCTCGCCAAGACGCGCCAGCAGGCGGCTGGTGCTGACGGGACCGTTCAGCGCGGCGAGGCGATTGACCGCTTCGACCACCATCGCCCAGGCCAGTGCCCGTTCCGGCACATCGTCATTGTTCCACATGGCGCGCACGACGGCGATCGCACGGATGAAGTCCTCGGGAACGCCGAAGGGATCGTCGGAATTTCCGGCCATGGCCTATCCTCGGGGCAAGACATGAAATGTTATATCATTACTTATTTCACTCTGCACAGCCCGGCGCCGGATGGCAAGTCCGGTCGTTGCACAGGACAAGCGGCGACCCTACGCCTGTGGAAGGCGGTCCTCCGGACATCGCACGCCCCGACCCGCGGTCGGGACTGCCCTCAGACGATGCTGTCCGGCGAGATGGCCGTCAGCGCCGCCTTGATCTTCGGCACCATGTGGTCGGCGAAGGCCCGCACCTTGGCGGGAACCAGCGCGCGATGGGGATAGAGCACGGCCAGCGTCACCGGTTCCGGCGGAAAATCGGGCAGCACCGGCACCAGGGCGCCGCTGGCCAGATGCTCCGCCACCTCCCACAGCGGCTTCATGGCGATGCCGCGCCCATCGAGCGCCCAGCCGGTCAGCACGTCGCCGTCGTCGGCGTCGAAGCGGCCCGACACCGGCAGCTTCACCGGCTCGCCGCCCTCCAGCACGCTCCATTGATATTGCTGGGTGCCGGGAAAGCGCAGCAGCAGGCAGTTGTGGCCGGACAGGTCCGCCGGCCTTTCAGGCCGTCCGCGCTCCGACAGGTAGGAGGGGGCCGCCACCAGCACGCGCCGCACGTCGGCGATCTTGCGCACGACGAAGCTGGAATCCTTCAGCGCAGCCATCCGAACCGCCACGTCGACCGCCTCGCGCAGCAGGTCGAGCAGATGGTCGGACAGGCGCAGCCGCACCTCCACCAGCGGGTGGGCGGCACAGAAATCGGGGACCAGCGGCGACAGGATGCGACGGCCGAAGCCGAGCGGCGCCGTCACCCGCACGCTGCCCGACGGCACGCCGGAGCCGGCGGCGATGCTGCTGTGGGCACGCTCCACCGCCTCCAGAACCTCCAGGCAGCTCTGGTAGAAATCCATGCCGGTCTCGGTCGCCTGCAACTGCCGGGTGGTGCGGTTCAACAGCCGGACGCCGAGATGGGCTTCCAACTGCTGGATGCGGTGGCTGACCATGGCCGGCGACATGCGCAGGTTCCGTCCGGCAGCCGACAGGCTGCCCAGCTCGACGACGCGGACGAAGATGCGCATGTTCTCAAGCAACGCCATGCTCGCGCGGACTCCCTGTCGGAAGAATGGACCTGACCGGTGGGTTACGGATCGGCAGCGACGCTAGCACGGGTGTTGCGGCGAGGGAATTTCCGCGACGCAGCATGCCCGCCAAAAGAAAAGCCGCCGGAGCGCGGCAGCGCCCCGGCGGCTTTCCGGCCGGACGGGATGGGGCCCGAAGGACCGGATCGTCAGACCAGAACGGTCTCGCTCTCCTCCACCGGCAGGTCAAGGGTCTCCTCGAACTCGGTGACGCTGTCGATGTCGGCACCCATGGAGATGTTGGTCACACGCTCCAGCACCAGCTCGACGACGACCGGCACCTGATACTCGTCCATCCAGGCCTGGGCCTGGGCGAAGGCGTCCTGGATGCGATCGGGCTCGGTGACGCGGATCGCCTTGCAGCCCAGCCCCTCGGCAACCGCGACGTGATCGACGCCATAAACGCCGATCTCAGGCGCGTTGATGTTCTCGAAGGACAGCTGCACCTGGAAATCCATCTGGAAGGCGCGCTGCGCCTGCCGGATCAGGCCGAGATAGGCGTTGTTCACCAGAACATGGATGTAGGGCAGCTTGTGCTGGGCACCGACCGCCAGCTCCTCGATCATGAACTGGAAGTCGTAGTCGCCGGACAGCGCGACGATGCGCCGCTTCGGATCGGCCACCCGGACGCCGAGCGCCGCCGGCAGGGTCCAGCCCAGCGGACCGGCCTGGCCGCAGTTGATCCAATGACGCGGCTTGTAGACGTGCAGGAACTGCGCGCCGGCGATCTGCGACAGGCCGATGGTGGTGACGTAGGTGGTGTCCTGGCCGAAGGCGCTGTTCATCTCCTGATAGACGCGCTGCGGCTTCATCGGCACCTGATCGAAGTCGCTGCGGCGGTGCATCGACCGCTTGCGGCCCTGGCAGTCCCTGACCCAGCCGCCGAGATCCTTGAAGCGGCCCTCGGCCTTCCACTCCTTGGCGACCTCGATGAACAGGTCGAGTGCCGCGCCGGCATCCGACACGATGCCGAGATCCGGCATGAAGACCCGGCCGATCTGGGTCGGTTCGATGTCGACATGCACGAACTTGCGGCCCTTGGTGTAGACCTCGACCGAGCCGGTGTGGCGGTTGGCCCAGCGGTTGCCGATGCCCAGCACGAAGTCGGACTTCAGCATGGTGGCGTTGCCGTAGCGGTGGGCGGTCTGCAAGCCGACCATGCCGGCCATCAGCGGATGGTCGTCGGGGATGGTGCCCCAGCCCATCAGCGTCGGGATCACCGGCACGCCGAGCAGCTCGGCGAACTCAACCAGCTTGTCGGACGCATCGGCGTTGATGATGCCGCCGCCGGCCACGACCAGCGGACGCTCCGCCGCCGCGAACATCGCCAGCGCCTTCTCGACCTGGGCACGGGTGGCCGCGGGCTTGTAGACCGGCAGCGGCTCATAGGTTTCGTCGTCGAACTCGATCTCCGCCATCTGGACGTCGATCGGCAGGTCGATCAGCACCGGGCCGGGACGGCCGCTGCGCATCAGGTGGAAGGCCTGCTGGAAGACGTAGGGCACCTGCGCCGGTTCCAGCACGGTCAGCGCCCATTTCGTCACCGGCTTGGCGATGTCCGGCACGTTGATCGCCTGGAAATCCTCCTTGTGCAGGCGGGCACGAGGCGCCTGCCCGGTGATGCACAGGATCGGGATGGAATCGGCGATGGCCGAGTAGAGGCCGGTGATCATGTCGGTGCCGGCCGGGCCGGAGGTGCCGATGCACACGCCGATGTTGCCGGCCTTGGCCCTGGTATAGCCCTCCGCCATGTGCGAGGCACCCTCCACATGGCGGGCCAGGACATGGCGCATCGTGCCGCGCCGCTGCATCGCCGCATAGAAGGGGTTGATCGCGGCGCCGGGGACGCCGAAGCAGACGTCGATGCCCTCCCGCTCCAGCACCCGCACCGCCGCTTCCGCCGCCGTCATTCTCGCCATCGCTCGACTCCTCACCAAACGCGATTGTTCGTGAGGACAGCTAAGCGCTCTGATGGTGCGTGCGGCAAATCAATGGGTTGCCTTTTCCACAGGCTGGAAAGCGGCGCGAACGGAGGAGTGGGCGTCAGCTGCCGCGGTAGGTCGAATAGGCCCAGGGCGAGACCAGCAGCGGCACATGGTAATGCTGGGAGGCGTCCTTGATGCCGAAGCGCAACGGCACCTCGTCGATGAAGTCGGGGCCGTCGCCGGAGATGGAACCGGTGCGGCGGAAATAGTCGCCGGCCATGAACAGCAATTCATAGCGGCCGGGCATGAGATCGTCGCCCTGCAGCGCCGGAGCGTCGAGCCGTCCGTCAGCGTTGGTGGTGAACTCGCCCAGAACGGCGCCGCTGTCGAGCGAGGTCAGGCGGATGCGCATGCCCGGCGCCGGACGGCCGGCGGCGATGTCGAGGACGTGGGTGGTCAGGCGGCCCATGGGGTACGGTCTCCGCGACGGTGCATCTCTGGATGCCGCAGCTTAAGCCCTGTCCCCTCCCCTGCCCACCCGCGAAAATCCGGAAACTGTCTTCACCCCTGCGCCCAATCGGCCGATTGAACCCCCTGCCGCCAATGGCTTAGCGTAGGTCCCGCTTCGACCGCAGCGTGAAGGCGAGACGACGATGACCGACACCGCCCATCCCCAGGGCTATCCCCGCGACATGATCGGCTATGGCGCCACCCCGCCGCAGGCCAACTGGCCGGGCGGCGCCCGCGTGGCGGTGCAGTTCGTCATCAATTACGAGGAGGGCGGCGAGAACTGCGTTCTCCACGGCGATGCGGCGTCGGAAGCCTTCCTGTCGGAGATCGTCGGCGCCCAGCCGATCCCCGGCGCTCGGCACATGAACATGGAGTCGATCTACGAATACGGCTCCCGCGCCGGCTTCTGGCGGCTGCACCGGATGTTCACCGAGCGCAACCTGCCGGTCACCGTCTATGGCGTCGCCATGGCGCTGGAGCGCAATCCCGAGGTGGTCGCCGCCATGAAGGCCGCCGGCTGGGAGATCGCCACCCATGGCTGGCGCTGGATCGACTACCAGCATCTGCCGGCGGAGGTGGAGCACGAGCACATGCTGCGCGCCATCGAGCTCCACACCCGCGTCACCGGGGAACGGCCGCTCGGCTGGTATCTCGGGCGGTGCAGCCCCAACACCTGGCGTCTGGTCGCCGAGGAGGGCGGCTTCGTCTACAACGCTGACTCTTACGCCGACGACCTGCCCTATTGGGACGACAGCCATGGCCGGCCGCAGCTGATCGTGCCCTACACGCTCGACGCCAACGACATGCGTTTCGCAACCAACCAGGGCTTCAACAGCGGCGACCAGTTCTTCGCCTATCTGAAGGACAGCTTCGACACGCTCTATGCCGAGGGCGAGACGGCACCGAAGATGCTGTCCATCGGCCTGCATTGCCGTCTGGTCGGGCGTCCCGGCCGAGCCGCGTCGCTGGCCCGTTTCCTCGACTATGTGCGCAGCCATGACAAGGCGTGGGTGGCGACCCGGCTCGACATCGCCCGCCACTGGATCGCCGAACACCCCTACACCGCGACGTGAGAGCGCAGCAGATGCCCTATAGCATTGACGATCTGAACCGGATGGACCGCGCCGCCTTCGTCGCGGCGCTGGGCGCGGTGTTCGAGGACAGCCCCTGGGTGGCGGACGCCGCCTGGGAGCAGCGACCCTTCGCCGATGCCACCGCCTTGCGCGCGGCGATGACCGGCATCGTGCGCGCGGCGGGGACGGAGCGGCAGCGCGCCCTGATCCTGTCCCACCCCGACCTCGCCGACCGCGCCAGCCGCCCGGCCAACCTGACCGCCTTCTCGCAGACCGAACAGGCGAAAGCGGGCCTGAACGAGTTGACGAACGCGGAGGCCCAGGAACAACGCGACCTGAACCGCGCCTATCGCGAGCGCTTCGGCTTCCCCTTCATCATGGCGGTGCGCTTCAGCAGCAAGCAGGAGATCCTGGCGGCGATGCGCGAGCGCGTGGCGAACGAGCCGGATGTGGAGTTTGGCCGGGCGCTGGAGGAGATCTACAAGATCGCCGGGTTCCGGCTGGACGATCTGGTTAAGGGATAACACCCACTCCAAAACAGAAAAGCGCGCCGCCCCAACCGGAGCGGCGCGCTTTTTCCGTCGACGTGTCCGTTACGCTTCCATCGCCTTGACGACCTCTTCGGTGACCTTCTTGGCGTCGCCGAACAGCATCATGGTGTTGGGGCGGAAGAACAGCTCGTTCTCGACGCCGGCGTAGCCGGCGGCCATGCCGCGCTTGATGAAGAACACCGTCTTGGCCTTCTCCACGTCGAGGATCGGCATGCCGTAGATGGCGCTGGTCGGGTCGGTCTTGGCCGCCGGGTTGGTCACGTCGTTGGCACCGATGACGAAGGCCACATCCGCGGTGCCGAAGTCGCGGTTGATGTCCTCCAGCTCGAACACCTCGTCGTACGGCACGTTGGCCTCGGCCAGCAGCACGTTCATGTGACCGGGCATGCGGCCCGCCACCGGGTGGATGGCGTACTTCACGTCCACGCCCTCATGCTTCAGCGCATCGGACATCTCGCGCAGCGCATGCTGGGCCTGGGCCACCGCCATGCCGTAGCCCGGCACCACGATCACCGACTGGGCGTTCTTCATGATGTAGGCCGCATCCTCCGCCGAGCCGGCCTTGACCGAGCCCTGCGGACCCTTGGCACCGGCCGCGGCCCCCGCCGCCTCGCCGCCGAAGCCGCCGAGGATGACGTTGAAGATCGAGCGGTTCATGCCCTTGCACATGATGTAGGACAGGATCGCGCCCGAGGAGCCCACCAGTGCGCCGGTGATGATCAGCAGGTTGTTCTGCAGGGTGAAGCCGATGCCGCAGGCCGCCCAGCCGGAGTAGCTGTTCAGCATCGAGATGACGACCGGCATGTCGGCGCCGCCGATCGGCAGGATCAGCAGGAAGCCCAGCGCCAGCGCCACGACGACGATCAGCCACATCGCGACATCGGCGTTCGACTGCACCAGCCAGCCGATCAGGATGACGGTCAGCACGCCGAGCGCCGCGTTCAGCGGATGCTGCATCGGGAAGACCAGCGGCTTGCCGGTGACCAGACCCTGGAGCTTGGCGAAGGCGACGATGGAACCGGTGAAGGTGATGGCACCGACCGCGGTGCCGAGCGCCATTTCAATCAGCGAGCCCTTGGCGATGGCGCCGCGGACGCCGATGCCGTAGGCCTCCGGCGAGTAGAAGGCGGCGAGCGCCACGAAGACGGCGGCCAGACCGACCAGCGAGTGGAAGGCGGCGACCAGCTGGGGCAGCGCCGTCATCTCGATCTTCTTGGCCACCACATAGCCGATGGCGCCGCCGATGGCGATGCCGAGCACGATCATCCAATAGGACTGGACGATGGGCGAGGCCAGCGTGGTCAGGATGGCGATGGTCATGCCGACCATGCCGTAGATGTTGCCCTGGCGCGAGGTCTCCGGGCTGGAGAGCCCGCGCAGCGCCATGATGAAGCAGATCGAGGCGACGAGATAGAGAAGGGCGGACAAGGTTTCCATGGTCTTACTTGCCCTTCTTCTTGAACATGGAGAGCATGCGCTGGGTCACGAGGAAGCCGCCGAAGATGTTGACGGAGGCCAGGATGACGGCGAGGAAGCCCAGGACCTTGGAGAAGCCGAAGCCGGCCGGGCCGGCGGCGACCAGCGCGCCGACGATGATGACCGACGACACGGCGTTGGTGACGGCCATCAGCGGCGAATGCAGGGCCGGAGTGACGCGCCAGACGACGTAATAGCCGACGAAGCAGGCCAGCACGAGCACCGTCAGGCCGGTGACGAAGAAGCTGCCATGGCTGGCCGCCTCGGTGACGGGGACCGGCGACAGCTGCGCCACCTGCACGGCCAGCGCATCGACCTGATTGGTCAGCGCCGCCAGGGTCTGGCGGAACGCGGCGATGTTGCTTGCGGGATCCGGGTGTTCCATGGGATCCGCCTCCTCACGCGGGTTGCGCTTCGCGGGCGTCCGCGAAGGCAGGATGCACGATGGCGCCGTCGCGGGTCAGCGCGATGGCCTTGACGATCTCGTCGTCCCAGTTGACGGCGACGCCGGTGTCTTTCCCGTGCAGCGACGTCAGCAGTGCCAGCAGGTTCTTGGCATAGAGCAGCGAGGCGCTCTCGGCGATGCGGCTGGCGTAGTTGGCATGGCCGACGATCTTCACGCCGTTGGCCGTGGTCACCACCTCGCCCAGCTTGGCGCCCTCGACGTTGCCGCCCTGCTCCACCGCCAGATCGACGATCACCGAGCCCGGCTTCATCGACGCCACATGCTCCGCCGTCACCAGGATCGGCGCCTTGCGGCCGGGGATCAGCGCGGTGGTGATGACGAGATCCTGCTTCTTGATGTGCTCGGCGACCAGGGCCGCCTGCTGGCGCTTGTAGTCGTCGGACATCTCCTTGGCGTAGCCGCCGGCGGTCTCGGCCTGCTTGAACTCCTCGTTCTCGACGGCGACGAAGCTGCCGCCCAGTGACTGGACCTGCTCCTTCACCGCCGGGCGCACGTCGGTGGCCGAGACGATGGCGCCGAGGCGCTTGGCGGTGGCGATGGCCTGGAGGCCGGCGACGCCGACGCCCATGATGAAGGCTCTCGCCGGCGGAACGGTGCCGGCGGCGGTCATCATCATCGGGAAGGCGCGGCCATACTCGCTGGCGGCATCGACGACGGCCTTGTAGCCGGCGAGGTTGGCCTGCGAGGACAGCACGTCCATGACCTGGGCGCGGGTGATGCGCGGCATGAACTCCATGGCGAAGGCGTTCACGCCGGCATCGGCATAGGCCTTCACATGGTCGCGGCTGTTGTAGGGGTTGAGGATGGCGAACAGCAGCGCGCCCTTGCGGATAAGCGCCAGCTCGTCCTCACCGCCTTCGCCCTTTTCAATTTCTTGGGCGATCAGCGGACGCTGCACCTTCAGCACGATGTCGGCATCGGCCAGCGCCGAGGCCGCATCGGCGGCGATGGCGGCCCCCGCCGCCTCAAAGGCCGAATCGGTGATGCTGGAACCGAGGCCGGCCCCGCTCTCCACCACCACGTCCAGCCCGAGGGTTTTGAGTTTCTTGACGGTTTCGGGAGACGCGGCGACGCGGCGCTCGCCCGGACGGCGCTCCCTGGGTATGGCGATCTTCATGTCGTTTGCTTTCGAAGGCCGGCGCCGGCAGCAGGCATGGGGCAGCGGACGGAGGGGCGGCGGCCATGGCCCGCCCACGTCGGTCCACCCGCATCCGGTTCATGGCCGGGGATGCGCCGAAGCGGCGAAATTCACAAAATGGCACTGTCGGGCGGGAAAGGCCGCGCGGCCGGCGACGGAACCCCGCCGGCCACTTGCGCACCGCTTACTGGTTGGCGACGACGGGAAAGTCCCAGCTGTCCGACCCGGCGGCGGCGACCGGCGCGAGGCCGTCGGCCCGCATGTCTTCCAGCTGCTGGCGGATCAGGTCGCGGACGCTGACGACACCGACCAGGGTCGATCCCTCCAGCACCGGGACATGGCGGATGCCGTGCTCGTCCATCAGGCTCAGCACATGGCGCACCGGATCGGACGGGCTGCAGCAATAGGGATCGCGCGTCATCAGCGCCGACACCGCCTGTTCCAGGATGCCCGGCCCGCGGTCGACCAGCGCGCGGACCACGTCGCGTTCGGAAATGACGCCGACCACCGTGTTGCCCTCGGTGCGGCAGACGTCCTTGACCACCAGCGCCCCGGTGTTCTCCGCCTTCATCAGACGCAGTGCGGTGGCGACGGTTTCGTTGATGCGCACCATGCCGATGCGCGTGCCCTTCTTGCGGAGAATGTCCTCGACCTTCATGACGGTCCTCCCCATTCAATATGGCCGGCCCGGCATTCGGGATCCGCGCCGGCCGTGCCACCTGCGTTGCTTACTGGGCAGCCGCCACTTCCCGGGCAGATGCCGGAACCGCCGTGGCCTGCGGCCTGCTGTAGCAGCCGGCGGTCTCCCCGCGCTGCTTCACCAAGGCCAGCACCACGTCGATGGTCGGGGTCGGCACGCCGACCATGCGGCCCATTTCCTGGACCACCGACAGAAGCGGGTCGATTTCCATCGGCCGTCCGCGCTCCAGGTCCTGCAGCATGGAGGTCTTGTGGGCACCGACCGCCGCAGCGCCGTTGATACGGCGTTCGACATCGACGCGGAAATGGACGCCCAGCCGGTCGCCGATCTCCTTGGCCTCCAGCATCATCGCCTTGGCGACGGCGCGGGTCTCGGCATCGCCGCAGATGACCTCCAGCGTGCCGTGGGTCAGGGCGCTGATCGGGTTGAAGCACAGGTTGCCCCACAGCTTCAGCCAAATCTCGTCGCGGATGCGGTCCAGCACGGGGGCGCGCAGGCCGCCGGCCTCCATCGCCTTGGACAGGGCGACGACGCGGTCGGACTTCGACCCGTCAGGCTCACCCAGCGAGAACTTGTCGCCATAGACATGCTGGATGACGCCGGGCTCCACCACCTCGGTCGCCGGATAGACGACGCAGCCGATGGCGCGCTGCGGCCCCAGCCCGTTCCACTGAACCGCACCGGGATCGACCGTCTCCAGCGTACGGCCGTCGAACTCGCCGCCGGTGCCATGGAAGTACCAATAGGGGATGCCGTTGACCGCAGTGACGACGGCGGTGTCGTCACCGAGCAGCGGCTGCATCGCGGGGACGACGCCGGGGACGGAATGGGCCTTCAGCGCAATGATGACGTAGTCTTGCGGGCCGAGTTCGGCCGGGTTGTCGGTGCAGCGGGGATGGACGACGGTCTTCTCCTCCCCCATCAGCAGGGTGACGCCGTTCTCGCGCATCGCCGCCAGATGCGCACCGCGCGCCACCAGACTGACTTCGGCACCCGCCTGGTGCAGGCGAACGCCGAGATAGCCGCCGATGGCCCCGGATCCGTAGATGCAGATCTTCATGCCGGATTCCCCTCTCCCCCGATTTCGCTTTTCGAATGCTGTGGGGCTGGACGACGCCAGCCTGCCCACACCGGCCGCATCCATCGGCTGACCGGTTGCTATTGCAGCGGCATTCAACAGTCTGTCGCGCAAACTGTGCTTGGAGTTTGGTATACCACATACCGTATGTCAATGCGGAATGTGGGGGCACCGGAGAGAATGCGGCACCGGCATTTCTCCGACCGGATCAGGCTCCCTTCGCAAAGAAGTGCAGGGTCAGAGCCGTTCCGATGAGGACGACCAGTGTCTTCAGACTCCTCTGATCGACCCGCTTCGCACCCATGGCGCCGGCATAGCCGCCGGCAACCGCCGCCACCGCCATGGCACTGGTCTCTGGCCACGACACCGCTCCGGCGACGATGAAGGCGCCGACCGCAGCCGCATTCATCAGCATCGCCAGCAGCAGCCGCAGCCCGTTCATGGCGTGGATGTCGCGCAGTCCGAACAGGGTCAGCGCCGCCAGCATCAGAAAGCCGATGCCACCGCCGAAATAGCCGCCATAGATCGAGATGCCGAACTGCACGACCAGAACGCTCCGCCCACCCAGCCGCAGCCGCGACACGATCCATGGCGCATAAGCTCCCACGGCGAAGACGGCAGTCGCGAACAGCAGCAACCAGGGCACGAAGCGCGCGAACACCGCGTTCGGCGTCAACAGAAGCAGCAGGGCGCCGGTCAGCCCGCCGACGAGGCTGATGGCTGCGAAGACCGGCACATTCACCTGACCGCCGGCCGCGATCTCGCGCCTGTAGGCCCAACTGCTGGCCGCCTGCCCCGGAAACAGCGCCACGGTGCTGGAGGCATTGGCGGCCACCGGCGGCACGCCGGCGAACAGCAGGGCCGGAAAGGTGATGAAGGCGCCGCCTCCGGCAACGGCGTTCAGCGCACCCGACGCAAAGGCGGCCAGCATCAGGACGGCGAGACTCATCATGATCGATCCTCCCCTTTCGATCCGTATTGACCGGCATTTCCGTATTCTGTATACAGAATATCAATCTTGGAAGCAGGCTTTCGCCGGGATGCCGGAGTCCGGCGGGTTTGCACAAAGCCGGTCTCAGAACGCGACAAACCGACACCGGAGCCAATGCGGTGGCTCCGGTGCCGGTTCGTTTCGCGGCAGGGTTGCATCCCGGCGGTCAGACGACCGCTATCTCCTTTCCCGGCCAGCCGGGGTCTTCCCCCTTCAGTCGGCGCCCTCGGTCACCAGCTTGCCCATCGGCTGAGGGGTGTCCTCGGCGATCTGGCGGGCGCGCATCGGCTTCAGGACGAACAGGGCCATGAAGGCGGCGATGGCGTTGACCGCGGCGGCGAAGAAGAACACCGTCTGCCAGCTGCCGGTGGAGGCCACGATCACGTTGGCGAAGGGAACCACCAGCGACGCCGTCCCTTTGGCGGTGTAGAGCAGGCCGGCATTGGTCGTCGCGAACTTCGAACCGAAGCTGTCGGCGCAGCAGGACGGGAACAGGCTGTAGATCTCGCCCCAGGCGAAGAACACCAGACCGGTCAGGACGACGAAGGCGACCGGGTGTTGACCCCACTGGTTCAGCGCCAGGATGCCGACGGCCTCGATGGCGAAGGCGACGAACATGGTGTTCTCGCGGCCGATATGGTCGGACACCCAGCCAAAGAAGGGACGGGTCACGCCGTTCAGAACCCGGTCGATGGTCAACGCGAAGGTCAGCGCCGGCAAGGTCAGGCCCATGATGCTGACCGGCATGCCATCGAGATGGAAGTCCTTGGCGATGGGACCGAGCTGGGCGGTGGCCATCAGACCGCCGGCGGCGACCATGACGAACATCAGGTACATCACCCAGAAGACCGGCGACTTCAGCGTCTCCTGCGGGGTGTAATTGCGGCGGCTCTGCACGATGTTGGACTTGGTCTTCGGCAGCAGGGCCGGGTCTGCTTCCCTCAGGAACCAGGCCAGCACGAAGACGACCAAGCCTTGGCCGAGGCCGAAGACCAGGAAGGTCTGCTCGAAGCCCGAGGTTTCGATCATGGTGGCGATCGGCACGACGGTGAGGGCGGAGCCGGCGCCGAAGCCGGCGGCGGTCAGGCCGGCGGCGAGGCCGCGACGGTCGGGAAACCACTTCAGGGCGTTGCCGACGCAGGTGCCATAGACGCCGCCGGCGCCGATACCGCCGATGGCCGCACCCAGATAGAGCAGCGCCAGCGAGTCGGCGACCGAGTTGATGACCCAGGCCAGCGCGCACAGCACGCCGCCGATCAGAACGACGATGCGGGGTCCAAATTTATCAACGAACCAACCTTCGACGGGAACCAGCCAGGTTTCGGTCACGACGAAGATGGTGAAGGCGACCTGGATGGCGGCACGACCCCAGTGATACTTTTCTTCGATGGGGTTGACGAACAGCGTCCAGCCATATTGCAGGTTGGCGATCATCGACATGCAGATCACGCCGATGACCAACTGCATCCAGCGGCCGCCGAGCGGTGCGCCCTGCGCCTCCGAATTCGTATGCTGCATCTATCTATCTCCTCCTAGGAAGCGGTCTTTTGCCGGTTCGGGCGTCGCTTCTGTTTTGATGCTTGAGCGTCTTGTTTGATGCTTCAGAGATTTGACGCGGTTCTTTGCTGTCGGTGGTCGTGCGGCGAGGATGCGGCCTCGGGGCACTCCACGGTTCTTCGGGGGCGGTTTATGCCCCCGCCAGACCGATGCGGTCCTGGGACGGTCTGGAATTATCAATATGGTATACCAGATGCCGAGCAGCAGACAAGCAGTCAGTGGGGCGCACCAACTGTTTCCGCGCCCCGCATTTGCGGCAGCAGCCATGCAGCTTTGGAATGCTGATTTTCCGTTACGCGGAAAGCAGTGCCGGCTGCCTTTGGGCGGCGGATTTGTTGGCATATGGTATGCCAGCGCCGGTGACACGGAGGCCTGTCCCGGCAGAACCAATATTGATAAGGAGTCGACCGCCATGGACCAGCAGCAGACCATCGAGATCGCCGTGGCGCGGGACGATGCCGATATCGCCGCCAGCTACCCGATCATGAAGGAGTTGCGGACCCATATGACCGACGCCGACGCCTACCGCGCACAGATCCGCCGGCAGATGGACGACGGCTACAACCTCGCCCTGTTGCGGATCGACGGCGAGATCGCCGGCTGCGGCGGCTTCCGCGTGCATGAGACGCTGTCGCGCGGCCGCTACATGTATGTCGAGGATCTGGTGACCAGCGCAGCCAAGCGCTCCTACGGTCTGGGCGACAAGCTGTTCGACTGGCTGGCCAACGAGGCGCGGGAACGCGGCTGCGCCCAGATGGAGATCATCTCCGGCATCCAGCGCGGCGAGGCCCACCGCTTCTATCATCGCAAGCGGATGACCATCAAAAGCTTCCAACTGGTGCTGCCGCTCGCCTGAGCGACACGCTGCGGACAACAAAAAAAGACGGCCTGCGGAGGCCGTCTTTTCGTGATGCCGGTGCTGCGGACAGGGAAATGCGGCGCTCAGAACGCGCGCGGGAAGCTGGCCCAGGCCGGACCGGGCGGCAGTTCGTCTTCCTGCTCCTTCAGGTCGGCGGCGGTCGGGTTGGCAAGGCGAAGAGGCGCGGCGGAAAAATCGCGCTGCGACTTGCCGGCATTGGCCACCTGCATCGACAGGATGTGATGGACGGTGCCGCCGAAGACGGACAGCACAAGCGCCAGAACCAGGATTTCCAACATGTTCATCGCTCCGGTGTCTCGGTGGGGTGTTTTTTCCGAACGGCTTCGGCTTGGCTGGATTTTATGACGCGCCGCAAAAATTGGATCAAGTTTTTTGGTATACAAGGTACAAGATGCCGGACATGCACGCATCGCATGCCGCACTCTATTTGCATGCATAACAAACATACCGTGCAGCCAACATTTGCGCTCTGATGCCTTCGTACAATGAGCCGAACAGCGTGAGCGACGATGAGGTCCGCCGCCACCTGATTGGCCGACAAAATTGTTTGATTGGCGTACTGTATTTGGTATACCATATTTACAGCATGATGCCGGACCGCGCACCCCGCCGCTCCCTCATCCGTTCAGCCGCCAGGAGCCACGCCATGAATGTCGAACATATCCTGCGCACCAAGGAATCCCGCGTCGTCGCCGTGCGGACCAGCGCCACGGTCGCCGAAGCCATCCGCCTGATGAAGGCGGAGAATATCAGCGCCCTGATCGTCAAGGACGTCTGCCGCACCGAAGGCAACACGCTGGCCGGCGTCCTGTCTGAACGCGACATCGTCCATGCGCTGCTGGACCGGGGCAGCCCGCTGCTGTCCATGCCGGTGTCGCAATTGATGACCCGCCAGCCCGTGACCTGCGCCCCGTCCGACAGCGTCCGGCAGGCGCTGCAGCTGATGGACCAGCACCACATCCGGCATCTTCCGGTACTGGAGGACGGCCATCTGGTCGGCGTCGTCAGCGCCCGCGACTTCACCCGCCTGCAGTTGCAGGAGTTGGAAGGTACCGTCGCCGCGTCGCCGGAGCCGACGGCAGGCACCGCCTACGCCCATTGATCCACCGCCCCGCCACCCGCCCAGAACCTGGCGCCGCCCAAGCCCCTGAGGCCGGCGGCGCCTTTCCCATGGGAGAAGCCCGCCCGTGACGACCCTGATCTTCACCCATCACGATTGCTTCGCCCACGACACCGGCCCAGGCCATCCGGAAGGCCCCGAGCGGCTGGCCGTCGTCTGGCAGGTGCTCGACCGGCCGGAGTTCCGCGACCTGGAGCGGCGCTCCGCCCCCGAGGCCGATGTGGAACAATTGTCGCGCGTCCACGACCGCCAATATGTCGAAGCGGTTCTGGCGGCGGTTCCCGAAGACGGATATTGCCGATTGGACGGCGACACGCTGCTGTCGCCGGGCTCGCGCGGGGCGATCCTGCGCGCGGCGGGGTCGGTGTGCGCGGCGGTCGATGCGGTCCTGGCCGGTGAGGCGACGAACGCCTTCTGCGCCGTGCGCCCCTGCGGCCACCATGCCGAACCGGCGCGCGCCATGGGATTCTGCGTCTTCAACAACATCGCGGTCGGAGCGGAGCATGCCCGCAAGACACACGGGCTGACGCGCGTCGCCGTCGTCGACTTCGACGTCCACCACGGCAACGGCACCCAGGCGATGTTCGCCGACGACCCCGACCTGTTCTTCGCCTCGACCCACCAGTCACCGCTCTATCCCGGCACCGGCAATTCGTGGGAGCGCGGGGTGGACGGCAACATCCTGAACCTGCCGCTGGAACCTTACAGCGGGTCCGTCGAGTTCCGCCAGGCGGTGGAACGCGCGATCCTGCCGGCGCTGGAGGCCTTCCGGCCCGAACTGCTGCTGATCTCCGCCGGTTTCGACGCGCACACGCGCGACCCGCTGGCACAACTCGGCCTTGCGACCGAAGATTTCGAGTGGGTGACCCGCAAGCTGGTCGACGTCGCCGACCGGGTTTGCGGCGGACGGGTCGTTTCAGCGCTGGAGGGCGGCTATGATGCGACCGGTCTGGCGGAGGGCTGTGCGGCGCATCTGACGGCGCTGAGGCGGGCGTAAAGCGAGGCGGGCTGGCATGGGCGGCGGATTCTCCTCAATCCGCCGCGAACTCCACCCCACAGCCGCGCGCCCATTCCAGCAGGCGCGCGACGGCACCATCCGGTTCCGGCCGCTGCAAGGGGGCCGCCCCCAGCACCACAGCCCCGTTGCCGCCGTCGATGGTCAGCAGGTCGCCGGTACGGACCGTCACCTCGCCCACCTGCATCGTCCCCGCCTCGACATCGATCCGCAGGGCGCGGGCGCCGCAGACGCAAGGGCGGCCCATGCCGCGGGCAACGGTGGCGGCGTGGCTGGTGAAGCCGCCGCGCGCGGTGACGACCCCCGCGGCGGCCTGCATGCCGTGGATGTCCTCCGGCGAGGTTTCCGGCCGGCACAGCACCACCGGCGCGCCGCCGCGGGCCAGTCGAATGGCGTCCTCGGTCGTGAAGGCGGCGCGTCCGGTCACCGCGCCGGGTGAGGCCGGCAGTCCCATGGCAAGCGCGCCGGCCAGCGCCCCGGGCGCCAGCGTGGGGCGCAGCAGCTCGTCCAGCGTCTGTGGATCGACGCGGCTCACCGCCTCGTCCCGGCTGATGATCCCCTCCTCGGCCATGTCGACGGCGATGCGCACGGCGGCATCCGACGACCGCTTGCCGCTGCGGGACTGCAGGATGAACAGGCGTCCGGACTCGACGGTGAACTCGATGTCCTGCATGTCGGCGAAGGCGCGCTCCAGCCGCTCCGCCACCGCGCACAGCTCGGCGAAGACCGCCGGCTGCCGGCGCTCCATCGACCGGTCCGGCTGCGGCTGGGCCGCGCTGAGCGGATCGGGATCGCGGGTGCCTGACACCACGTCCTCCCCTTGCGCATTGGCCAGGAACTCGCCGCACAGGCCGGGGGCGCCGGTGGACGGATCGCGGGTGAACAGCACGCCGGTGCCGGACTCCTGCCCGCGGTTGCCGAACACCATCGCCTGCACCGTCACCGCCGTGCCCATATCCTCCGGAATGCCGTGCAGGGTGCGGAAGGCGACGGCCCGCGGATTCATCCAGGAGCGGAAGACCGCCGCCACGGCCATGCGCAGCTGTTCCGCCGGATCCTGCGGGAAAGGCCGGCCGCAGCGCGTCTCGACCAGCTGCAGGAAACGCGGCAGCAGGCTCCGCCAGTCCTCCGCCGTCAGGTCGCCGTCGCGCTGGATCCCCCGCTCCTCCTTGTGCTCCTCCAGCAGCTCCTCGAAACGATGGCCGGACACGCCCATGACGACGCAGCCGAAGGACTGGACCAGCCGGCGATAGCAGTCATGGGCGAAGCGCGCGTCCCCAGAGGCCGCCGCCAGCCCCGCCACCGTGCGGTCGTTGAGCCCCAGATTCAGGATGCTGTCCATCATGCCTGGCATCGACACCGCCGCACCGGAGCGGACCGACAGCAGAAGCGGCCGGCCGGAATCGCCGAAGCGCCCGCCCGCCCGGTCCTCCAACGATGCGATCGCCTCGTCGATGGCAGCGCACAGGGCGGCCGGAAGCGGATCCCCGGCGGCCAACCCCTGCCCGGCTTCTGCCGCGATGACGAAGCCCGGCGGCACCGGAATGCCGAGCCCGGCCATCTCAACCAGCCGCGCGCCCTTGTTGCCCAGGCGATCCACGTCCGCCCTTCGGGAAAGCCCCGAACCGAAGGGGACGATCACCTCCGGCTGGTCCGCGCAGTGCGGCACGGCGATGGCCGGGGTGGGAAGACGGATGGAGGCGATATCGGACATCATGGCTGTGGTCATCCCGCGCTCAACGCACAATCGGCCTCGTCGAAGGCCATCAGGCGCAGCAGCCGGTGCAGCCCATCCGGGTCGTCGCCGGTCCTGCCGGCGCTCCGGTCCGCGCTGCGCGCCAGACGGGCCCGCTGCCCAGCCCCCGGACCACCGGCCCGCTCGACTGTGGAGGTAAACACCCGCAGCAGCGAGTCCGCCCACGCGCAGGCCGCATCGCTGCCGCCAAGGTCGATCCTGTACCCCGCCGCCCCGCCGCTGACCGGCGCATCGACCAGTTGCCCGCCCAGTTCCGCGATGCGGGCGGCATTGGCCGCAGCAGACGCGGGCGGCAGGGCGGACAGGTCGATCAGCAGCCCACCGCCGCACAGACCTGCGGCAAGCCCGTCTTCGGCGAACAGCGCCCTGTCCACGGCGCGGGCATCGGGCAACAGCAGCATCACGGCGTCGCACCGCTCGGCAAGCGCGCGGAGCGGCCGGCCACCATGGGTGTGGAGATAGGGATGGCGATGGAGCCGGTGCCCCACCTCCCGCAGCCTGTCCATGATCGCATCGGCCACCTCCCCACCCCCGATGAACCCGATATCCATTCCGCGATCCTCCCGCTTCCTCCCGAACGCCCTATTGGACGGCAGTGTGTCGGAGGAGAGCTTCGTTGCGCGGATCGCATCGCACAACAGGACCATCGCGCAATTTTCACATCGCGGAAACCCGCCTAGCCTTGCCTTTTCTTACCCGAGCCTAACATGTTCGGCCGATGTCTCCAGTGGCAAAAAGCCGCATGCCGCCGGTATCCGCCAGACCGGACCGGCCGCAGTCTCAATCAAGAGTGGCAGTATCGGCGATGGCAACGCCTCACCGGTCGCCGCGCAGGCCAGCGCCGCCACCATGTCGGCACAGCCCGCCAGCCGCAGCAGCACCATCCGCGTGGCGAAGACAAGCCGCCGGCGCCCGGCCTTCTCCTCCGCCAGCAGACGGCACGGGGTGGCCCACAGCGAGCCGACCGCCTCGCCGCCGTCGCAGAACGGCTCCTGTCCGGGCGGGGCCGGGGCCAGGAAGAACAAAGTGTCGAAACGGCGCGGCAGCATTTCCGGTGTCACCCAGCGCGCCAGCGGCGCCATGCGTTCCAACGCCGGAGCCAGTCCCGCCTGTGCCAGCGCCGGCCCGAACCCCTTCCCCGCCGCCATCGCGGCGCGCAAGCCCGCAAGAGTTGCGGCTTGCGGTGGATCGCAGGACAGCAGAATTCCGCATTCCTCCACGCATTCCCGCACAGCGGCGACACGGTGGGCAAGATCGGCGCGCGCACCGGCGCCCGGCCAGTGTTCTCGCCAGGACGGATCATGGTCCGCCGCCTCCAGCCGGCCGCCGGGGAACACCGTGGCGCCGGGGGCGAAACGCAGGCCGGCATGCCGTTCAATCGCCAGCAGTTCCAGGCCTTCCGGCCCGTCGCGCAGCAGGATCAGGGTGGCGGCGGGATGGGGCGGAACGGGGGCATCGGGAGCGGTGTCGGACATGCCCCAGTGTCGCCGACCGGCCCTTCGCCTGTCCATGCGCGGCGGGAGGAAGCACTCTCACGATGCGGAATACAGGGCGGGCGGCGTTTGACCGTCCGGCCCATCCCTTCCAGCATCCCGCCATCACCGCCATTCAGCGCGTCATTATTCGCCAGTCCCGCCCCTCCATGCCGAGGGCCGGGCGGAGGAAGGCTGTCGTCATGCCGTTTCACCGCAGCACCAAGATCGTCGCCACGCTGGGGCCCGCCAGCTCGTCGGAAAGCCAGATCACCGCCCTGGCCCAGGCCGGCGTGAACGTCTTTCGCCTGAACGCCAGCCACGGCACCCAGGCCGAACATGCCGAGCGCTATGCCCGCATCCGTGCCGCCGAGGAGCGGCTGGGCCGGCCGATCGGCGTGCTGCTCGACCTCCAGGGGCCGAAGCTGCGCGTCGGGACCTTCGGCTTCGGGCCGGTCGATCTCGCCATCGGCGACCGCTTCCGTCTGGATCTCGACCGCCGGCCGGGCGACAGCCGCCGCGTCTGCCTGCCCCATGCCGAGGTGTTCGCCAGCCTGGAGCCGGGGCTGGACCTGCTGCTGAACGACGGGCGCATCCGGCTGCGCGTTCTGGACTGCGGTCCCGACTTCGCCGAGACGGAGGTGCTGGCCGGCGGCACCCTGTCCGACCGCAAGGGCGTCAATGTGCCGGGTGCCGCGCTGGCGCTCAGCGCCCTGTCGGAGAAGGACCGCAGCGACCTCGCCTTCGGGCTGGAACTGGGGGTGGACTGGATCGGCCTCAGCTTCGTCCAGCGGCCGGAGGACATCCTGGAGGCGCGCGAGCTGATCGGCGGGCGCGCCCATGTGATGACCAAGATCGAGAAGCCGGCGGCCCTGCCGACCCTCGACCGCATCATCGAGCTGTCCGACGCGGTGATGGTCGCGCGCGGCGATTTGGGTGTGGAACTGCCGCCGGAAGATGTGCCGGGCCTGCAGAAGCGGATGATCCGCCTCAGCCGCGCCATGGGCAAGCCGGTGATCGTTGCCACCCAGATGCTGGAATCCATGGTGTCGGAACCGACCCCGACCCGCGCCGAGGCGTCGGACGTCGCCAATGCCGTCTATGACGGGGCGGATGCGGTGATGCTGTCCGCCGAATCGGCCTCCGGCCGCTATCCGGTGGAGGCGGTGGCGATGATGGAGCGCATCGTCCGCCGGGTGGAGGGCGACCCGCTCTACCGCCGCATCATGGACGCCGACCACCCGAGCCCGGAGGCGACCGCCCCCGACGCGCTGACCGCCGCCGCCCGCCAGGTGGCGGAAACCATCAGCGCCGCCGCCATCGTCACCTACACCACCACCGGCTCGACCACGCTCCGCGCCTCGCGCGAGCGGCCGTCAGTGCCGATCCTCGGCCTCAGCGCACAGCATGCGACGGCGCGGCGGCTGTCGCTGGCCTGGGGCGTCCATGCCGTGCTGACCGACGACGTGGCGAACTTCACGGAAATGGTCGGCCGCGCGCTGGCGGCGGCGGCGGATGCCGGGATCGGCAAGCCGGGCCAGTCGCTGGTGGTCACCGCGGGCGTTCCGTTCGGCACGCCGGGCAAGACCAACGCCCTGCGCGTGGTGACGATAGACGGAGAGGATGCGCCGAAGGCGGAGGCCGAGCAGAGGGAGATGGTGGTGGCGTGAAGAGAAGCCGGCGCTCCAGGCCCCCTGCCCATCCCTCCCCCGCTTCGCGGGAANCTCACTCCAGAAAATCGCAATGCTTCTGCACATGCGCGGCCAGACCCATGGTGTGCTCGCGCACCAGCCGTTCGGCGAGGTCGGCGTTGCGTTCCTCCAGGGCCTTGATGATGGCGCGGTGGTCGTGGATCGAGCGTTCGGCCCGGTCCTCCTGGCCGATGGTCAGCTTGCGGATCGCCCGCATGTGAATGAACAGGTTGTCGGTGACGTCCTGGATCAGCTTCGACCCGCTCAGCTGGATGATGCTCTTGTGGAAGGCGATGTTGGCGTCGGAATATTCGCTGACATGGTCCTTCGGGCTGCGCTGCTCGAAGCTGCCGAACAGATCCCACAGCTTGTGGATCTCCGCCGCCGGGGCGTGCTCCGCGGCCATGCGGGCGGCCATGCTCTCCAGCGCCGCCCAGACCTGGATCATCTCGATGATCTCGATCTTGGTCTTGCGCACCACGAAGATGCCGCGGCGCGGCTGCAGGCGGATGAAGCCCTCCTGCTCCAGCAGGGTCAGCGCCTCGCGGATCGGGGTGCGGCTGACGCCGAGCTTGTCGCTGAGCTGCCGCTCGTCCAGCCGGATCTCGCGGTCGTGGTCGTAGATGTCCATCTCCGTGATCGCCTGCTTCAGCGCGTGATAGACCTGACTGCGGAAGGTCGTTCCGGTGTCGAGGGGCTGAACGTTGAGAGCGGGAACGGTCATGAAATGGATGTCCTTATGTCTCGCCGGCTGTAGCGGCGCACCCGGTCAGGCTCCGGCTGATCAGGCGCGGGCTCCGGTCCTTCGGTGTTTTCGTATCCTACATACCAGATGCTTGCAAGGCGCTGAAATGTCCAGGGGGGCGCGGCGGAAGCCCGCCTGATGTCAATCGGGGCGCGACGGCGCGGTTCCGCCCGCCGCCACCGCAAGCAGCGGACCCAGCGCCTGTGGATCGCGCATCGCCAGTCCCATCACCGCCACCCCGGCGGCACCGGCGGCAAGGCAGTCCGCCACCGCCTGCGCCCCGTCGATTCCCCCCAGCGCAACCACGGGCACTCCCCGCTCCGCCCATCTCCGCACCCCCAAGGTGCCGAGGCACGGCCCATAGCCCGGCTTGCTGACCGACGGGAAGATTGGCGACAGGGTGAGGTAATCGACCTGCCCGCGCACCCGCTCCACCAGATCGGCACCGTCCGAGTCGTGGCCCGACAGGCCGATCAACGCCGCCGGCCCCAGCAGGGCGCGCGCCGCCGCCGGGTCGGAGCCTGCCGGCAGATGCACCCCGTCCACCCCCGCCGCCGCCGCCAGCGCCGCGTCGCCGTGCAGGGTGATCCTGGCCCCCCAGGGCCGGGCCCGCCGGAGCAGCGCGCGGGCCAGAGCCAGACGCTCCGCATCGGCCAGGTCCTTGTCGCGCAAGGACAGCCAGCGCAAGCCTGACGCGAAGAGGCGGTCCGCCAACTCCGGCAGCGGCTGGGATGAGAGATGGCGGTCGGTGATCGCCAGCAGCGGCGGACCGGGCACGGGCATAGGTCCAACTCCTCCGATTCGGTCGAACACGGTCGCAAGGCATGGCCCCCCGGCGGTATCCCGGATCCAGAATGTTCCAGTCTGCGGGACACTCGACGGAATCCCTTGGACAAAAAGCGGATCGTCGCGGTGCGGAAAAATGCTTTGTATTGACACTGTTCGCTAAACTGATGATCGTTAAGGCGGGCATGGGGCATTTGGCATGCCAGCAATCATAAGTTGGACCAGAAGCCGCCCCATCCCATGGCCTTTTCCGGACCAGACACCAAAAAGCGCGCGGCAAAGCCACGAAAAAGCAAAAGGTCCGGACGTCCGAACAGAACTTGTCGGGTGGAAACGGGGAGGAAGCACATGGTGCGTGAGACGCACGGCAACACCGCTCAGGTCGCGCCCTGGGGCGGGCGCTGGGTGCAGTTGGCCATCGGCATCATCTGCATGTCGATGATCGCCAACCTGCAATATGGCTGGACCCTGTTCGTCGAGCCGATCGACGACAAGCATGGCTGGGGTCGCACCGCGATCCAGGTGGCCTTCACCATCTTCATCGTCACCGAAACCTGGCTGGTGCCGGTGGAGGGCTGGTTCGTCGACAAATTCGGACCCCGCATCGTCGTGCTGGTCGGCGGCGTGCTGTGCGCCCTGTCCTGGGCGCTGAACGCGGTGGCGGATTCGCTGACGCTGCTCTACCTCGCCGCGGTGATCGGCGGCATCGGCGCCGGCGGCGTCTATGGCACCTGCGTCGGCAACGCCCTGAAGTGGTTTCCCGACCGCCGCGGCCTCGCCGCCGGCCTGACCGCCGCCGGCTTCGGCGCCGGCTCCGCCCTCACCGTCGTGCCGATCGCCACCATGATCGAAACCTCGGGCTTCGAGCAGACCTTCCTGGTCTTCGGCCTCGGCCAGGGGCTGGTGATCCTGGTTCTGGCCTGGTTCCTGGCCGAGCCGCCGAGGACGGGCTACAGCCGCGGCACCGGCTCCGCCGAGCGCCGCCACTTCACCCCGCAGGAGATGCTGCGCACCCCCGTCTTCTGGATCATGTACGCCATGTTCACCATGGTCGCGGCCGGCGGGCTGATGGTCACGGCACAGCTGGGGCCGATCGCCGCCGACATGGGTCTGGTCGATGCGCCGGTCAGCATCCTGGGCCTGACCCTGCCGGCCCTGACCTTCGCCCTGTCCATCGACCGGGTGATGAACGGCATCACGCGGCCCTTCTTCGGCTGGGTTTCGGACCATATCGGCCGCGAGAACACCATGTTCATCGCCTTCGCCATCGAAGCGGCCGGCGTGATGGCCCTCAGCGCCTATGGCGCCGACCCGCTGGCCTTCGTCATCCTGACCGGCCTCGTCTTCTTCGCCTGGGGGGAGATCTTCAGCCTGTTCCCGGCCTGCTGCGGCGACACCTTCGGTTCGCGCTTTGCCGCGACGAATGCCGGCCTGCTCTACACCGCCAAGGGCACGGCGGCCCTGTTGATCCCCATCGGCAACCTGATGGTCGAGGCGACCGGCAGCTGGCAGACCGTCTTCTACAGCGTCGCGATCGTCAACGCGCTGGCCGCCTTCCTCGCCCTGTTCGTCCTGAAGCCGATGCGCAGCCGCTACATCGCCGCCGCCAGCCGCACGGCACCGCGCCTGACCACCCGGCTGGCCGACTGACCGGCAGGACAGGACATGCGAGGGACGCGCCCGCCCGTCGCGGGCGCGTCCTTCCGTCAATGCAGGGTCACCCGCCGCAGGATCAGCGCCAGCGGATGGCCCCCGATGAAACCCGGCCAATCCGCCTGCAGACCAGCCATGCCTATGGCAAAAGGATCCGCAAGGGATCGGTGAGGAAAGCGCCGCGGCGGGCACAGGTGCCGCTTGGCATTCATTCCGGCACTCCAAGGCTTTGCGTGCTACGCTCGCCGGACAGGTTCGAATGACGAGTGAGGAAAGTGATGAGCGCGCGTCCACAGGCCGTTTCGGAGACGCATGTCCAAAATCAACGCACCCGTGTCACCGAATGGCGTCTGACACCGGGAGCCGAGACCGGATCGCATGTCCATGGCTATGATTACGTGATCGTGCCGATCACCTCCGGTGCTTTCACCATCGTGGATCCGGACGGATCGGAGCGGCAGTTCCCCCTGGAGCCGGGACGGTCCTATTTTCGCAAGGCCGGCGTCAGCCACAACGTCATCAACAATGGCACCACGGACATTGTGTTCGTCGAGGTCGAGCTGCTCCAGGAAGGCTGAAGCCGGCGGATGGCTGTCGCGGGTCCCAGCGTCCGCGACGCCGCTCTGACCGTTCGGCAACGGTGAAGCGCCGCGGGTATCCCGGACGCCATCCGGCCGGTGTCAGGCCTCGGCATCGAGGGTATCGGTCCGAACAGCGCAGCGTCTCCGTATTGCCGCCGATCGCCGCCACGATCGAACTGAAAGCCGCCCACTGCAGGGCGAAACCCGCCTCATGATCGAACGCCGTCCGAACCGCGCGCCCGCTGACGTCACGGGGCGCAACGGGCCGATGTCTGTTTCATCCTGATGCCCCCCTCCTCAAGGACTGATACCAGCGGCTCTTGATCCTGACCTGTCGCGNCACCGTGGGTGGGCGCCGCCGGTGCCGCTTCCCGCCGAAGCGTGACCCGCGGCACAAAAGCGTGCTTGCCTGTTATGTTATGATATAACATAACTCTTCATCGCAGATGCCAGCCGCAGATCCCCATGAACCGCATGAGCAGCCTTCCCAACTCCCTGGTTCCCCTGACCACGCCCCATCCCCAGCGACCGCGAGCGGATGGTCATGTCGCCCTGGGCCGCACCTCCTGCGCACTGTCCGCAAGTCTCCGGTCCGACGTGACTCTTGCGGTCTGGCAACGCCGCCTGCCGGCCGGAATCGCCGCCCAATGCGCAAGATTGGGAGGTGCCGACCGTCCGTCCTTCCGTCTCGCCACCACGGCGGAGGATGTGGCCGAGGATCTGGCCGCGGCGCTTCCCTCCCGCTGGATCGAGGGACCGCTGCTCCGCGACATCGTCCGCCTGGTGCAGATCTACACCGACATCGTCGGATGCCCGGCGATCCGGCTGCGGCTCGACAGCGTGGCCGATGACGGTTGCCGCTTCTTCCATGTCGACCATGTCGGCCTGCGTCTGCTCTGCACCTACCAGGGAAGCGGAACGCATTGGCTGCCGGACGGGGCCGTCACCCGCTCCGCCCTGGGCCGGGGCGACAACGATGCCGTGCTGCCGGACCACCGCCGGGTCCGCGCGCTTCGTGCCGGTCACGTCGCGCTGCTGAAGGGCGAGGAGTGGCCCGGCAACCGGGGGCGCGGTCTCGTCCACCGCTCGCCGCCCGCCGACCCGTCCGGCGCACCGCGCCTACTGCTCTGCCTCGATCATGACGACCATTGACCGCCCCCGCTCGCCTTTGGCCGCCTCCGCACCGGCACGGGTCGCCGTGGCCAGCCTCCTGTGCGCCCTCCTCTGGCTGGCCGTCCTCTGGGCGCTGGACTGGACGATCTGACATGACGTTCTTCAATCCCGATGCGACGGCGCCGCCGCTCGTCCGCCTGACCGACCTTACCCTGGGATACCGGCGGCATCCGGCGGTCCACCACCTGAGCGGCGGCTTCCGGGACGGCTCGCTCACCGCCGTGGTCGGCCCGAACGGTGCGGGCAAGAGCACCTTGCTCAAGGCGATGGTCGGCGCCTTGCGCCCGCTCGACGGCCGGGTGACGCTGCACGGCCTGACCGCCGCCGACATTGCCTATCTGCCCCAGCAGGCCGAGATCGAACGCGATTTTCCCATCGACGTGCTCGACACCGTCCTGCTTGGACATTGGCGGCGGGTCGGGCTGTTCCGGTCCATCGGGCGTGGTCTGACGCGGCAAGCGGAGGAGGCGCTGGCCGCGGTCGGCCTGTCCGGCTTTGAAGGGCGCCCGATCGCCGCCCTGTCGGCCGGCCAGTTCCAGCGCGTGCTGTTCGCCCGCCTGCTGCTGCAGGATGCCCGCCTGATCCTGCTCGACGAGCCCTTTACCGCCATCGACGCCAGGACGACCGCCGATCTGCTCGATGTCGTGCGCCGCTGGCATGGCGAAAGACGCACCGTGGTCGCCGTGCTGCATGACCTGGAGCAGGTCCGCAGCCATTTTCCCGACACGCTTCTGCTGGCGCGCGAGCCGGTGGCCTGGGGCAGCACCGCCGATGCGCTGGCTCCCGCCAACCTCATCCGTGCCCGCGCCATGGCGGAATCCTGGGATGACAAGGCCGCCCTCTGCCGGAGGTCCGCGCCATGACCCTTTACGACTTCGCGGTCGGCCCCTTCCTGGAATTCGCCTTCATGCGCCGCGCGTTGGCCGCCTGCCTGGCCCTGTCTCTCGGCTGCGGACCGGTGGGGGTTCTTCTGGTGCTGCGGCGGATGAGCCTGATGGGCGACGCCATGTCCCATGCCGTGCTGCCCGGCGCCGCCATCGGCTTTCTCGCCGCCGGCCTGTCCTTGTCGGCGATGAGCATCGGCGGCTTTCTCGCCGGGCTGGCGGTGGCGCTGCTCGCCGGGCTGGTGTCGCGGGTCACCGCCTTGCGCGAGGATGCCAGTTTCGCCGCCTTCTACCTGATCTCGCTGGCCGGCGGCGTGCTGATCGTGTCGCTGCGCGGCAGCAACGTCGATCTGATGCATGTGCTGTTCGGCACCATCCTGGCGGTCGACGACGCCGGTCTGCTGCTGGTCGCCGGCATCGCGACCGTCACTCTGCCGACGCTGGCGCTGCTCTACCGCCCTCTTGTGGTGGAATGCTTCGACCCCGGCTTCCTGCGCACGACCGGCGGCACGGGAGGGCGGCTGGGCGCGCTGTGCCACCTGCTCTTCCTGGTGCTGGTCGTCCTCAACCTCGTCGGCGGCTTCCAGGCGCTCGGAACGCTGATGGCCGTGGGGCTGATGATGCTGCCGGCCGCCTCCGCCCGCTTCTGGGCCGAGGGGATCGCCACGCTGGCGTTGACCGCCATGGCGCTGGCCTTCGCGTCGGGCATCGGCGGGCTGCTGCTGTCCTTCCACCTGAATCTGCCGTCCGGACCGTCCATCGTCCTGGCCGCCGGGGCCGGCTATCTGCTGTCCCTGACGATGGGTCCGATCGGCAGCCTGCGCACACGCTGGTTTCCCGGCCGGCATCTGGAGGCCTGATGTCCATGGCCCCATCCAAGGAGAACTCCCCGATGAAACGCATATTCGCCGTTTCGCTGACGGCGGCGCTGGCGCTGCTCGCGCTTCCCGCGTTGGCCGAACCGGTGAAGGTGGTCGCCACCTTCACCATCCTCGGCGACATGGTCCGCCAGATCGGCGGCGACGAGGTCGCGGTGACGACCCTGGTCGGTCCCGACGGCGACGCCCATGTCTACGAGCCGACCCCCGCCGACGCCCGTGCGCTCGGGACCGCCAACCTCGTCGTCGTCAACGGCTTGGGAATGGAGGGCTGGATCGACCGGCTGGTCAAGGCGTCCGGCTACAAGGGGCAGGTCACCGTCACCAGCACCGGCGTCAAGCCAATCGCCGGCGAGGAGGAGCATGACGAGGCGGGGCACGAGGAGCATGGTCACGGCCACGCCCACGATCCGCATGCCTGGCAGTCGGTCGCCAACGCCAAGATCTACGCCGACAACATCCTGAAAGGGCTGGTCGCGGCGGCACCGGCCAAGGCCGACACCCTGCGGGCGAACCATGCCGCCTACAAGGCCAAGCTCGACGCGGTGGAGGCGGAGATCAAGGCGGCGCTGAAGCCGATCCCACGCAAGGACCGCAAGATCGTCACCTCGCACGACGCCTTCGGCTATTACGGCAAGGCCTACGGCGTCACCTTCCTCGCCCCCGTCGGCATGTCGACCGAAGCGGAAGCGTCGGCTGGCGACATCGCCAGGCTGATCCGCCAGATCAAGAAGGAGAAGATCAAGGCCGTCTTCGTCGAGACCATCGCCGACCCGCGTCTGCTGGATCAGATCGCACGGGAGACCGGTGCGCGCATCGGCGGCCGGGTCTATTCCGATGCGCTGTCGGCGGCGGACGGGCCGGCGGCGACCTACATCGACATGATGCGCCACAATCTAAGCCAGTTCACCAAGGCGCTGGCGCCCGCCTCCTGACGGCGTGCAGCGGAGCGGGGGCGCATCGCCCCCGTCCCATCGGGCTCAGTCGACCGGCGCCGCTTCCCGGCGCTGGTGTCAAAACCATCCAGGACCGTACGCAAACAGTCGCCCCAATCAGCGCGAATGTGTGGTGTATATTTTTTTGGGCGGAGTTAGAAGCTAGAGCGGATTTTACTGCAAAATCAACGCTCTAGCGAAATCTGGTGGCGGAGGGGATGGGATTCGAACCCACGATAGGGCTTTAAACCCTATGACGGTTTAGCAAACCGTTGCCTTCAGCCACTCGGCCACCCCTCCAGCCAGTGCGGCGTCCCGTGGGGCGCCGCTGGCGTGGGGAGGTTTCTAATGGCCAGCCGTACCCTTGTCAACGCTTACGGAAGCCGAAATACGCTTTTCCTCAAAAAACAAAAGGAAAGGATAAATCTGTGTAAAATTTTATGTACTTTTTAGCGGTCAGCGGTTACGATACAACCATGAGCAACAAAAAGCCTAACAGGAAGCCTGGGTGACGTTCAGCCCCGTCGTGCGAGGTCGTTTGCGAAAGGCACGCCCCACAGGACAGTGACGCCGCACCCAAATGCCGTGGAGGATTCGATGCCCCTGTCACGCCGCTGCGCCGAAACACTGATCGACCTCGTGGAGATCAAGCTGAGCTGCCTGGAAATCACCGACCGCGAAGACCAGCGGGAAAAAGAGCTGCTGCAGCGGTGCGTTCAGGAACTGAACGCCGAACTTCGCGGCGAGAACGGGGCGCTCGCCAACTTCGCAGCCCCCAAGCGCCGTGGCCGCCGGCCCAAGCATCTCCAGTTCCACGAACTGCACGTCGCCTGATCCGGCTCCGCTTCCGGTGTCGGCCCCCACGCCGCCGGATCAGGTCAGTGCCGGTTCCTCCGCCGGCGTCGGCTGGATCGCCGGTGCTTCGCGGGGCAGCAGGATGGTGAAGCGGGTCCCCTGCCCAGGCCAGGACTGAACGGACACCGTTCCGCCCAAAGGGCCGGTGACCGTGTTGAAGACGATGTGCAGGCCAAGGCCGGAACCGCCCTGCCCCCGCTTTGTGGTGAAGAAGGGGTCGAACACCTTCGACAGATGTTCCGGCGCGATGCCGGCGCCGTCGTCGATGAAGTCGATCCGCACCCGCTCGGTCCCATCCGGCTGCGCGGTGATCCGGATCGTACCGGCCGGCTTGTCACCCGTCCGGTCGCCGTCGCCATAGGCATGGACGACGGCGTTGATCACCAGATTGGTCAGCACCTGCCCCAAAGCGCCGGGGAAACTGTCCATCGTCAGTTCGTCGTCGCACTCCACCGCCACCTTCAGGTTGGTGCGCTTCAGCCGCGGGCGGAGCGAGAACAGCAGTTCACGGATGTAGCTGCCCAGTTCGAACACCCGCCGGTCGCCGGAAGACTGGTCGACCGCCACCTGCTTGAAGCTCTGCACCAGCGAAGCGGCCCGATCGATGTTGGCCATCAGCAGGCGGCTGCTCTCGCTCAACCCATCGAGGAACTCCAGGAACTCCGACCGGCGCAGGGTGTTGCCGGTGAAGCGGTCGCGCAGGATCTGCGCCTGTTCGCCGATGTGGCTGGCCGCCGTCAGGCCGATGCCGATGGGTGTGTTGATCTCATGCGCGACACCGGCCACCAGTTGGCCGAGCGAGGCCATCGTTTCGGCCTGGATCAGGCTTTCCTGTGCCTCGCGCAGGTCGGCCAGCGCCTGTTCCGCCGCTTCCCGCGCCTGGACCATCGCCGACTCGGCGGCCTTGCGGTCGGTGATGTCGTAAAGCCAGGTCAACAGAGCCGCTTCGCCGTCCAGTTCGATGCTGTTCCAGGAGGACAGGACCCAGACGATGCTGCCGTCGGGCCGGCGGAATCTGATCTCGGCATTGCGGAAGGGACCTTCGCGGTCGAATCTCGCGATCAGAGCTTCACGGTCGGCGGAATCGGCATAGAGATCGGCCACCGGGGTGCGCATCAGCTCGGTCCGGCCGCGGCCCATCAAGCGCACGGACTGGGCATTGCAGAACAGCCAGCGGCCATCGCGGGTGGTGACATTGACCGCGATGGGCGCCGCCTCCATGATCTTCAACAGCCGCTCCTCGCTGGCGCGCAACCGCTCCTCCTGCCGGCGGGCTTCGGTGATGTCGGTCATGATGCCGGCATAGCGCACCGCCCGGCCGGTCTCGTCGCGAAAGGCGCGCCCCTTGGCGGCAATCCACACCCAACCGCCGCCCTCGTGCCGCAGACGGTAGGAATAGGCGTAGCTGGTCGTCTCCCCCGCAAGATGGGAGGTGATGTGGGCCAGCACCCGCTCGCGGTCGTCCGCGTGCAGCCGCTTCTCCCAGAAATCCGGAGGCATCGGCGGCCGGACTCGATAGCCCAAAATCCGCGGGAAGGTGTCCGACCACCAGCAGGTGCCGGCCATCAGATCGGCATCCCACACGGCGGCCCCGGTCGCCTCCAGCGCCATCTCCAGCCGTTCGCCGATATCCGGTTCATGGATGGCCGACTTCGGCGCGGCGTTCCGGCGGGCGGCCCGGCGCCCGGCATAGAAGCCCAACAGCCCCCCCAGAAGACCGCCGGCGACAACACCCGCCAGCGCCACCATCTCCGGTTCTGCCGCCATGGAACCTCCGCCGTTTCCAGCACTGTGGCGATAATAACCAGGAAAATTCAACTGGGGCTTTGCCGCATCGCCGCACGGCGCCCAAGAAAAAAGCCTCTCCCGCGGGGAAGAGGCTTTCTTTCGGACAGTACGGCAATTGCGGTGCGCCGAACGGATGCGGCGGGCTACCCCTTCAGCTTCTTGGTCAGGATTTCATTGACCATCGCCGGGTTCGCCTTGCCCTGGGTGGCCTTCATCACCTGACCGACGAAGAAGCCGAACAGCTTGTCCTTGCCGCTGCGGAACTCCGTCACCTTGTCGGGGTTGGCCGCCAGCACGGCGTCGATGGACCCTTCGATGGCGCTGGTGTCGGTGACCTGCCGCAACCCCTTCTTCTCGACGATGTCGGCGGCCTTCTCGCCGGTCTCGAACATCGTCTCGAACACTTCCTTGGCGATGCGGCCGGAAATGGTGTTGTCGGCGATCAGGTCGATCAGGCCGCCGAGATTCTCGGCGGACACCGGGCTTTCCTCGATCTCCTTGCCGGCCTTGTTCAGATAGCCGAACAGCTCGCCGGTCACCCAGTTGGACGCCAGCTTCGGATCGCGGCCCTTGGCCACCGCCTCGAAATAGTCGGCCTTCGACTTCTCCGAGACCAGCACGCCGGCGTCATAGACCGACAGCTTGTAGTCTTCGATGAAGCGGGCCTTCTTGTCGTCCGGCAGCTCGGGCAGTGTCTTCTTGATGTCCTCCACCCACGCCGCGTCCAGTTCGAGCGGCAGCAGGTCGGGGTCGGGGAAATAGCGGTAGTCGTGCGCCTCTTCCTTCGACCGCATGGAACGGGTCACGAACTTCGTCGTGTCCCACAGCCGGGTCTCCTGGTCGATCTTGCCGCCTTCCTCGATGATCTCGATCTGGCGGCGCGCCTCATACTCGATGGCCTGCATGACGAAGCGGATCGAGTTGACGTTCTTGATCTCGCAACGGGTGCCGAAGGGGTCGCCGGGCTTGCGCACCGACACGTTGACGTCGCAGCGCATGGAGCCTTCCTCCATGTTGCCGTCGCAGGTGCCGAGATAGCGCAGGATGGAGCGCAGCTTGCGCACATAAGCGCCCGCCTCCTCCGAGCTGCGCATGTCGGGTTCCGACACGATCTCCATCAGCGCGACGCCCGACCGGTTCAGGTCAATGTAGGTCTTGGACGGGTGCTGGTCGTGCAGCGACTTGCCGGCGTCCTGCTCCAGGTGCAGGCGGGTGACACCGACGGTGCGGCTGGTGCCGTCCGGCAGGTCCAGCACGATCTCGCCCTTGCCGACGATCGGCTGCAGGAACTGGCTGATCTGATAGCCCTGCGGCAGGTCGGCATAGAAGTAGTTCTTGCGGTCGAAGACCGAGTGCAGGTTGATCTCGGCCTTCAGGCCCAGACCGGTGCGCACCGCCTGTTCGACGCAATATTCGTTGATGACGGGCAGCATGCCGGGGAACGCGGCGTCGACGAAGCTGACCTGGCTGTTCGGCGCGGCCCCGAATTCGGTGGCGGAGCCGGAGAACAGCTTCGCGTTCGAAATCACCTGGGCATGGACCTCAAGCCCGATCACCACTTCCCAATCGCCCGTTTCACCCTGGATGTACGACATCGTTCCGCTCTTCGACGTTCACGGCACGGGACGGGCCGCGGACCGCCGCGAAAACGGGCGCCCCGGCCATACCCTTGGAATCCTGTTTCTTCTAACGCCCTTTGCGCCCGCGCGCACGCTTTATCGCGCCGCATCCATTCTACCCCCAATGTGCGGCCCGCCACGGACGCTCCGTTAACCCTCGGGCAAGCTTTGCCCGCCACGCTGGAAGGGTGAGCGGGGAGGTGGTGATGTCGGTTCAGGCGCTGGGGCGGAAGATCGGGTTCGGTGTGGCCCTGGGCGGGCTGCTGCTGGTGGGCTCCGCGATCAGCCACGCCGCCTCGGAGCCGGCCGCCATCCGCCAGTCCAGCGTCTCCCTCATCCCGGTGACCGTCAACCCGGCCCCCGCAGCCCCGGCTTCCGCCGAATTCCCAGACGCCACCATGTCGCGCAACGACCAGGGCGACGCCACGATCCTGCGTCTGGACGGCATCATCACGCCCGGGGCGGAGCGCCGCTTCCTCGACGCGCTGCACGCCCTGCCCGCCCGCCGTCCGGTGGTGGTCGAACTGTCTAGCCCCGGCGGCTTCACGGCGGCAGGATACCGCATGATCGATGCGGTGCTGGCCGAGCGCCGGGGCGGGCGGGCGGTAGCCACTCTGGTACGCGACGGCGACTCCTGCGAAAGCATGTGCGTCGGCCTCTATCTGGCCGGCTATCCCCGCTACGCGGCCCCCCGTGCGGAGTTCATGGTGCATGCTCCCCGCATGGCGGAGAACGGCCGGATGACCATGCGCTCCACCCAGACGATGGTGCAGCGGCTGGTGTCGCTGGGCGTCTCCCCCGCCTGGATCCAGCGGGTGACGGCGGCCGGCGGCTTCTCCGGCGTCCGAGACTACCGCGAGACCGCCGACCGCCTGACCGCCGATGGCGCCAACATCGTCACCGACCTGCTGCGTTGATCGGGTCTTCGGCCACCATCTCCGGCGACCGGCCGACGATCCTTTCATAGACCGCGGGGTCGGTCGCCCCCTCGGTTCCGAACACCAGCACCCGTGCATCGGGCGCAAGGCCAAGCGCGAGCCGCACCTCCTCATGTGCCGCGGCGCAGAGCAGCCCGGCCAGCCCGGCGACGCCCGACTCGCCCGCCACGATCGGCCGGCCTCCATGCCTGCCTTCCGCCAGCTTCCGCATGGCGGTGACAGCCCCCTCGTCGGGGATGGTCAGGAAATCGTCGGCGCCGCGTTCCAGGATCGCCCAGGCCAGCAACGAGACCTCGCCGCAGGCCAGTCCGGCCATGACCGTTTGCAGGTCGCCCGACCGCACCGGACGGCCGGCGACGGCGCTCTGGTACAGGCAATCGGCATTGTGCGGCTCCACCACCACGAAACGCGGACGCTGGCGGCCCCAGCTCTCCCACAGATGGCCGCAGACGGCCGCGGGCAAGCCGCCGACACCGCCCTGGACGAAGACGTGGGTCGGCCGTTCGCTGGCGGGAAGCTGGGAGATCGCCTCCTCCACCATCACGGTATAGCCCTGCATCACGTCGCGCGGCACATCCATGTAGCCGGTGTAGGAGGTGTCGGAGACGACGAACCAGCCCTGCTCCGCCGCCTCGGCTGCGGCCCGGCGCACCGCGTCGTCGTACGATCCGTCGACCACCACCACTCTGGACCCGTACGCCTCGATGGCGGCGCGGCGGCCAGCCGAACAGGCGGCGGGCACGTACACCACGCAATTGCACCCGAACACCTGTGCTCCCCAAGCGACCGAACGACCGTGGTTTCCGTCGGTGGCGGTGGTCACGGTCAGCGTACGCGTAACGCGGGCATAGCGGCCCACGACGAGATCCAGCGCCGTCACCGGGACACCGGGCACCCGTGCCGTCACCTCCCGCGCCAGCAGCCGCAACACGGCATAGGCGCCACCCAGCGCCTTGAAGCTGCCCATCGCGAAGCGGGCGCTCTCGTCCTTGTACCAGAGACGGTCGATGCGCGCCTCCCGCGCCAGTCCGGGCAGGGAGCGCAGCGGGGTTGGCGCATAGCCGGGCCAGGCGCCGATCTCGGCCATCGCCTCCTCGAAGGCGGCTCGGCTGAGGATCGCGCGCTCCGACGGGCCGTAGACCCGTTCATGGTCGGCATTCGGATTGGAAAAATGACGCGGCAAACAGGAGGATGGGGAGACGGCGGTGTGGGGCATGGCTACGCTCTCCAGGCCGGCGACGCCGTCGGCGACGGCACTTCCCACGACCGCGGATAACGAGACCAAAAGCCATCGCCCGCCGTCAAGGCGTCAGCACGGGCTCGGCTGCTATCGAATGAAACAATGCCGCCGCGATCAACGCTTCCATTCGCGGCTGGACTTGATGAAATCGGTCAGGGTGACGCCGATCTTGTCGTCGATGATCGCAACCTCGCCGCGGGCGACCAGAACGCCTTCGACATAGACGTCGGTCGGGTCCTTCAGATGGCGGTCGAGTTCCACGACGGCACCGCGGCCCAGCTTCAGCAGGTCGCGGACACGGAGCATGGCGGTGCCGATGACGACCTTGATCTCCACCGGCGCGTCGCCGATGGCGAAGGAGGAGGCGTCGCCGTCATTGGGGTCGGGCGCGCCGAGCAGGTCGTCGATGTTGGCCATGGATGTCCAAGCTCCCGCGCCGGAATGGGCGCCTCCTTACACGAATGGAGCATTCTACACCCCGGACAGGCTAACCGGCAATGGCACCGACCGATGGGGATTGCGACAAGATTGGGCTTTTCCCGCACCTGCGCTTCGCCCACACTGTCGGTCCGCCTGTCTGCCGGCCTCTTCGTTGCCGATACGCAACAATCACGGCAGAACAAGGCATCGACCAACCGTAACCGGGTTCACCGCGATGACCGACAGCAGCATTTCCCCGCTTGTGGACACCTCCTGGCTGAAAAGCCGGCTCGACCGTCCCGGCATCGTCGTCCTGGACGTGCGAACCCCGCCAGCCGGCGGTTTCGTTCCGGGATCGGTTCATTCCGATTACGCAACAGCCGGTTGGCGCACAGTGGTCGGCGGAGGGGCCGGGATGCTGCCGGAGCCGGCGGTGCTGGAGGGGCTGATCGGCAGTCTAGGAATTGGCGACGGCGACCATGTGGTGCTGGTGGCGGCCGGCGCCAATGCGTCGGACATGGGCAACGCCACCCGCGTTTATTGGACCTTCAAGATGCTGGGCCATGACCCGGTGTCGGTGCTCGACGGCGGGTTCGCCGCCTGGACCGCAGCCGGCGGCCCGGTGACGCCCGCACCGGCGGGCCGCGCGCCGACGACCTTCACCGCCCGTCCCCGCAGCGACCTGCGCGCCATCCTGGAGGACGTCGAGGCGGCGGTGAAGGCCGGCGACACGCCGCTGCACGATGCCCGTTCCGCCGAGCAGTTCGCCGGCAAGGCCAAGAGTCCGCAGGCCCGCGCCGCCGGCACCATCCCCGGCGCGGTGAACCTGGACATCGCCCCGCTCTTCTCCGCGGCGGACCATCGCTTCGCCTCGGCCGAGACGGTGAAGGCGATGGCCGACCAGGCCGGACTGCCCTTGCGCGACCGGCCCATCACCTTCTGCAACACCGGCCACCTCGCCTCGGTATCCTGGTTCGCGCTGAGCGAGATCGCCGGCGTGCCCGGCGTACGGCTCTATGACGGCTCCATGTCGGAATGGAGCGGCGACCCGGAACGCCCGCTGCAGACGGAAGGCTGAGTTACGTCCTGGCGCGACTCCGGCGCAGACGGCTGAGGTCGCTGCGCCGCACCAGCCCCAGCAGCACGGCCGCGATGGCATAGACCGCCAGCCCGACCGCCGCCAGCACCGAAAGCCCGCCCAGCCGCTCGAACAGCCCGGTTGCGCCCAGCCACGGCGCCAGCCGTTCGGTCGCCAGCCACAGGCCGCCGGCCATGGCGGCAGCGGCGAGCACCATGCGCGGCAGGTTGCGGATCAGCCGCGCATCGGCCCGGAACAGGCCGCGCCGGTGCAGCAGCAGCGCCAGCAGACCGGCATTCACCCAGGCGCCGACGGAGGTGGCGACCGCCAGCCCGACCTGGGCCAGCGGCCCCATCAGCGCCAGCTTCAGCGCCACATTGATGCCGACCGCCAGCAGCGCCACCCGCACCGGCGTCGCCGTGTCCTGACGGGCATAGAAGCCGTTGACCAGGCTGCGGATCACCACGAAGGCGGGCAGGCCCAGCGCATAGGCCTGCAGGGTGAGTGCCGAAGCGGCGGCATCCGATGGGCCGAAGGCGCCGCGCTGGAACAGCACCGACAGGATCGGCGTGCCCGCCACCAGGAAGGCGATGGCCGCCGGCAAGGTCAACACCAGCGACAGCTCGATGGCGCGATTCTGGCTGTCGACCGCGCCGGCTTCGTCGCCGCTCTTGATCCGCTTGGACATTTCCGGAAGCAGAACGGTCCCGACTGCGATGCCGATCACCCCCAGCGGCAGTTGGTTCAGCCGGTCGGCGTAATAGAGGTAGGACACCGCGCCCGTCGGCAGGGCCGAGGCGATCAGCGTGTCGGCGAACAGGCTGATCTGCGTCAGGCCGGAGCCGAGCGCCGCCGGCCCCAGCACCGTCAGGAAGCGCTTGACGTCGGGCGACAGGCGCGGAATCACCGGCCGCAGCGTCATGTCGGCGCGCCTTGCATCCCAGGCGAGATAGAGAAACTGCGCGACACCCGACGCCAGCACGCCCCAGGACAGCGCATGGCCGGCGCTGGGCATCAGCGGGGTTCCCACCACCAGCGCCGCGATCAGGCAGAGATTCATCAGGATGGGGGCGGCGGCGGCCGAGCCGAAGCGGCTCATGCTGTTCAGCACGCCGCCATAGAGCGAGACCAGCGAGATCAGCAGCAGATAGGGAAAGGTGATGCTGGTGAACAGCACGGCCAGCCGGAACTTCTCCGGCTCGTCGGCGAAGCCGGGGGCGAAGACCGTCATGAATTGCGGCATGAAGGCCAGAACCAGCAGCAGCAGCAGCAACTGCACGATGACAAGCAGGGTCATCACCTCGTCGGCGAAGCGGCGGGCGGATGCAGCCCCGTCCTGCACCAGCTTGCCCGAGAACAGCGGCACGAAGGCGGAGTTGAAGGCCCCCTCCGCGAACAGGGCGCGGAAATGGTTCGGCAGCCGGAAGGCGACGAAGAAGGCGTCGGCCACCGGCCCGGCGCCGAGCAGCGCCGCGGTCAGCACGTCGCGCAGGAAACCGAGCACCCGGCTGGCCAGGGTCAGGCCGCCGACGGACAGGATATGACGGAACACGATGGCAGGGTCGCTTCTGTGATGCGGATGATGCCCGGCGGCATCCTAGCGATGCGCCCGCGTTCGTCATAGGATCGCGGCCCGCATTCGTCCAGAACGCATCTCAAGTCACCCAATCGGTCGAAGGCCCCCGACATGCCGCAGCAGCAAGCCCTCCCCCTGACCTATCTGGAAGCCGGCGAAGCCAATGGCGGAACACCGATGCTGGTCCTGCACGGCCTGTTCGGCTCGGCGCGCAACTGGCAGACGCTGGCCCGCCGCTTCGGCGAATCACGCCGGGTCTATGCGCTGGACCTGCGCAACCATGGCGGCGCCCCGTGGGCGGAGGGAATGAGCTATCCGGAGATGGCGGCCGACGTGCTGCGGTTTCTCGACGACCGCGGCTTCGCCCGCGCCACCGTGGTCGGCCATTCGATGGGCGGCAAGACCGCCATGGCGCTGGCTCTCGCCCATCCGGAGCGGGTGGAAAGGCTGGTGGTCGCCGACATCGCCCCCGTCGCCTACACCCACACCCATGCCCCCTATGTCGCCGCGATGAAGGCGGCGAAGCTGGAGGGCGTCACCCGCCGGCCGGAGGTGGAAGCCCAACTGGCCGATGCCGTGCCGGAAGCGCCGCTGCGCTCCTTCCTGATGCAGAATCTGGTGCTGGAGAACGGCGCCTTCTCCTGGCGGATCAACCTCGACTCCATCGGCGCGAACATGGGCAAGCTGATCGGCTTCCCCGATTTCGCCGGCGCCCGCTATGACGGGCCGGCGTTGTTCATCGGCGGCGGCGCGTCGGACTATATTCGGCCGGAGCATCACGACGCCATCCGCCGCCACTTCCCCAAGGCGGACATCCGTATGATCGACGGCGTCGGACACTGGCTGCATGCCGAACGTCCGGCCGAATTCGCCGCGATGGTGGAAGGATTTCTCTGATTTCCGGCTCGAATCCGCGCACCCGCGCGGGGTTGTAAGCCGAAGCAGATATTGCATCGCCCGGACGTCGGGGCTATCAAGCCTGCGCGCCTTAAAACGCGGCCTGCGAGACAACGCGGCTGCCATTCCTCGAAGGATCGACCGACCATGAGCGTCATCACCGAGATTCACGCCCGCGAAATCCTGGACAGCCGCGGCAACCCGACCGTGGAAGTCGACGTTGCGCTGGACAGCGGCGCCTTCGGCCGCGCCGCGGTTCCGTCGGGCGCCTCCACCGGCGCCCACGAGGCGGTCGAGCTGCGCGACGGCGACAAGAGCCGCTTCGGCGGCAAGGGCGTGCTGAAGGCGGTCGAGTCCGTCAACGGCGAGATCTACGACGCGCTTGCCGGCCTCGACGCCGACGACCAGCGCGGCATCGACCTTGCGATGATCGACCTGGACGGCACCGAGAACAAGAGCCGCCTCGGCGCCAACGCCATCCTGGGCGTGTCGCTGGCGGTCGCCCGCGCCGCGGCCGAGGATGCCGGCCTGCCGCTCTACCGCTATGTCGGCGGCGCCTTCGCCTCGCTGCTGCCGGTGCCGATGATGAACATCATCAACGGCGGCGCCCATGCCGACAACCCCATCGACATCCAGGAATTCATGATCATGCCGGTGGGCGCCGAGACCGGCGCCGACGCCATCCGCATGGGTTCCGAGATCTTCCAGTCGCTGAAGAAGAAGCTGAAGGACGCCGGCCACAACACCAATGTCGGCGACGAGGGCGGCTTCGCCCCCAACATCGGCTCGACCGACGAGGCGCTCGGCTTCGTCATGAAGGCGATCGAGGCCGCCGGCTACAAGCCGGGCGACGACGTCATGCTGGCGCTCGACGCCGCCTCGACCGAGTTCTTCAAGAACGGCAAGTATGAGCTGGCCGGCGAAGGCAAGTCGCTGTCGCCCGAGCAGATGGTCGCCTACTGGGCCGATCTGGTCGGCCGCTTCCCGATCATCTCGATCGAGGACGGCATGGCCGAGGACGATTGGGAGGGCTGGAAGGCGCTGACCGACGCCATCGGCAACAAGGTGCAGCTGGTCGGCGACGACCTGTTCGTCACCAACCCCAAGCGTCTGGCCCAGGGCATCCGCCAGGGTGTCGCCAACTCGATCCTGGTGAAGGTCAACCAGATCGGCACGCTGTCGGAGACGCTGGAAGCGGTCGACATGGCGCACAAGGCCGGCTACACCGCCGTGCTGTCGCACCGTTCGGGCGAGACCGAGGACAGCACCATCGCCGACCTGGCGGTCGCCACCAACTGCGGCCAGATCAAGACCGGCTCGCTGAGCAGGTCGGACCGTCTGGCCAAGTACAACCAGCTGATCCGCATCGAGGAGCAGCTCGGCGTCGCAGCCCGCTTCGCCGGCCGCGGCATTCTGAAGGCCTGATCGCCGTGATGTGAAAAAGCCCCTCTCCGGGTTTCCGGAGAGGGGCTTTTTTATGCGGAGCGGGCGCTCACTCCCCGGCCAGCGCGCCGATCATCTTGCGGACGGCGGTCATCTGGAAGCCGCCCTTGCGGGCGAAGTCGTAGCCGGTGTAACCGAACCAGTCCCAACAGGCCTTGGGGTTGGAGGTCGGCTTGGCGGCGCCGTCGATCTGCGGATACAGCACGACGATGTTGTTGACGTCGGCCCAGCGGTTGTAACCGGCATGCACGGCGAAATGGTCGCCGATCAGGTTCGAGGCCATCTGGCAGCCATGGAAGGCGACATGGATGCGGCAGGTCTGCTGGCCGCCCTCGCAGACTTCCGGAACATAGACATAGCCGGTCTTGGCCATGCCGCTGCGGCTGGGATCGCCGACGAAGGGCGCCTGGTTGAACAGCTGCGGCTGGCGGGCCGCGGCGGGGGCGTTCGGAATCCTGGCGTCGGCGTAGAAGAAGCGGACGATGGCGCCCGCCTGATCATACTGGCAATTGTTGATGTATTCGCTTTTCTCACCCTCCTTCGGGATGAAATCGCAGGCGGCGCCATAACCGTCGGTGATGTAGGCATGCGCCGCTTTCGGCAGCTTCACATAGGAGACGTTCGCCTCCGGCACGCCCAACGCCTTGTAGAACCGGTCGGTGGCGTCGGCGACCGGCCGCTTCACCGTCACGTCACCGTCGCCATTGAACAGGTAGATTTTCGACTGCGCCATGTTGGAGAGCGGATCGATGTCCTTGGCCTTTTCGCGGGACTTGGCGTTGGCGACCAGGGCGTCGACATCGGGTGCGCCCATCGCCACGTCCATGCAGCGCTTCAGCGCCACCACCGCCGGGGCGATGCCGCCTTCGGATACCTCGGCGCAGGCATAGGGGCCGCCGGCGACGAGACCGGCGGCCTTGACCAGACCCGAATAGGCAACCTGAAACTGGCCTGCCATATAGGCACCGGAAGAAATGCCCGACACCGTGGTCTGCGCCGGATCGATCTTCAGCTTCAGATCGGCCAGCCTGACCGGTGCGCTGCTTTGGGCTGCGGCGGGAAGAGGCGCCAGCACGACGAACGCCGCCAGCGCCGATTTCAAAATGACTTGACTGGAAATGGTCATGGGAGAGTCACCTTTGCCCTGCAAGGGTTGTCAACATCGCGTGGACAGCGGCGATCTGCACCCCGCCCTTCGTCGCGTAATCCGCCCCCGTCGTGCCGATCCAATCCCAGCAGGCGATCGGGTCCGCCGAACGGCGGGGCGACAGCTGCGGGTAAATCACGATCAGATTGTTGTTGGCCGCCCAGCGGTTGAAGCCGGCGCCGGTGGTCACCGCGTCGCCGACCTCCGCCGCGGACTGGCGGCATCCGTGAAAGACGATGTGCACCGCGCAGGCCGCTCCCCCCACACAGGCCGGCGGCACAAAGACGTAGCCGGTCGGCGCCAGCCCGGTCCGGTCGGGATCGCCGAACGGGGTCTGGTCGAAGGGGCTGGCAGCCGGCAGGTCCGGGATGGGCGGATTCAGGCCGCCATAGATGTGCGACAGGATTCGCCCGGCCTGGTCATAGTCGCCGCAGGCGTTGACGTAGGGGCTGCGGTTGGCGTTGCAGTCATTGGGGGCGCCGGGCGAGATGAAGCCGTTGCCGGCGTCCAGGCCGGCGTCCAGACGGATCCGGTTCGCCGGAACGTGGGCGGCACGGTAGAAAGCCTCGGCCTCCTCCACCGCCTTGCGGTTCACCACCATGTCGGCACGGCCGCTGAACAGGTAGACCTGGGACTCCGGCAAACGGTCGAGCGGATCGATCGCCCCCACGGCGGCCAGCGGCTGCGCCGCCTCGTACAGCGTCTGCCCGCGCGGCCAGAGCGCGTTGCCCTGCATGCAGGACGCCGCCAGCAGCGGATTTTCCGCGGCGCAGAGGAACGGACCGCCGGCAACCAGGCCGACGCCGGTGATTTCGGTGGAATGGGCGACATGGAATTGCAACGCCATGAAGGCGCCCGCCGCCAGCCCCGATGCCGAGCTCTTCTCGATGACGATCTTGCGCGGAAGAAGCGGGGGCGCCGGTTCGCCGGCCATGGCGCCGGGCAGATCGGCGAAGGCCGCAAACAGCGTCAGCGCTGCAATCCATGCAACCAGGAAATTCCGGCTCCGCCGATACGATGCCACCTGATACGCCTCATCCGCGGTTATAACTGCGGAAGGTAGCAAGGCAATGGCATTTGTCTATTGAAAAGGACCGATCGCCATCCGACGCACGCACATGCAGGATGTCATGCAACCTGTCCGGCCTCGGAGAGGGCCGAATGGGGTTCGGCGGCCATGGGAAAGGCCGGCGGAGCCCCCGCCCCACCGGCCTTCCGTCATCGCTGGCCGAATCGGCGGCTTCAGCCGCGCAGATAGGCCAGCACGTTTTCCGGCGAGGATTCGCCGTAGGGATCGCCATTCTCGCCGGCATCGTTGATGCCGGGCTCCTCGAACCACTTCTCGACCACGCCGTCCTTGACCACCATGGCATAGCGCCAGGACCGGAGGCCGAAGCCCAGATGGTCCTTGTCGATCAGCATGCCCATGCGGCGGGTGAAATGGCCCGAGCCGTCGGGGATCAGCTTGACCTTCTTCAGGTTCAGGCTCTTGCCCCACTGGAACATGACGAAGGCATCGTTGACGCTGAGGCAATAGACCTCGTCGATGCCGAGCTCCTTGAACTCGTCGTAAAGCCGCTCGAAAGCCGGGCATTGCTCGTTGGAGCAGGTCGGCGTGAAAGCGCCGGGCAGGGAGAACAGAACGACGCGCTTGCCCTGGAACAGTTCATCGCTGGCCACGTCCTGCCAGCGGAACGGGTTGGGGCCGTCCACGCTTTCGTCGCGTACACGGGTCTTGAACACCACCGAGGGGACCTTGCGCCCTTCCATTCTCATCTCCGGATATGGTTTCGACTGAATCGGCCTCTGGGGTGAGCCGAGCCGCATCCGGACCTGCCGGGTCCGACGACGCCACGATACCGGCTCCCCCCTCCTCCTCCAACCGGCAATAAGTCATGCACCCCCTTCCGGCAAATTTCCGCAAGACGGGCCGGAGGAGCAGGCAAGACTGGGGTAGGGCTGCGCAAAAGTGGTGGCGTCCCGTGGCAATCCTGTGACGCTTCCGAATGTTAAGGTCCCATTTACCAAGATCGCGTTCCCTGAGCCCGCCTGCATCCAGTGGGCACTGCGCCGACCGGTGACAATTGGAGGGCTCTTTATGCCTGTTTCGACCAAGTCCAACACTATGCAAGGGGCCGGCATCGATAAGCCGGAAGCGGCCTTCAACCGCGCCTATTTTAGCAAGGTACTTGTTAGTGCATTTATCTTCAGCGCCACCATCAACGCGCTGATGCTGGCCATGCCGCTTTATTCGCTTCAGGTGTTCAGCCGGGCCATTCCATCGGGCAATTACGATACCCTGATCATGCTGACCCTCATCGTGGTCATGGCGCTGACGCTGAGCGGTGTGCTGGAGATGGTACGGTCGCGCCTGCTGGCCCGTGCCGGCAACGCGCTGGAGGTGCGGTGGCGCCGACGGCTGACCGCCGACGCGCTGGACGCCGCCGGCCGCGGCCGTCCGGACAACGGCCCGCTCGCCGACCTGATGGAGTTGAAGGCCGCCTTCGCCCGTCCGTCGCTGCCGGCGCTGATGGACCTGCCCTGGGCGCCGCTCTACGTCATCGGCATCTACGTGATCCATCCGATGCTGGCGCTGGTGCTGGTCGTGTCGATGGCGATCATGGCGGCGATGGGCTGGATCGGCTATGTGGCCGTCAGGGACGTCAACGACGAGAGCAAGCTGCCGGCCGGCCGCGCCCAGAAGCTGTTCGAGGCCCTGGCCGCCCGGTCCGACACCGTGCGCGGCCTGCGCATGGGCGACACCGCGCTCGATGCCGTCAACCGCGATTTCCTGACGGCCAGCGCCCTGCAGAATCAGGGCTACGAGCGCAGCGCCTCCATCGGCGCCGCCACCAAATGGGTCCGCATGGTCCTGCAGATCGCCGTGACGGGCATCGGCGCCTGGCTGGTGATCGAGCAGCATTTGTCCTTCGGCGGCATGATCGCCACCTCGATGCTGGTCGGCCGCGGCCTCGCGCCGATCGAACAGACCGCCGGCGCCTGGGGCGGGCTGGTCCGTTCCGCCCAGGCCGTCCGCCGCCTGCTGCCGCTGCTGAAGCGCCTGTCGCGTGAGCCGGAACGTCCCGCCGTGCCCGTCGAGAGCGAACGCCTGACGGTGGAGAACCTGCTGTTCGTCTCCCCCCGCGACCAGAAGCCGATCCTGCGCAGCGTCACCCTGTCGATCGAGCCGGGCGAGACCGTTTGCATCGCCGGTCCCAACCGCTCGGGCAAGTCGGTCCTGGCCCGTCTGCTGGCCGGCGTCGCCCTCCCGTCGGCCGGCACGGTGCGGCTGGGCGGCCTGTCGGTCGCCACCCTGACGCCCGACGCCCCCGAACAGGGCATCGGCTACCTGCCGCAGCAGGTCGATCTCCTGCCCGGCAGCATCGCCGACAACATCGCCCGCTTCACCAGCGCCACCCGCGAACAGGTGGAGGAGGCCGCCAAGGCCGTCGGCATCCACGAGTGGATCGAAAGCCTGCCCATGGGCTACGAGACCGAGGTCGCCGATCCGCTGTCCCCGATCACCGGCGCCAGCGCCCGCCTGATCGGCCTTGCCCGCGCCGCCTTCGGCCAGCCGCCGCTGCTGGTGCTGGACGAGCCGACCGCCGGCCTGGACGAGCTGGGGATCAAGGCCGTCCGCGCCTTCGTGGCCGCCGCCAAGCAGCGCGGGGCGACGACGATCGTCATGACCCACGCCCCGATCTTCGTCGACATGGCCGACCACACCTATGTCCTGAAGAACGGCATGGCGATGGAGCTGCCGCGTCCGGAACAGCAGCAGGCCCAGCCCGGCGCCGTCAACCTCGCCCGCCTCCGCAATCTCGGCCCTCAGGGTCCGTCCGCCGCAACGGCAGGGGCCGCGGGCTGACCGCCGGCACTGCGCCCAGACCCGAACATTCGGTCCCGTTACCCGGCTGGCGACGCCCGACCCGACAGAGCCAAGGAAGCCCCATGACCACGATGACCACGACCTTCCCCGCCCCGCTCTCCTCCGACAGCGGTCCCGAGTCCCCCGCCGGCAAGCCCTCGCGCAAGACCGCGACCATCACCTCGATCCACGCGCTGCGGGCGGCGATGCCGGAGACGGGTGTGCGCGGCCTGCTGCTGGGCGGCTTCCTGGTCCTGGCCGTCGGCTTCGGCGGCATGACCGGCTGGGCGGCGGTGGCCCCGCTCCACAGCGCGATCAGCGCCATGGGTTCTCTGGCCCCGGAAACCGGCCGCAAGGTGGTGAAGAACACCGAAGGCGGTGTGATCAGCGCCATCCTGGTCAAGGAAGGCGACCGGGTCGAGGCTGGCCAGGTCCTGATGCGGCTGGACAGCACCGAGGCGCAGACCCGGCTTGAGATGCTGAACGTCGCGCTGTTCGACACGCTGGCGACCGAGGCCCGCTTGTCCGCCGAGATGTTCGAGAAGCCGGCGATCGAATGGCCTGCCGAGCTGGCCACCCGCCGCGCCAGGGAGCCGGCCGTCGACACCGCCATGCTGAACCAGGAGAAGCTGTTCCAGGTCCGCCGCAGCCAGCTGGAGACCGAAGCCAAGCTGACCCAGGACCGAATCGCCACGCTGGCCGAGGAGGTGAGCAGCCTGGAGAAGCAGCGCGCCTTCCTGGCCCGCGAGATCAAGCTGTCGGACGAGGACATCCAGATCACCCAGGGCCTGCTGGACCGCGGCAACTCCACCCGCACCAAGCTGGTGGCGGCGCAGAAGGAGAATGCCCAGCTGCACGCCCAGGACCATGAGCTGGAAGCCCGCATGTCGCAGTCGCGGCAGCAGGCGGTCGACGCCCAGGGCGATCTGGTCCGCCGCCGCAGCGATTTCCGCGAGAAGGTGCTGATGGAACTGGAGAAGGCCCGCGGCGACGCCCAGAAGCTGGCCGAGCAGATCCGCGACGCCAGGAACCGCCTGGACAACCGCACCATCAAGGCGCCGGATGCCGGCAACGTCGTGATCTACGGCCACCCGGCCGTCGGCGGCACCATCACCGCCAACGAGCCGGTGCTGGACATCGTTCCCGACGACAAGGCCCTGCTGGCCGAAGTCCGCATCCAGCCGAAGGACATCAAGTCGATGGCCGTCGACCTCCCGGTGAAGGTGCAGCTGACCGCCTATGACAGCCGCGTCGTCGGCACCATCGACGGCACCGTGTCCTACGTCTCGGCCGACCGCCTGACCGACAACGCCACCCGCCAGGACTATTATCTGGCCCGCATCCGCCTGAAGGACGCCGATTCCCACGAAGTCCGCCATCTGAAGATCAAGGCCGGCATGCCGGTGGAAGCCCGCATCGTGCTCTCCGCCCGCACCCCGCTGGACTATCTGATCCAGCCGCTGAGCCAGTCCTACGTGAAGGCGTTCATCCAGGAGTGATGGGGTTCTTGGGGAGGAAGGTGCTTTGCCCCCACCCCGACCCTCCCCCGCTTCGCGGGACAANCCAAACGAAAAAAGCCCCCGGCCATCCCGCCGGGGGCTTATTCTTTGCCAGGAAACCTCACCCCTTGCCCGGCCGCAGGTCCGGCCTCGGCGGAACCGCCATCGGGGTGGGAAGCGGTTCCGGCACCTGGATCGCCTCCGTCTGTTCCTTCGTGCGGCGAGATGCCGCACGATCCTGGGCCAAGCGGTCCATCGCCTCCTGGCGCTGCGCTTCGGTGGTCAGATCGGTCGGGCGCGGGGGAACCGTGCCCAGGTTCGGATATTCCGTACGTTCGCCGGTCATGCTGCGGATGGGCGACGTATTGTCGCTGACCGGCGAGGACTGGCCGGTGACGGCGCCCAAAAGGCCGGTGTCCAGTGCCCGGTCGCTGCAGGCCGACAACCCGAAAATCATTGGCATTACAAAGATCAGGGTTCCAAACACCCGACCGACTGCCGCGTTGCCCCGACCGACCTCCTGACTGCCCGTCACCATCATCCTTCCCCGTGTCTGGCCGTGACGCCGCACTTGTGCGACGATCGGTGAAATGAAATGTTCACACCAGCGGTGTATGAGAGGTTCCGGATTTCTCCCGCACCGCACCAGAAGGTTGGACCGCCGCACGCCACCCACAGCGACATGGTGCAGAACGCCCCCTGATAACATCGACCGCAAGCCTGTATAGCCGCCCGTCCGCAAGGCCCAAAGCCCTATCTGGTGAAAGCCGGGCACTGTGGATGATGGTGGCCATACGATGTGACCGACGACGCGACACCCGCCCAAAGAAGAAGGACCGTGCTCATGGCCGAGACCAAGGCCCCCCCTCAGGCTTCCACCCCGGCTTCCCCCCAGGTGCCCGACGTCAAGCTGCCCGACCCGGTTGAGATGTCGCGGGCGATGACCCGCATCGCCGAACAGAGCCAGCGGCTGGTTTCCGAATTCCTCGCGCGCCAGGCCTCCGACGGCGCCGGCCCGAAAAGCCCGGATCCGATGGGCGTCGGCCATGCCTTCCTGGAGATGACCACCCGCATGATGGCCGATCCGGCCAAGCTGATGCAGGCGCAGATGTCGCTGTGGCAGGACTACCTGACCCTGTGGCAGCGCACCACCCAGCGCTTCTTCGGGCAGGAGACCCAGCCGGTCATCGCCCCGGCCAAGGACGACCGCCGCTTCAAGGACGCCGCCTGGGACGAGAACACGCTGTTCGACTTCATCAAGCAGTCCTACCTGCTGAGCGCCCGGTGGATGCAGTCGACCGTCAACCAGGTCGAGGGGCTGGACGACCACACCGCCAAGAAGGTCGATTTCTACACCCGCCAGTTCGTCGACGCGATGGCGCCCTCCAACTTCGTCATGACGAATCCGGAGGTTCTGCGCGCCACCATCGAGAGCGGCGGCGAGAATCTGGTCAAGGGGCTGGAGCATCTGCTGACCGATCTGGAGCGCGGCAAGGGCGAGCTGCGCATCTCCATGACCGACTACGATGCCTTCCAGCTGGGCAAGAACATCGCGGTCACGCCGGGCAAGGTGGTCTTCCAGACCAGCCTGATGCAGGTGATCCAGTACACGCCGACCACGCCGGACGTGAACAAGCGCCCGCTGATGATCGTGCCGCCCTGGATCAACAAGTTCTACATCCTGGACCTGCGCGAGAAGAACAGCTTCATCAAGTGGGCGGTCGACCAGGGCCACACCGTCTTCGTCCTGTCCTGGGTCAACCCGGACGAGACGCTGGCGGCCAAGGGGTTCGAGGACTACATGGTCGAAGGCCCGCTGGCGGCGCTGGACGCCATCCAGAAGGCGACCGGTGAGCGCGACGTCAACGCCATCGGCTACTGCCTGGGCGGCACGCTGCTGGCCTCCACGCTGGCCTACATGGCGGTCAAGAAGGACGACCGCATCAAGTCGGCCACCTTCTTCACCACGATGCTGGACTTCGCCGAAGCCGGCGAGCTGTCGATCTTCATCGACGAGGAGCAGCTGACCTTCATCGAAGGGCAGATGGCCGAGCAGGGCTATCTCGATGGCGCCAAGATGGCGACCACCTTCAACATGCTGCGCGCCAACGACCTGATCTGGTCCTTCGTCGTCAACAACTATCTGCTGGGCAAGGATCCCTTCCCCTTCGACCTGCTGTACTGGAACAGCGACAGCACCCGCATGCCGGCGGCGATGCACAGCTTCTATCTGCGCAACATGTACCAGAAGAACCTGCTGGCGCAGCCCGGTTCGGTGACGCTGAAGGGCGTTCCGATCGACCTGGGCAAGATCAAGGTCCCGTCGCTGTTCCTGTCGGCCCGCGAGGACCACATCGCCCCGTGGAAGAGCACCTACAGCGGTGCCCAGCTGTTCAGCGGCCCGGTCAAGTTCGTGCTCGGCGCCTCCGGCCACATCGCCGGCGTCGTCAATCCGCCGGCGGCCAACAAATACTGCTATTGGACCAGCGACAAGCTGGCCAAGACCTCCGACGAGTGGCTGGAGAAGGCGACCCAGACGCCCGGCTCCTGGTGGCCGGAATGGAACAAGTGGGTCGGCCAGTTCGCCGACGGCAAGGTCCCGGCCCGGCAGCCCGGCGACGGCGCCCTGCCCGCGTTGGAGGACGCGCCCGGCTCCTATGTGAAGGTCAAGAACGGGTAACGGCCTCCCTGCTGGATGAGGAGAATTGCGGAAAGGGTCGCTGAAAGGCGGCCCTTTCTCTTTTGGATCGTCCGGCTGCGCTGGCAAGATTTACACACGGATGTCACGGATTTACACACGGATGTCACGGATTTTCTTGATCCTGGCGATGCTCCGGCTTTTCCCGAGAGCTGCCGCCTCGCGACTCCACATCCGTGAAATCCGTGCTTCAATTCGTGAAATCCGTGTAAATCTTGCCAACCGCTTCCGCACCCCGCAAAGCTCCGACACCGCGGCGGGGGTTTTCCTTTCCGGTCCAATCCGATAGTGTTACGCCCGCGCATGTTAAGGGTTTGTTTGCCCTTTTTACGCCAGCTAAGACCTGCGCACATTCGCACGCCCCGGGGATCCGCCGTTCATGCCATCCGACGCCCAGACCGCAACGATGGGAAACGCCGCGATGGCGAACGCCGAACCGGTCAAGCTCGCCGAACGCTACGAAATCCAGCCCGGCGCGCCGGTCCCCCTGCTGAACGCCGTCGGCGGCAATGCCTTCACCGCCAAGGCGCTGCGTGAAAAGCGGATCGAGCCCTTCGCCATCATCTGCCATGCCGCGGTGCTGCCGCGGATGGACATCTGCTCCACGGTGGGCAGCCTCGACAACGCCACCCACATGCGGCTGCTCGACTGGGGGCTGGTGGACTGGCCGCAGGATCGCGGGCGGCGCTTCTGCCTGGTGTTCGAACGGCCGGGCGGCAAGCGGCTGATGGGGTCGCTGACCGACACGCTCGACCCGATGCCGGAAGACCAGCTGACCCGGCAGATCGTCCATCCGCTGGTGTCGGCGTTGAAGGAACTGTCGAGCCGCGGCGTGGTCCATGGTGCGATCCGCCCGACCAACCTGTTCTACCGCGATCTCGCATCCGGCGGGCTGATGCTGGGCGACTGCGTGTCGACGCAGCCCGGCTATGGCCAGCCGGTGCTGCTGGAAACGATCGAGCGCGGCATGGCCAACCCGGCCGGCCGCGGCACCGGCACGATGGCCGACGACCTCTATTCGCTGGGCGTCACCCTGCTGATCCTGGCGTTGGGCCGCAACCCGCTGGCCGGGCTGGACGACGACGCCGTTCTGCAGGCGAAGATGGAACGGGGGTCCTACCCCGCCCTGGTCCAGCAGCTCCGGCTGCCGCTGGCGATCAACGAGGTGGTGCGCGGCCTGCTGGTGGACGATCCCAAGCAGCGCTGGACGCTGAACGACCTCGATCTGTGGGTGGCCGGCCGCCGCCTCAGCCCGAAGCAGCCGCAGATCTCCCGCCGCGCCGCCCGGCCGCTGGAGTTCCAGGGGGCAGAATACTGGCACTGCCGCACGCTGGCCCGCGCCTTCGCCCGCCATGCCCCCGCCGCCGCCAGCGTCATCGAAAGCGGGGAACTGGACAAATGGCTGCGGCGGTCCATGGGCGACGAGGTGCGGGCGGAGGCGGTGGGCAGCGCCATCCAGACGGCCTCCAGCGGCAAGGGCGGCAGTCAGGGCGACCGGCTGGTTGCGCGCGTCTGCATCGCGCTCGATCCCACCGCTCCCATCCGCTACCGCGGCCGGGCGATGATGCCGGACGGCATCGCCACCATGCTGGCCGACGCCTTCATGCGCAGCGAATCCCCCCAGGCGGTGGCGGAGGTGATCGCCAACCAGCTGCCGATGTTCTGGGTCAACGTCCAGTCCGACTTCAAACCTGAATTCGTGCCGCTGGTGCAGACCTTCGACCAGCTGCGCGGCTTCCTCGACCGCTCCTCCCACGGGCTGGGGGTGGAGCGCGTGTTGTACGAGATGAACCCGACCATGCCCTGCATGAGCGCACTGGTCGCCAAGCAGCTGCCGACGACGCCGGCGGAACTGCTCCGCGCGTTGGACTGGATCGCCGCGGGGGGCGAGCGCCACAAGGACCCCATCGACCGCCAGATCGCCGCCTTCCTCGGCGCCCGCCACAAGCGCGGCGACGAGCTGCTGTTCACCCAGCTCGGCAGCGGGGTGGAACCGATGCGGCGGGTCATCGCCATGCTGACCATCCTGTCCGACATCCAGGCCCGCACCGGCGTGGACGGGCTGACGCATCTGGCCTCCTGGGTGGTGGCGCTGCTCGATCCCGCCTTCCGCCGCTTCCACAACCGGCCCCAGCAGCAGGAGGTCCGCAAGATGGCCGACGCCGCCGCGCACAACGGCCGGCTGACCGAACTGCTGAAGGTGGTCGACGATCCCGAGGCGCTGCGCCGCGACCGGCTGGAGTTCGAAGCGGCGCAGATCGCCTATCGCGAGGCCGATGCGGAGATGGACAAGATCCGCCACACCATCTCCGACCGCAACGCCATCATCGAGACATCGGGGCGGCAGGTCGCCGCCATCGTGTCCAGCCTGTTGTCGACCGTGCTGGTCGCCGGCATCATCCTGTTCTTCGCCTTCTGACCGGAACGCGTAAAGTCTGAATCGAGGGGGGAGGATCGCCATGGCGCGCAAGAAAAAGAAGAAGGGCGGCGCCCTTACGCTGATCCTGCTGATCATCCCGGCGGCGCTGATCGTGCTGCCGACCTCGATCCTGTTCGGAGTCGGGATGATCCCGACCATCGTCGCCTATGTCGTCGACCGCGATCCCGACAAATCGGCCCCGATCACCGTCGGCGGGCTGAATTTCTGCGGTTGCATGCCCTTCGCCATCGATCTGTGGAAGCATCAGCACACCATCGGCGCCGCCGCGAAGATCTTCGCCGACCCGTTGGCCTGGCTGGTGATGTATACCGCCGCGGCGGTCGGCTGGGGCCTCTATTACGGCATCCCGCCGCTGGTCGCCGGCATGGAGGTCTCCCGCGCCGAGAAGCGGGTGGAGGTGCTGAAGCAGAAGAAGGTGGCGCTGGTCCAGGAATGGGGACCGGACGTCGCCGGCGACTATTTCGACGAGTCCGGCGGCCTGGAACCGGGTGCTGAAACGGAAGGCGCATGACGGAACCCGCCGCCTCGCGACAGGCCCCGCTTGCAACCGGACCCGGCAGCGAGGCATGATCGGCGCTACGGTCCGCGAGGTCGGCCGAGGGGTCGGAATGTTCAGCGTCAGCCAGGATGAAGCCGCCGCCATTCAGAGGGCGTTTCACGAAAGCGGCGAATGGGCGGCGGTCGTCGAGTTGCGGCGGCATTTTCCCATTCAGGACAATGTGAACGCCTTGAACGCCGTACGGGCCATCGTCAGATGGGCCCGGCCGCCGCATGCGGCTCCTGCCGACACGCCCGTCTGAGCTGCATCAGCCGACGATGCCGGCCACCGCCCGCGCCACCTCGGCGTGGATCGAATCGTGCTGATTGAAATCCTTCGCCGTCTGGGTCAGGTAGCTGGCGACCAGCAACGGCGGGCGGTTCTCCGGCCAGAGGATGGCGATGTCGTTGGCGGTGCCGTTGGTGCCCGTCCCGGTCTTGTCGCCGACCCGCCAGCCCGCCGGCAGCCCGGCGCGCAGCCGCTTGTCCCCGGTCTTGTTGGCGATCATCCAGTCGGCCAGTTGCCGGCTGGAGTCCGGACGCAGCGCGTCGCCCACCAGCAGCCGTTCCATGCTGCGCACCATGGCGGCGGGGGTGGTGGTGTCGCGCGGATCGCCGGGAATCGCGGTGTTCAGCGTCGGTTCGTTGCGGTCGAGCCGGGTGGTCTTGTCGCCGATGCCGCGCAGGAAGGCGGTGAGGCCGGCCGGGTTGCCGACACCCGGCAGCAGCAGGTTGGCCGCCACATTGTCGCTGAGCGTCATCGTCGCCTCGCACAGCTCGGCCACCGTCGGCGGCGTGCCGTTCAGCCGGGTTTCCGCGAACGGCGCATAGGGCACCAGATCGGCCGACGTCACCGGAATTCGCCGGTCCAGCCGCTCCCTGCCCTGGTCCACCGCCTTCAGCACGGCGGCAGCCAAAAGAAATTTGAAGGTACTGCACATCGGGAACCGTTCGTCCACGCGCCAGCCCTGCAGCCGGCCGGTCCCGGTGTCGAGCATCGCGACACCCAGCCGCCCACCGGTCCGCCCCTCCAGCGCCGCCATGCGTCCCGCCAGCCCATCGGCCGCCGGTTCCTTGCCGTTCGCCGCCTGCGCAACGGCTGTGGAAAACAGCAACGCCCCGCCCGTCGACACCAGGAAACCCCGCCTTCCGATCACTGCGACCTCCATTCTTCGTTGTGATGGCCGGACGATAGAAACCCGGCGCCACGCGAACAAACGAGGTTTCCTCGCGGAAGCCACAAATAAAACTAATGGCGGAAGAGCTTCCCCGGTCCGGTGGCGCCGTGGCACCCTATGGGATGCCAGCGATGGGCAAAGGGAGCGGTCGGATGCCGTTGCGTCAGGACATGGAGACCGGCCGGTTCAAGGCGCGGGCCGAGGATGGCACCGTCCATTCGGTCGTCGAGGTCACCAGCTTCATCCAGATGGTCACCTTCCGCGGCCCCGCCGGCTGGGTGCCGGAAGGGAAGAGTTACCGTCTGGACGAAGGCGAGACGGTGGAGGAGACGGCGGATGGCTGTTTCCGGATCGCCGCGACGGGGTTGGCACTCCGGCGGATCGGTTGAGGACCGGCGGTGCTGTTCCACACCTGCTCTCATCGGCCGTGAAACGGATGCCATCGACACAGCCCAGCCCTGAGAGCCAAGCGGTCTCACCGTTTCTCTTCATCTCATCAATCAGGCGAAGCGGCTGCCGTCACACACTCCGCCATCTGTATTCTATGTAGTTAAACTACATTATGGTTGTTAGGATTAATCCATCATCTATTCATGATTTTTTGGAAGATTTTCCTTATCGCATGATCCAGATCAATCATGACGGTGAGTGGTATGACCACTCTTGCGAAGGCCTCAGGGAAGATGTAGGTTTCCTACATACCGCATGGAACCGCGATTTGGCGGGTTCCAGGCCCGGTTGCCGGCCGCATGGCGACACCCGACGGGAGACGCCCGATCATGGTTACGACTGTCAAATCCCTCACCGACCTGAACGCCCTGATTGCGCGGGTGAAGGCTGCGCAGGCGCGCTTTGCCGAGTATCCGCAGGAGAAGGTGGACCTGATCTTCCGCAGCGCGGCGCTTGCCGCCGCCGACGCCCGCATCCCGCTCGCCAAGATGGCGGTGGCGGAGACCGGCATGGGCGTGATGGAGGACAAGGTCATCAAGAACCACTTCGCCGCCGAATACATCTACAACAAGTACAAGGACGACAAGACCTGCGGCGTGCTGTCGGAAGACGATGATGCCGGCATCCTCACCATCGCCGAGCCGGTCGGCCTGATCTGCGGCATCGTCCCCACCACCAACCCGACCTCCACCGCCATCTTCAAGGCGCTGATCGCGCTGAAGACCCGCAACGGGCTGGTCCTCTCTCCCCATCCCCGCGCCCGCAAATCGACCTGCGAGGCCGCCCGCCTGGTGCTTGCCGCCGCGGTCGAGGCCGGCGCGCCCGACGACATCATCGGCTGGATCGACGAGCCCTCGCTGGAGCTCTCCAACGCCGTCATGCACCATCCCGACATCAACCTGATCCTCGCCACCGGCGGGCCGGGCATGGTCAAGGCCGCCTATTCGTCGGGCAAGCCCGCCATCGGCGTCGGCGCCGGCAACACCCCGGCCGTCATCGACGAGTTCGCCGACATCAAGCGGGCGGTGGCCTCCATCCTGATGTCCAAGACCTTCGACAACGGCGTGGTCTGCGCGTCCGAACAGTCGGCGGTGGTGGTCGATGCCGTCTATGACGCCGTGCGCGACCGCTTCGCCCACCATGGCGGCTACATCCTGTCGGCCCGCGAGGCCGACGCCGTGCGCAAGGTGCTGCTGACCGACGGCCATCTGAATGCCGACATCGTCGGCCAGCCCGCCCATGCCATCGCCGCCATGGCCGGCCTGACCGTGCCGCATGCCACCAAGGTGCTGATCGCCGAAGTCACCGACATCGCCGACAGCGAACCCTTCGCCCACGAGAAGCTGTCGCCCACCCTGGCGCTCTACCGCGCCAAGGACTTCCCCGAGGCTTGCGACAAGGCCGCCGCCCTGGTGGCGCTGGGCGGAATCGGCCACACCTCGGTCCTCTACACCGACCAGGACCAGCAGGCCGACCGCATCCGCCATTTCGGCGACCGGATGAAGACCGCCCGCATCCTGATCAACACGCCGTCGTCCCATGGCGGCATCGGCGACCTCTACAACTTCCGCCTCGCGCCCTCGCTGACGCTGGGCTGCGGCTCGTGGGGCGGCAACTCGATCTCCGAGAATGTCGGGCCGCAGCATCTCATCAACAAGAAGACGGTGGCGAAGAGGGCGGAGAACATGCTGTGGCACAAGCTGCCCAAGTCGATCTATTTCCGCCGCGGCTGCCTGCCCTTCGCGCTTGAGGAGCTGCGCGGCAAGAAGCGCTGCCTGATCGTCACCGACCGCTTCCTGTTCGAGAACGGCCATGTCGCCGACAGCGTCCGCGTGCTGAAGTCGCTGGGGCTGGAGGTCGAGACCTTCTTCGAGGTCAGCGCCGACCCGACGCTGGCGGTGGTGCGCAAGGGTGTCGCTCTGGCGAATGCCTTCCAGCCCGACGTGATCCTGGCGCTGGGCGGCGGCTCGCCGATGGATGCGGCCAAGATCATCTGGGTGATGTACGAGGCGCCCGAGGTGGCGTTCGAGGATCTGGCGCTGCGCTTCATGGACATCCGCAAGCGCATCTACACCTTCCCCAAGCTGGGCGTGAAGGCGCAGCTGGTGGCGGTGCCGACCACCTCGGGCACGGGCTCCGAAGTCACCCCGTTTGCGGTTGTGACCGACGAGCGCACCGGAACCAAGTACCCGATCGCCGATTACGAGCTGACGCCGACGCTGGCGATCATCGACGCCAATCTGGTGATGGACATGCCCAAGGGGCTGACGGCGGCTGGCGGCATCGACGCGGTGACCCACGCGCTGGAGGCCTATGTCTCGGTGGTGGCGAACGAGTATTCGGACGGTCAGGCGCTGCAGGCGCTGAAGCTGTTGAAGGAGCATCTGCCCTCTGCCTACCGCAACGGCTCGAAGGACCCGAAGGCGCGGGAGCTGGTTCACAACGCGGCGACGCTGGCCGGCATCGCCTTTGCCAACGCCTTCCTCGGCGTCTGCCATTCGATGGCGCACAAGCTGGGGGCGGAGTTCCACATTCCGCACGGCATCGCCAACGCCCTGCTGATCGCCAACGTGATCCGCTACAACGCGGCGGACATCCCGACCAAGCAGACGGCGTTCAGCCAGTATGACCGGCCCAAGGGCGTGGCGCGCTATGCGCAGATCGCCCGCCATCTGGATCTCGGCGGCAGCCGCGACCATGAGCGGGTCGAGAAGCTGATCGGCTGGGTCGAGGAGTTGAAGCAGGCTTTGGAGATCCCGGCCTCGATCCAGGCGGCAGGCGTGCCGGAGGCGGCCTTCCTGGCGCGGGTCGATGCGATTGCCGAGGCGGCCTTCGACGACCAGTGCACCGGCGCCAACCCGCGCTATCCGCTGGTCGCCGAAATCAGGCAGCTGCTCATCGACAGCTACTATGGACGCGCCTATGCCGAGCCCTCCGCCCAGGAGCCGGCAACGGCCGAGGTCCAATCTCCGGCAAAGCCTGCCGGCCGCAAGGATGCCGCCCGCAAGGAAGCGGCGCTCGCCAAGTGACACCGTGGTGGGGGGAGCCCGCCAAACCGGCTCCCCCCACCCTGCTCCGACACATCTCATCCAAGGATCAAAGCCATGAGCAAAGCGATCATGTGGGCCGAAAGCGACGCCCGCGGCTTCCAGACAGAATGCCTGTTCAACGAAGACAACCGCTGCTACGAGGTGCTGGTCTCCGCCAGGGCCATGGGGGTCGACCGGGCGGAGAGCTTCCCGGTGGTGGAGGATCCCGGCCTGGGCATGAGCGCGGACGACCTGCACCGCTCGATCAGGCTTGCCGACCGTCTCGTCTCGGAAATGGAACGGTCGCTCGGCGACTACTGACCGGCCGGTGCGTCCTGTGGCATAAGGGGCCAACCACGCCACGGGAATTCAGCCGGATATGATTCGTTTCGACACTGTCAGCAAGCAGAATGGTCACCGCATTCTTTTCCTGGAGGCCTCTGCGGCACTGAACCGGGGTGAGAAGATCGGCCTCGTCGGTCCCAACGGTGCGGGCAAGACCACCCTGTTCCGCATGATCACCGGCGAGGAGCAGCCGGACGGCGGTCAGGTCGCCATCGAAAAGCAGGTCAGCATCGGCTATTTCAACCAGGATGTCGGCGAGATGTCCGGCCGCAGCGCGGTGGCCGAGGTCATGGACGGCGCCGGTCCGGTCAGCGTCGTCGCGGCGGAACTGGCCGAGCTGGAAGCGGCGATGGCCGACCCCGACCGCGCCGACGAGATGGACGCCATCATCGAGCGCTACGGCGAGGTGCAGGCGCGCTTCGACGAGCTCGGCGGCTACGAGCTGGAGGGCAAGGCCCGCGAGGTTCTGGCGGGCCTGAGCTTCAGCCAGGAGATGATGGACGGCGATGTCGGCGGCCTGTCGGGCGGCTGGAAGATGCGCGTGGCGCTCGCCCGCATCCTGCTGATGCGGCCCGACGCCATGCTGCTGGACGAGCCGAGCAACCACCTGGACATCGAAAGCCTGATCTGGCTGGAAGGCTTCCTGAAGGGCTATGAAGGCGCCCTGCTGATGACCTCGCACGACCGCGAGTTCATGAACCGCATCGTCACCAAGATCATCGAGATCGACGGCGGAACGCTGACCAGCTATTCCGGCGACTACAGCTTCTACGAGAAGCAGCGGGCGTTGAAGGAGAAGCAGCAGGAGGCGCAGTTCGAGCGGCAGCAGGCCATGCTGGCGAAGGAACTGAAATTCATCGAGCGCTTCAAGGCCCGCGCCTCGCACGCTTCCCAGGTGCAGAGCCGGGTGAAGAAGCTGGACAAGATCGAACGCTTCGAACCGCCCAAGCGCCGGCAGGTCGTGACCTTCGACTTCCCGCCGGCCCCGCGCTCCGGCGACGACGTCGCGGTTCTGAAGAACGTGCACAAGGGCTATGGCGGCCGGGCGATCTATCAGGGGTTCGATCTGACCATCCGCCGCAAGGAGCGCTGGTGCGTCATGGGCGTCAACGGCGCCGGCAAATCGACCCTGCTGAAGCTGATCGCCGGCGCGGCCGAGCCCGATGCCGGCACCGTGACCATCGGCGGCAGTGTCAGGATGGGCTATTTCTCCCAGCACGCCATGGAACTGCTTGACGGCGACCAGACCATCTTCGAATCGCTGGAGGCGCATTTCCCGCAGGCGAGCCAGGGATCGCTGCGGGCGCTGGCCGGCTGCTTCGGCTTTTCCGGCGACGATGTGGAGAAGAAGTGCCGCGTGCTGTCGGGCGGCGAGAAGGCCCGGCTGGTGATGGCGATCATGCTGTTCAACCCGCCGAACTTCCTGGTGCTGGACGAACCGACCAACCACCTCGACCTCGACACCAAGCAGATGCTGATCGCGGCGCTGGGGGCGTATGAGGGCACCATGCTGTTCGTCTCGCACGACCGGCATTTCCTGGCCGCGCTGTCCAACCGCGTGCTGGAGCTGACGCCGGACGGCATACACCAGTATGGCGGCGGCTATACCGAGTATGTGGCGAGCACCGGCCAGGAAGCGCCGGGCCTGCACAGCTGACCGGAAGACATCGAAAGAGGATCGGGAGCGCCGGCCTTTCGCGCGGCGCTCCCGGTCTCCGCCTTATGCCGCCTTGATCGACGCCAGGAACTGCTCCACCTCGTGGCGCAGGGTTTCCGACTGCCGGGCCAATTCGCCGGCGGCCGACTGGACCTGACCGGCGGCGCTGCCGGTCTCTCCCGCCGTCTGCGTCACCTGGACGATGTTGTCGGAGACCTCCTGCGTCCCGACCGCGGCCTGCTGCACGTTGCGGGAGATTTCGTTGGTCGCCGCCCCCTGCTCTTCGATGGCAGCCGCGATTGCGGTGGAAATGTCGTTGATGCTGGTGATGGTTCCGCTGATCCCGCCGATGGCGGCGACGGCGCCGGACGTGGCCGACTGGATCGCAGCGATCTGGCTGGCGATCTCGTCGGTCGCCTTGGCGGTCTGGGCAGCCAGCGACTTCACTTCCCCGGCGACGACGGCGAAGCCCTTGCCCGCTTCGCCGGNGCATCGGCCAGACCGCGCACCGTGTCGTTGGTCCGCGATGCCTCTTCCACCGCCTGCGCGGCAATGCGGGTCGAGTTGGTGACCTGCTGGCTGATCTCACGGATCGAACTGCTCATCTGCTCCGTGGCGGTGGCGACGGTCTGCACGTTGGCGCTGGTCTGCTCCGCCGCCGCGGCGACGGCCCCGGCCTGGGAATTGGTCTGCTGCGCCATCGCCACCATGCTCTGCGCCGTCGCGTCCAACTCGGAAGCGGCCGACGATACAGTGCGCAGGGCGGAGGCGGCCGCACGGTCGAAATGGGAGATCAGCTGCTCGATCTTTTCTGTCCGGCGCAGCTTGGCGGCCTGCTCCGCCGCCTGTTCCGCCGCCAGCCGGTCGGCCTGCACCAGCCCGTCCTTGAACACCTGGACCGCCCGCGCCATGGAGCCCAGTTCGTCGCCCCGCCCGGTGCCGCTCACCTCGGCCGACAGGTCGCGGGCGGCAAGCCGGCCCATCGTGCCGGTGATGGCGTGGATCGGCCGCGACACTGTCGCGATCATCATCCAGGCGGCGCCGATGCAAACCACCATGACGAAGCCGAGCGCCATGACGATCAGGATTCTACTCTTCAGGAAGACCTGCTCGCCGCGGGTGGCGGATTCGGCCCCATTCCTGGTGTTGAACTCCGTCAGTTCATCCAGAATCTTCTTGGCGGACCGGTACGCCACGCGGGAGTCTCCGCGGAAAAGCGTCGCAGCCTCCTGATTCCGGTTGGCCCGCGACGCGGGCAGCAGCTTCTGCTGGCTGATGGACAGATAGCTTTCCCACAGCGCGATGAACTTCCGATGGTTTTCCGTCTCCCAACCCGGCGTCAGCAGCGCGGCATAGGCCTGATTCGCCTTTTGAAAGCTGTTCAGGACGACCTGCATCGTGTCTTCCTCGACCTTATAGTCCTCAGGAGTCTCCGAGGCGATATGAGCTCCTTCAAGGATCCGATAGAAGTCGAAAGCCGCACGCAGTTCACCGATGGATTTGACGCTGGGCAGCCAGTTGTCCCGGATTTCCGCAGCCTCATCGTTCACAACGGAAAGCCTGTCAATGGCAAAGGCACCGAGGCATAGAGTGAACAGCATGACGATGGCGAAGCTGACCAGAGACTTCATCCTTATGGTGGTGTCGGTTACCCATGACATTCGCCTGCCTCCCCCTGTTGCGCCCATGCTTGGGCCGGTGAGCGAAATCACCAATTTTCAGCGTCAAGAGATAGCTCTCCAGAACCCAAGGGCGACCTGAGGAAAACCCTGATATCTTAATGATGTTCGTTTTCTTTCATTCCAAAATCGCAATCCATTATCATGTCTTTACAAAGTTTCGGAGAATTTTTCGCCTCCTGGTCACGATGTTGCGCGGCTTTGCGGTTTCATGGATTGGCAACAAGCCCGCCATGGCATCGCACCGCCCTGCCGCTCGTTCGGCGAACCGTTCACACGCCGAACATCGCCGTTGACCAAACCTGTATTATAGATCATACAGGTTCCTGTCTGATGAAGAGGCAGGAACCGGTTTCCAACGACAGGGGGAGGCGGAGCACCGTGAAGTCGGCGGTCGAACCTCTGAAAGCGCGCAGGATCTATCTGCTGCTGCGCGACCGCATCGTCGCCGGCGAACTGCCGCCGGGCGCGCGCCTGCCGGGAGAACCGGCGCTGGCGGCCGAACATGCCGTGTCGCGGGTCACCGTGCGCCGTGCGCTCGACCTGTTGGAAAAGGAAGGGTTGGTGCAGCGCAAGCCCGGCTCCGGCACCTTCGTGCACGACACGCGCGCCGTCCGCCCCATCGTCGCCGATCTGTCCAACGTGCTGTCGCACCTGATCGACATGGGGCGCAGCACCGACGTGCGGCTGCTGTCCTTCGGTTATCTGGTGCCGTCAGAGGCCATCGCCGCAAGCCTGGGGCTGCAGCCGGGGGAGCGGGTCCAGCGGTCGGTGCGCGTGCGGCTCATCGATGGGGAGCCCTTCTCCTACCTGACCACCCATGTGCCGGAATGGATCGGCCTGACCTATTCTGAGGCCGAACTGGCGGCGCGCCCGCTGCTGGAGTTGATCGAACGGTCGGGCGTGGAAACCGACCGGGCGACCCAGGCGATCAACGCCACACTGGCCGGGCCGGAGGCCGCGGCGGCGCTGGACCTGGAGATCGGATCGCCGCTGCTGACGCTGACCCGCATCGTCTATGAACCGTCGGGCCGCGGCGTCGAGCATCTTCACGCGCAGTACCGGCCCGACCGCTACAGCTTCCACATGGATCTCGTGCGCACCGGCAAGGACGGCGAACGGCGCTGGAGCCCGGCGCTGGGCCGGCCGCGCAGCAGCGACAAGACCAAGACCGACAAGACCAAGACCGACAAAGGCAAATCGGGCGAAAAGCCCACCCGCGCAGCGCGGGTCATCAAACAGAGGAGTTGAGCGTTATGGGACGTTCGGTTCAGGATCCCGCGCTTTGCGGGATTTCCCGCCGCACCGTGCTGAAGGCCGGTGCCGCAGCCGCTGCTTTCGCCGCCGTGCCGGTGGCCGCCCCGTCGATCCTGCGGGCGCAGACCCCGGTGGTGAAGATCGGCATCCTCCAGCCGGTGACCGGCGCGCTGGCCCATGACGGCGACCTCGGCCGGCTGGGCGCGGAGATCGCGATCAACGAGATCAACGCGGCCGGCGGCATCAAGTCGCTGGGCGGCGCAAAAATCGAGATGGTGTTCGGCGACGCCCGCTCCACCCCCGAAGCCGGCACGCAAGAGGTGGAACGCATGCAGGCGGAAGGCGTGTCGGCCATCGTCGGCGGCTTCGCCAGCCCGATCTGCCTTGCCGCGTCCCAGGCGGCGGCGCGCTACGACCTGCCCTATCTGGTCGATGTCGGCGTGTCGGACCAGATCATGGCGCGCGGCCTCGCCAACACCTTCCGCTTCAGCCCCGGCTTCGGCAAGGTCACGACGGTGGCGCTGGACAACCTCACCGCCATCAACGAGAAGGCGGGCAAGCCGGCCAGGACCGTCGTGCTGGTGCATGAGGATGGGCTGTTCGGCTCAGGCCTCGCCAAGCTGCTGCAGACCGAACTGCCCAAGCGCGGCTTCGAGGTGCTGGAGACCATCGCCCACCCGACCCCGGCGCGCGACATGTCCAACGTGGCGCTGCGCATCCGCTCCCTGAACCCGGATCTGGTGATCCCGTCCAATTATTACGGCGAGTTCGTCCTGCTCGCCCGCACCATGCAGCAGCAGCGCATCAAGCCCAAGGGCATCTACGCCATCCTGGGCGGTGCGGCGTCGAACGGGCGCTTCGTCAAGGAATTCCCGCAGGCGGCCCAGAACGTCATCGACTGCAACCACTGGCACGATCCGAAGAACCCCAAGGCGCTGGCCTTGCGCAAGGCGGTGGAGGACCAGGGCAAATCCTTCGCCTACAATGTGCCGCTGAACTATTCGAACCTGCTGCTGCTGGCCGATGCCATCGAGCGCGCCGGCTCCGCCGACCGCAGGAAGATCATCGAGGCGCTGAACGCCTCCAGCTTCGCCGGCCACATCATGCCCTACGGCCCGACGAAGTTCGTGAACGGCCAGAATGAAGGCGCCACCCCGATCAACACCCAGATCCAGGGCAGCGACATCAAGGTGATCCACCCCGAAGCGTTCGCCGAGGCGAAGGCCAACTTCCCGGCGGCCTGATCCCTTTTTCCGCCGTCGCATCTCCGCATTCCCCCCATCCGCCGCAGGGCGCCGCCGGCCGGCGATCCGTGCCGCGGGCGGGGGGACCATTCCCCTCATGCGCGGGCTGCCATGTATTCACCTCAGATCATCCTGGAAGCGGCGCTGAACGGTCTGATGACCGGTGCGGTCTATGCGCTGATCGCGCTCGGCCTGACGCTGATCTACGGCGTGCTCCACATCATCAACTTCGCCCATGGCGCGCTTCTGACCTGCGCGATGTTCGCGGTCTGGCTGGCCTGGGCGTGGCTGGGGATGGACCCCTATCTGGCCATCCTGCCGCTGGTGCCGCTGATGTTCGCGCTCGGCTATGGCCTGCAGCGCTTCGTCGTCGGCCCGGCCAGCCACGGCGACGACGGCAACATCCTGCTGGTCACGCTCGGCCTGTCCATCATGCTGGAGAATGTGCTGCTGGCGCTGTTCCAGTCGGACACCCGCACGCTCGACACCGACTATTCCTTCCAGGTGGTGGCGCTGGGGCCGCTGCTGCTCTCCTACCCGCGGGTGATCGGGCTGGGGGTGGCGGTGGTGGTGACCGGCCTGCTGTGGCTGGTGCTGAACCGCACCGACACCGGCAAGGCGATCCGCGCCGTCGCCAAGGAGAAGCTGGGCGCCAATCTGGTCGGCATCGACGTGCCGCACATCTATGCCGTCACCTTCGGGCTCGGCTGCGCCTGCCTTGCCGTGGCGGCGGGGCTGCTGATGCCGACCTTCTACGTCAATCCGCGCATCGGCGGCGCCTTCGTGCTGGTCGCCTTCACGGTGGTGGTGCTGGGCGGCATGGGCTCGATCCCCGGCGCGTTGCTGGGCGGCCTGTTCATCGGCGTGGTGGAGAGCCTGTGCGGCCTGTTCCTGGGCGACAGCCTGGGCCAGATCGGCATCTTCCTGATCTTCATCGCCGTGCTGCTGGTGCGGCCGACCGGACTGTTCGGAGCCAAGGCATGACCGCGCGCGACCTGATCCCGATCGCCGTCCTGACCGTCCTGGCGGCACTGCTGCCGCTGGCGGTGACCTCCAGCACGGTGTTGAACTTCCTGGTCTTCACGTTGATCGTGTCGCTGGGCGCGCAGGGCTGGAACATCCTGGGCGGCTTCGGCGGCCAGTTCAGCTTCGGCCATGCCGCCTTCTTCGGCACCGGCGCCTATGTGACGGCGATCCTGCAGTTGCGCTACGGCGTCAACGCCTGGGCCGGTCTGGCGCTGGCGACAACGGCCGGCGCCCTGGTCGGCTGGGTCATCGGCTTCCTCAGCTTCCGGTCGGGCCTGCGCGGCTCCTACTTCGCGCTGGTGACGCTGGCCTTCGCCGAGGTGTTCCGCATCCTCGCCAACGCCGCCTCCGTCACCGGCGGCGCTGCCGGCCTGCTGATCAAGCTGGACGTCCGCCCGGCCAACCTGCAATTCGACGACCGCGCCGTCTTCTACTGGCTGGTGCTGGCCTTCGTCGCCGCAACGCTGCTGCTGACGCGCTGGATCCAACGGTCCCGCTTCGGGGCGCAGCTGGTGGCGGTGCGCGAGAACGAGGATGCCGCCAAGGCGCTGGGCGTCAATTCCCTGACGGTGAAGCTGCGGGCCATCGCCCTGTCCGGCGGGGTGACGGCGCTGTCCGGCTGCCTTTATGCCCAGTATTTCCTCTACATCGACGCCAACATCGCCTATGGCAGCTGGATTTCGGTGGAGCTTCTGCTGGCCCCGATCATCGGCGGCGTCGGCACCGTCTTCGGCCCGGTGGTGGGGGCGCTGACCCTGCACGGGCTGGGCGAGGTCGCCAAGCAGTTCGCCGGCCGCATCCCCGGCATCGACCTGATCGTCTTCGGCGGCGTGCTGGTGCTGGCCGTCGCCTTTGCCCGCGGCGGCATCCTGGGCCTGCTGGAGCGGCTGCGCGACCGTGGCCGGGGAATGGTGACGCGCGGTCCCAAGGAGGTTTCCCATGCTGGCCGTTGACGGCGTTTCCAAGCGGTTCGGCGGGCTGATGGCGGTGGACAGCGCGACGCTGGCGCTGGAGCCCGGCGGCATCGTCGGGCTGATCGGTCCGAACGGCGCCGGCAAGACCACGCTGTTCTCGATGATCTCCGGCTTCATCGCCCCCACCGACGGACGCATCCGCTTCGAGGGCACCGACATCACGTCCGAGGAGCCGCACCGAAGGGCCGAGCGCGGCATCGGCCGCACCTTCCAGATCGTCCAGCCCTTCGCCGGGCTGACGGTGTGCGAGAACATCGCGGTCGGCGCCTATCTGCGCCATGCCAGGCGCGCCGATGCCATCGCCAAGGCGCGCGAGGTGGCGCACCGGGTCGGGCTGGGCGCCGAACTCGACCGGCCGGCCGGCGGGCTGACGGTGGCCGGGCGCAAGCGGCTGGAGCTGGCCCGCGCGCTGGCGACCGAACCCAAGCTGTTGTTGCTGGACGAGGTGCTGGCCGGACTGAACCCGTCGGAGATCCGCGACATCATCCCGGTGATCCGGGGCATCCGCGACGAAGGGGTGACGATCCTGATGATCGAACACGTCATGCAGGCGGTGATGAACCTGTGCGAGCGCGTCTATGTGCTGGCCCAGGGCCGCATGATCGCCGAGGGGCCTCCTGCCGCCGTCTGCGCCGACACCCGCGTGATCGAGGCCTATCTCGGCCACGGCGCCGCCGCCCGGCTGAAGGCGGAGGGGGCGGCCCATGGCTGAGCAGCTTCTGGAAATCCGCGGCCTGAAGACCGGCTATGGCGCGACCGAGGTGTTGCGCGGCATCGACATGGCCGTCCATGCCGGCGAGATCGTCACGGTGCTGGGTTCCAACGGCGTCGGCAAGACGACGCTGAACAAGGTGCTGTCGGGCGTGCTGCCGGCCTGGACCGGCGAGATCCGCTTCGGCGGCACCCGCATCGACGGGAAATCCGCCGCCCGCATCGTCGAGGAGGGGCTGATCCAGGTGCCGGAAGGCCGCAAGATCTTCCCCAACCTGTCGATCCGCGAGAATCTGGAATTGGGCAGCTACCGCCGCGGCAAGCCGAACCGGGCGCGGAACCTGGAGCGCATCTTCGCGACATTTCCCCGCCTGAAGGAACGCGAAGGCCAATTCGCCGGCACCCTGTCCGGCGGCGAGCAGCAGATGCTGGCCATCGGCCGCGGCATGATGGCCGAGCCGCGTCTGCTGATCCTCGACGAACCGTCGCTCGGCCTCTCGCCGCTGGTGGTGGAGGAGATGTTCGGGCTGATCCGCAAGCTGAACGCCGACGGGCTGGCGATCCTGCTGGTGGAGCAGAATGTCGTCCAGTCGCTGGAGGTCGCCTGCCGGGCCTACATCCTCGAAAACGGCGTCTTCGCACTGTCGGGACCGTCCGACGAGATCGCGCGCGACCCCGAGTTGAAACGCACCTATCTCGGCCTGTGAGCGATGCGCGCTCCGGCCCTCTCCCGACATCTTCCAACCCTGACCCGGCGGTGCCGCGACCGTTTCGCGGACCGGCGCCGGGGGGAGCGCTTGACATGACCGTCCCCAACATCAGTTTCCGGGACCGACTGGCCCAGGACCGCGTCGTCCTGGCGCCCGGAGTCTATGACGCCTTCACCGCTTCCATGGCGGCGCGTGCGGGATTCGAGGCGCTGTATCTGTCCGGTGCCGCCATCGCCTATACCCGGCTCGGCCGGCCCGACATCGGGCTGGTCTCGGTCAGCGAGGTGGCGGACACCATCGCCCTGGTGCGCGACCGCGTGCCGACGCCGCTGATCGTCGATGCCGACACCGGATACGGCAACGCCCTGAACGTGCAGCGCACCGTGCGCATGTTCGAGCGCGCCGGCGCCACCGCCTTGCAGCTTGAGGACCAGAGCTTTCCCAAGCGCTGCGGCCATCTGACCGACAAGGCGGTGATTCCGGCCGGCGAAATGGCCGGCAAGATCAAGGCGGCGGTCGATGCCCGCGCCAGCGAAAACACCCTGATCGTCGCCCGCACCGACGCGGTGGCGGTGGAGGGCGTCTCCGCGGCGCTGGACCGCGCCCGGCTCTATGTCGAGGCCGGCGCCGATGTGCTGTTCGTCGAGGCGCCCAAGAGCCGCGAGCAGCTCTCCGCCATCGCCGCCGACCTGGGCGGCATCCGCCCGCTGCTCGCCAACATGGTGGAGGGCGGGCAGACGCCGATCAGCTCCGCATCGGAACTCGGCGAGCTGGGCTACCGGCTGGTGATCTTCCCCGGCGGCATCGTGCGGGCGCTCGCCCGGCAGGCGCAGGACTATTACGCCTCGCTGGCGCAGCACGGCACCACCCAGCCGTTCCGCGACCGCATGTTCGACTTCAACGCGTTGAACGACCTGATCGGCACGCCGGAGATGCTGGCACTCGGCGAGACTTACAAGGACTTTGGCCCCGCCAAGCGGGAGGACGCAGCATGACCATGAAGACCGCAATCGACCCCGTCACGCTCGCCGTCCTGAAGGGCCGGCTGGAGCAGATCGCCGACGAAATGGACGCGACGCTCTACCGCTCCGCCTTCAACCCGATCATCGCCGAGGCGCGCGACGCCTGCCATGGCCTCTACCATGCCGAGACCGGCGCCACGCTGGTGCAGGGCACCAACGGTTTGCCGATCTTCGTCGGCGCCATGGCCTTCGCGGTCAAGGCGGTGATCGACAAGGTGGCGCGCGAGGGCGACCTCCACCCGGACGACATCTTCCTGTTCAACGATCCCTATGACGGCGGCACCCACCTGAACGATTTCCGTCTGGTGCGGCCGATCTTCCGGCAGGGCCAACTGTTCTGCTGGATGGCGTCGGTCGGCCATTGGCTCGACATCGGCGGCAATGTGCCGGGCAACTTCAATGCCCGCGCCACCGACAGCTTCCAGGAAGGCGTGCGCATCCCGCCGGTGAAGCTGGTCAAGGCCGGCGCGATGAACCACGATTTGCTGGCGATCCTCGCCGCGAACTCGCGCGTGCCGGTGTCGAACTACGGCGACCTGAACGGGCAGCTGAACGCGCTGGATCTGGGCGTGCGCCGCCTGACCGAACTGCTGGACGAGCATGGCGAGGAGACGGTCGCCGCCGCTTTCGAGGCCTTCACCGCGCGGGCCGACGCGCTGATGCGCAGCGCCGTGTCCAAGCTGCCGGATGGCGTCTACAGCTTCGAGGATTATCTCGACAATGACGGCATCACGGCCGACCGGCTGCTGATCGCGCTGGACCTGACCATCGCCGGCGACCGGATGACGCTGGATTTCTCGCGCTCGTCGGTGCCCTGTGCCGGGCCGCTGAACATCGCCTATTCAACGGCGGTGGCCTGCTGCTACGTCGCGCTGAAGCATGTCTTCACCGACGTGCCGGCCAATGCCGGCTGCCTCAACCCGATCACCTTCGTGATCCCCGAAAGCACCCTGCTGGCGGTCAAGCCGCCGAAGCCGGTGGGCGGCTATACCGAGACGATCCTGCGCGTCATCGGCGTGGTGTTCGGTGCGCTGGCGCTTGCCGATCCGGCCCGCGCCACCGCCGCTCCGTTCGGCACCATCAACGCGCTGTCGCTGGCCGGCCACCGCAAGGACGGCTCGCGCTGGGTGATGTTCTCCTTCTTCGGCGGGGGCCTGGGCGGCAATCCGGAAACGGACGGGCTGAACCACGCCAACAATCCGATCTCCACCGCCACCATCCCGCCGGTTGAAATCCTGGAAGCGGCCTATCCGGTGATGTTCACCCAATGGGCGCTGCGTCCGGACTCAGCCGGTGCCGGCCTGCACCGCGGCGGCCTGGGTGCGGTTTACGAGATCGAGGCGCTGACCGACGCCGACGTCTTCCTGCTGGGCGAGCGCGGCGTCTTCGCGCCCTTCGGCGTGGCAGGCGGTACTCCTGCGGCGCTGAACCGCTTCACCTGGCAGAGCGACGAAGGCGAGAAGTCGCCGCCGCTCGCTTCGAAAGTCACCGACGTGAAGATCCGCGATGGCCAGCGCGTGCGGCTGGAAACGCCGGGCGGCGGCGGCTGGGGCGACCCGAAACGGCGCGATGCGGAGGCCGTCGCCCGCGACGTGCGGCTCGGCTACCTCGGCCGTGACGCGGCATGCAGCGCCTATGGCGTGGCGCTGACCGACGACGGCGTGCTCGACATCGCCGCCACCGCGACCTTGCGCGAAATCCCCGCCGCCTGACGAATCCGGGATCCAAGACCATGAGCAACGGTATCTCCAAGGGTGCCCCCAAGGGCGCCATCGTCGGCGTCGATGTCGGCGGCACCTTCACCGACCTGTTCCATTACGACGAGGAGCGCGGCAGTTTTCGCACCGCCAAGGTCCCGTCCAACCGCGGCGACGAGGCGGTCGGCTTCCTCGCCGGCCTGCAGAGCTTCGGCCCGGTGGCGGACCTGGGCTCCATCGTCCACGGCACCACCGTCGGCACCAACGCGCTCTTGGAGCGCAAGGGCGCCAAGGTCGGCCTGATCACCACCGCCGGCTTCCGCGACGTGCTGGAGATGCGCCGCCGCGACCGCCGCCACACCTGGGGCCTGTGGGGCGATTTCGTCCCCGTCGTCGACCGCGACATGCGGCTGGAGGTGGCGGAGCGCACGCTGGCCGACGGCACCATCCGCACCGGGATCGACCCGGAGGAGGTGCGCGCTTGCGCCCGCCGGCTGGCTGACCAGGGGGCGGAGGCGCTCGCCATCGTCTTCATCAACGCCTACGCCAATCCGGTCAACGAGCTGGCGGCGCTGGAGGCGGCGCGCGAGGTGTGGCCGAACGCCAACCTCGAATGCTCCTCGCGCATCCTGCCGGAAATCCGCGAGTTCGAGCGCACCTCGACCACCGCGCTGAACGCCTATCTCCAGCCGGTGGTCGGCAGCTATCTCGCCAAGCTCGACAACGCGCTGGCCGGCGAAGGGTTCGGCGGCCGCTTCCACATCGTGCAGTCCAACGGCGGCGTGATGTCCACCGACACCGCCCGTCGGCTGCCGGTGCGCACCGCTTTGTCGGGGCCGGCGGCCGGCGTCATCGCCGCGGCGGCGATCTCCAAGGCGGCGGGCTTTCCCAACGTCATCACCGGCGACCTCGGCGGCACCAGCTTCGACGTGTCGCTGGTGGTGGAGGGGCAGACCATGCTGGCCGCCCAGACCACCATCGATTTCGGTCTGGTCGTCCGCACGCCGATGATCGAGATCACCACCATCGGCGCCGGCGGCGGTTCCATCGCCGGGGTCGATCCCGGTGGCATGCTGCAGGTCGGTCCGGAGAGCGCCGGCTCGCGGCCGGGGCCGGTCTGCTATGGCCAGGGCAACACCCGCCCGACCCTGACCGACGCCAATGTCCTGCTCGGCCGCATCAATGCCGAGCGTCCCATCGGCGGCAAGCTGGCGCGGCTGGACGTCGACGCCGCCCGCAAGGCCATCGCCACCCATGTCGCCGAACCGCTCGGCCTCGACGTCATGGCGGCGGCGGAGGCGGTGGTGCGCATCGCCAACAGCAAGATGGCCGGCGCCATCCGCCTCGTCTCCATCGAGCGAGGCCACGACCCGGCCAAGTTCGCCGCCGTGCCCTTCGGCGGCGGCGGCGCGCTGCATGTCGGCGCGCTGATCAAGGAGGTCGGGCTGAAGGCGGCGCTGGTGCCGCGCTTCCCCGGCGTGACCTCCGCACTCGGTTGCGTCATCGCCGACATCCGCCACGATCAGGTGCAGACGGTGAACCTGCCGCTGGCGGGGATCGACGCCGGCTCGCTCGACCGCCGCATGGTCGAGGAGGCCGCCGCCGCCCGTGCGGTGGTGGAGTCCGCCGGGCTCAGCGTCGAGCGCATCGACCTCGTCTTCGAACTCGACATGCATTACATCGGCCAGACCCACACGGTCGCCGTGCCGCTGCCGGTGTCTGTGGAGAACGGCACCACCGGAGTGGATGAGGCGACCATCCGTGCCGCCTTCGAGCGCGCCTATCAGGCCTCCTTCAGCCGGCTGCTGCCGGGGGTGGGCGCCAAGATCGTCAATCTGCGCACCGCCGCCATCGGCCGCCGCCCACATTTCGACCTCTCCGCGCTCGCTCCGGCGGCCGGAACGACGGTGGAGGGAGCCTATGCCGGCTCGCGGCCGGTGTGGTTCGACGGCGCCTGGCATGAGACGGCGGTCTACAACCGCCTCGACCTGCCGGTCGGCGCCGTGATCCAGGGACCGGCGATCCTGGAGCAGCCGGACGCCACCACCGTCATCGACCCCGACCTCAGCGCCCGCGTCGACAGCTTCGGCAACGTCATCGTGGAAAGGAGCGCCCGATGAGCGCCGCCATCGTTCCGATCGAGCGCACCGCCCTGCTGGTCTGCGACCTGCAGAACGACTTCCTGCATCCCGAGGGCGCCTATGGCCGCGCCGGACAGACGGCGCCGGAGATCCTGGAGCTGCCGGAACGGGTGAGGCCGCTGGCCGACCTGCTGCGCTCCCGCGGCGGTTGGGTGATCTCCACCAACTTCACGCTCGTCCCCGGCCGCGGCGGCGAGCCGATGATCTCGCCCCACCTGAAGATTCTGCGGCCCTTCCTGGCCAAGGGCGACTTCAAGCCCGGCAGCTGGGGGCATCGTACGGTGGACGCCCTCCAGCCCGTCGATGTGGAGGTGGAGAAGATCGCCTATTCCGCCTTCTACATGTCGCGGCTGGAATGGGTGCTGGCGAAATGCGGGGTGGAGCGGCTGCTGGTCTGCGGCATCGTCACCAACGGCGGCGTCGCCTCGACCGTGCGCGACGCCCATGTCCGCGATTTCGACACCATCGTGCTGGAGGACGGTACCGCCGCCTTCACGCCGCAGCTGCACGAGGTGTCCATCGCCGCGCTTCGCCCGGTCTGCCGGGTGGAGACCGTCGCCCGCATCATGGAGGAGGTGGCAAGCCCATGAGCCGCATGATCGGCCGCATCCTGCCTGCCGATGGCGTCGAGTTCGAGTTCACCGTCCCCGTCGTCGTGATCGGCGGCGGCGCTGCCGGGATGATCGCCGCTCTCGCCGCCCATGAGCGGGACGCCGACGTGCTGGTGCTGGAGCGCGACGCCCTGCCCCAGGGCTCCACCGCCCTGTCGGCCGGGCTGATCCCGGCGCCGGGCACCCGCTGGCAGCGCGATGCCGGGATCGAGGACAGCCCGGAACGCTTCGCCGCCGACATCATCGCCAAGGCGAAGGGAGAACCCGACCCGGCCGCAGTCGCCCGCGTCGCACAGGCCGTCGGGCCGACGCTGGAATGGCTGGCCGACCGCTACGGCCTGCCCTTCTCGGTGGTGGACAATTTCAGCTATCCCGGCCACAGCGCCCGCCGCATGCATGGGCTGCCCAGCCGGTCGGGGACGGAACTGATCGACCGCCTTCGCGGTGCGGTGGAGGCTGCCGGCATCGACGTGCTGTGCGAGGCGCATGTCACCGCGCTATATGCCGATGGCGCGCTGGTTCGCGGTGTGGAGATCACACGGCCCGACGGCAGCGTCGAGCGGGTCGGCTGCGGCGCGCTGATCCTCGCCTGCAACGGCTATGGCGGCAACAAGGCGCTGGTCGAACGCCATGTGCCGGAACTGGCCGAGGCGCTCTATTTCGGCCATCCCGGCAACCAGGGCGACGCGCTGCTGTGGGGCGAGGCGCTGGCCGCCACCACCCGGCACCTGTCCGGGCACCAGGGTCACGGCTCCGTCGCCCATCCCGCCGGCATCCTCGTCACCTGGGCGACGATCACCGAGGGCGGCGTGCAAGTGAATGCCGAGGGCCGGCGCTTCTCCAACGAGGCGCAGGGCTATTCGGAGCAGGCCGCACTGGTGCTGCGCCAGCCGGACGGCATCGCCTGGACCGTGTTCGACGAACGCATCGCCGGCATCGCCCGCCAGTTCGAGGATTTCCGGCAGGCCGAGGCGATGGGCGCGGTGCTGAGTGCCGACAGCCCCGCCGAGCTTGCCCGGCAAATGAAGATCGATGCGGACGCCCTCGCCGCAACGCTGGACGACATCGACCGGTTGAAGGCGGAAAGCGGAACAGACGGCTTCGGCCGCGACTTCACCGGTTCGGCCCCGCTGGTCCCGCCCTATCGCGCCGTCCGCGTCACCGGCGCGCTGTTCCACACCCAGGGCGGGCTGGTCGTCGACGACGACGCGCGCGTTCTGGACGGCGACGGTGCGCCGCTGCCCAACCTCTATGCCGCAGGCGGGGCCGCTTGCGGCGTGTCGGGATCCAAGGCGTCCGGCTACCTGTCCGGCAACGGCCTGCTGACCGCGGTGGCGCTGGGGCGCATCGCCGGCTCCGCCGCTGCACGCGCCGTAAAGGAGGAAAGCAACCGATGACCTCGCAGCCACGCAGCCTGTTCGAAAAGGTCTGGGACGCCCATGTCGTGGCGACCCGGCCGGACGGTCAGGCCCTGCTCGCCATCGACCGTCATTTCCTGCATGAGGGCTCCTTCCACGCCTTCGGCATGATCGACCATGCCGGCCGCAAGGTGCGCCGCCCGGAGCTGACCTTCGCCGTCGCCGACCATTATGTGCCCTCGCACAGCCGGGCCAAGCCCATCGCCGATCCCGAGATCGCCAACATGGTGACGATGCTGGAGGCGAATGCCGGCCGTCACGGCCTGCGCCATTTCGGCCTGCACGACCCGGCCCAGGGCATCGTCCATGTGCTGGCGCCCGAACAGGGGCTGACGCTGCCCGGCCTGACCATCGTCTGCGGCGACAGCCACACCTCGACCCACGGCGCTTTCGGCGCGCTGGCCTTCGGCATCGGCGCGACCGAGGTGTCGCATGTGCTGGCGACCCAGACGCTGTGGCAGCGCCGGCCAAAGACCATGCGCATCACCGTCGACGGGATGCTGGGGCCGCATGTCACCGCCAAGGACCTGATCCTGGCGGTGATCGCCGCCATCGGTGCCGACGGCGCCGCCGGCCATGTCATCGAATATGCCGGCAGCGCCATCCGCGCCCTGTCGATGGAAGGCCGGCTGACCGTCTGCAACATGTCCATCGAAGCCGGCGCACGGGCCGGCATGATCGCCCCCGACGACACCACAGTCGCCTGGATCGCGGGACGGCATTACGCCCCGAAGGGCGCCCTGTTCGACCGCGCGGTGGAGCATTGGCGGACCCTGCCCAGCGATGCGGGCGCCGTCTTCGACCGCGAGGTGACGCTGGATGCCGCCGACATCGCCCCGGCGGTGACCTGGGGCACCAGCCCGGAAACCGCGGTTCCGGTCACGGCGGCAGTTCCCGATCCCGGTGCGGAGGCCGATCCGGTGCGCGCCGGCCAGATGCGCAAGATGCTGGATTACATGGGCCTCGCCGCCGGCATGGCGCTGGAGGAGGTGGCCATCGACCGCGTCTTCATCGGCTCCTGCACCAACGCGCGGCTGGAGGATCTGCGCGCCGCCGCCGCCGTGCTGCGCGGCCGGCGCGCGGTGGTGCCGGGGCTGGTGGTTCCGGGCTCGGTCCCGGTGCGCCGGCAGGCGGAGGCGGAGGGGCTGGACCGCGTGTTCATCGACGCCGGTCTGGACTGGGGGGAGCCGGGCTGCTCCATGTGCGTGGGCATCAACGGCGACCTCGTTCCGGCGGGGGAGCGCTGCGCCTCCACCACCAACCGCAACTTCCCCGGCCGCCAGGGGCCGAACGCCCGCACCCATCTGATGAGCCCGGCGATGGCCGCCGCCGCCGCCGCGACCGGCAGGCTCACCGATGTCCGCAAGCTGGGAGTTTCCTGAGGATGGAACCCTTCGTCACGCTGACCGCAGCGGCGGTGCCGCTCGACATCGCCAACATCGACACCGACCAGCTTCTGCCCGCCCGCTTCCTGAAGAAGCCGCGCAGCGCCGGCTACGGCAACTTCCTGTTCCATGACGAGCGCAAGCCGGGCTTCCCGCTCGACGACCCGGCCTATGCCGGTGCCGCCGTTCTGGTGAGCGACCGCAATTTCGGCTGCGGCTCCTCGCGGGAAGGCGCGGTCTATGCGCTGGTGGACGGCGGGTTCCGCTGCGTCGTCGCCCCCAGCTTCGGCGACATCTTCGCCGCCAACGCCGCCAAGAACGGGCTGCTGACCATCACCCTGCCCGAAGAGGCGGTGGCGGCGCTGCGACGCCAGCTTCAGGAGGCACCGGGCGCCTCCGTCACGGTCGATCTGCCGGCCCAGACCCTGACCGGCCCGGACGGGCGGGCGCTGTCCTTCGCCATCGACCCCTTCAAGAAGGAATGCCTTGTCGAGGGGTTGGACGACGTGGCGCTGACCCTGCGCCATCAGGATGCCATCGACGCCTTCGACCGGACCGACGCCGAGGCCCGGCCCTGGGTGGTGCCGGGGGCCTGAAAAGGGCTCCCGGACCTCAGTCTCAGCGCGGCAAGGGCGTGCCGTTGACCGCGTGGTAGCTGCGGATCACTTGGCTGTCGTCCATCGACCCTTCGCCGCGGCCGGAAGTCGCCAGGAACATCTGGTGGGCGACGGCGGCCAGCGGCAGGGCCGCCTTGGCGTCGCGCCCGGCCTCCAGCACGATGCCGAGATCCTTGACGAAGATGTCGACGGCGCTGGTGATCTCCGGCTCCGCCTCCAGCATGCGCGGACCGCGGTCCTTCAGCATCCAGCTCGAGGCCGACGACCCGCTCATGATCTCCAGCAGGACCTTCAGATCGACGCCGACCTTGGCGGCCAGCGCGAAGGCCTCCGCCACCACGGCGATGTGGACGCCGCACAGCAGCTGGTTGACGGTCTTCACCGTGGCACCCTGCCCCGGCCTTTCGCCGACATGGAAGACCTTGTCGCCCAAGGCGGCCAGGACCGGGCGGACACCCTCCACGACCGCCGCCGGAGCCGCCGCCATGATCGACAGCGTGCCGGCGACCGCCCCCACCACCCCGCCTGAGACAGGGGCATCGACGAAGCGGCGCCCGGCCGCCTCCACCCGCTCCGCCAGGGCGGCGACCGCACCCGGCGGACAGGTCGCCATCAAAATCACCGCCGCGCCAGCCGGCAGGGCCTCCAGCGCGCCGTCGGCGAAGAGGACCGCGTCGGCCTGGGCGGCATTGACCACCATCAGGACCAGCGCGTCCGCCCCCGCCGCGGCCTCGGCGGCGCTGGAGGCCCCGGTTCCGCCCACGCTCTCAAGCGCCAGCACGCTTTCGGCCCGCATGTCGAAGCCCCTGACCCGGAAGCCCTTCGCCAGCAGATTGCGCGCCATGGGCATGCCCATGGAACCGAGGCCGATGAAACCGACTGTCGTCATCGCTTGAACATCCTTGGATTGGGCCTTGGGTTTGAAGTGCCGCCGGGTCGGAGCCCGCGAGCTTTTCGACACCATTGTCGGCCGTCATCCCCGCGAAGGCGGGGATGACGGCCGAGGGAACTCACGGACCCTCAGTACAGGATCGTCGCCGGCACGTAGGACACCAGCCCCAGCACGATCAGCGCCACCAGATAGAAGGGCCACAGCTCGCGCACGATGGCGCCGATGGGCTCGCGCGAGATGGCGGCGGCGATGAACAGGGTGGTGCCGATGGGCGGGGTGAACAGGCCGATGCTGAGATTGACCGCCATCATGATGCCGAGCTGGATCGTGTCCATGCCGATGGCGCTGCCGACGGCGACGAAGGTGGGACCCAGCAGCAGGATCGCCGCAGGCAGGTCGAGGAACATGCCGACCACCAGCATGATCAGGTTCATCGCCAGGATGATCAGCCACGGCTCCTTCAGCACGCTTTCCGCATAGCCGGCGACCGCGTTCGGGATGGCTTCGGTGATCAGCACATAGCCGACGAGGTTGGAGGCGGCGATGACCAGCATGACCACGCCCGTGGTCACGACCGTCCCCATCAGGGCGGCGTAGATGCGCTTCACCGTCAGGTCGCGGTAGATCAGGATGCTGACCAGCAGCGCATAGGCGACGGCGATGACGCTGACCTCGGTCGGGGTGGCGATGCCGAAGCGCAGCAGCACCAGGATGAAGGCCGGCATCAGCAGCGCCGGCAGCGCCGCGACGGTTGCCGTCGCCAGCGCCCTGAGCCCGCCCTCGCTCATCAGCAGGGGGAAGTTGCGCATGCGGCCGCTGACATAGCAGACGATCATCATGCCGCCGGCCAGCATCAGGCCCGGCAGGATGCCGGCGAGGAACAGCGAGGCGATGGAGGCGTTCGACACCGCCGCATAGAGGATCAGCGGGATCGAGGGCGGGATCAGCCCGGCGATCACCGACGAGGAGGCGGTCGTCGCGGCACTGAAGGCGGCGGGATAGCCCTCGCGCTTCTGCCAGGGGATCAGCATGGATCCCAGCGCCGACGCCTCGGCAACAGCGGAGCCGGACACGCCGCCGAAGATGGTGGAGCCGACCACAGTGACCTGCGCCAGCCCGCCGTGATAGCGCCCGACCAGGGCGGCGGCGAAGCGCACCAGCTTCTGGCCCAGCGTGCCGCTCATCATCAGCGCGCCGGACAGGATGAAGAAGGGAATGGCCAGCAGCGGGAAGCTCTGGGTCGGCTGGAACAGCTTGATGACCGAGATGACGGTGGGGACGGAGCCCAGCGTCATGACGGCGGCACCCGAACTGATGACCAGCGCATAGCCGACGGGAAAGGAGAGGAACAGGAGAACGCCGAAGACGGCGATCATCATGGCGGTCATATCTCTTCCTCCGACACATGCGCGCGGACTGACCGCGGATCCTCGGCGATCAGAAGGCGCAGGAAGGTGGTGACGGCGGTCAGCCCGACCCCGACAAAGCCGGCGATCAGCGACAGATAGGCCCAGCGGGCGCTGACGCCCGTCACCGGATAGATCTCGCTGCCGGTGATCTCGATGACGGCAAGGCCGATGTAGGCAAGATAGAAGAAGGTCGCGGCCACAACCACCTGCATCGCCAGCAGCATGGTCCGGGCCGAATTGCGCGGCAGCATGTCCAGCAGCAGCGTGACCGAGATGTGCGCACCCTTCTGTGCCGCCAGCACCACGCCGCCCATCACCAGCCAGGGGAACAGCAGGTTCGGCAGCTCCGACGGCCAGCCCATGCCCTGGGTGGTCAGATAGCGGACCACGACCTCGGCCCCCAGCGACAGGAACAGCACGACCAGCGACAGGATCGCCACGGCTGCGGCGCTGGCGGAAATCGCGCCATCGGCCGCCTGGAGAAGGGTGGCGGGAAGTCCCGCCACCTCATGCTCCCGCTCGTGGGAAACCGTCATCACTGCGCCGCCCCGGCCGCAGCTTCCTTACGGACCAGCGCAACCAGCTCAGGGAACTGCTTCTCCCACTTGTCGTAGACGGACTTGGTCTTGGCGACGAAGGGGGCGGTGTCCACCGTGTTGAACTTGACGCCGGCCGCCTCCATCTTCGACTGCAGCTCCTTGTCGGCCTTGGCCGACATCTCGCGGTTCAGCTTGCCGGCTTCCGCCGCCGCCTCCAGCACCGCCTGCTGATCGGCCTTCGAGAAGGTGTCGAACACCATCTTGCTGGCCAGCAACGGGGTCGCCTCATACTTGTGGCCGGTCAGCGAGATGTATTTCTGCACCTCGAACAGCTTGGACGAATGGATGTTCGTCAACGGATTCTCCTGCCCGTCCACCACGCCCTGCTGGAGCGCGATGTAGAGTTCGGAGAAGGCCAGCGGCGTCGGGTTGGCGCCCAGAGCCTTGAAGATATCCACCGTCATCGGATCCGGCGGCGTGCGGATCTTGATGCCGGCCAGATCCTCCGGCTTGGTGATCGGGCGCATGTTGTTGGAGACATGGCGGATGCCGTTGTCCCACATCGCCAGCAGCACCAGACCCTTGGTCTTGGACGCGTCGTCCAGCTTCTTCGCCACCGGGCCGTCCAGAACCTTCCAGGCCTGCGGCAGCGACTGGAACAGGAAGGGCAGGCCCAGCACGGCATATTCCGGCACGACGCCCGAGGTGGTGCCCTGCGAGTTGGCGCTGAAGGCCAGCGTGCCCAGGCGCATGCTCGTCAGCGCCTCAACGTCGTCGCCGTACTGGGCGCTGCCGCCGACCTCGATCTTCACCCGGCCCTGCGTCTTCTGGGCGACGAGCTCCGCGAATTTCAGCGAGGCTTCCGCCTTCGGGTTGCCGGGGGCCGCGTTGTGGGCCAGGCGCAGGACCTGCTGGGCCCAGGCGGCGGGCGACGCGACCAGGGCGGCACCCACCATCAGCGACAAGAGCAGCTTCTTCATCGGATTCCTCTCCCTATGGGCATTTGTTGGTTGAGCGGGTGTGATCGGGTCGGCTGAACGCTCGTCTCAGAGCCAGCCCTTGATGCTCGCCGCCATGGCGTCGGTGGAGATGCCGTAGAGGTCGTGCAGGGTCGGCAGGGCGCCGGCCTTCAGGAACTCGTCCGGCAGGCCGATCTGGCGGAAGACCGGGGCGACGCCGCCGCGCAGCAGGGTGCCGGCCACCGCCTCGCCCAGCCCGCCGATGACGGTGTGGTTCTCCGCCACCACCACCATGCGGCCGGTGCGCCCGGCTTCACGCAGGATGGTCTCGGTGTCGAGCGGCTTGATGGTCGGGACATGCAGCACGGCGACGCCGACCTTGTCGGCCTCCAGCCGCTGCGCCACCTCCAGCGCCCGCATCGTCATGATGCCGGACGAAATGACCAGCACGTCGGCGCCGTCGCGCAGCAGCTTGGCCTTGCCGAGTTCGAATGTGTAGTCGTACTCGTCCAGAACCAGCGGAACGTTGCCGCGCAGCAGGCGCATGTAGACCGGCCCCTGGTGCGCGGCCATCGCCGGCACCACCTGCTCGATCTCGTGCGCGTCGCAGGGATCGATCACCACCATGTTCGGCATGGCGCGCATCAGCGCCAGATCCTCGGCCGCCTGATGGCTGGGGCCGTAGCCGGAGGTCAGGCCAGGCAGGGCGCAGGCGATCTTGACGTTGCGGTTCTCCTCCGCAATCGTCTGGTGGACGAAGTCGTAGGCCCGGCGCGAGGCGAAGACGGCGTAGGTGGTGACGAAGGGCATCATGCCCTCATGCGCCATGCCCGACGCCGCACCCATCAGCAGCTGTTCGGCCATCCCCATCTGATAGAAGCGGTCGGGATAAGCCTGGGCGAAGATGTGCAGGTCGGTGTATTTGCCAAGGTCGGCGGTCATGCCGACGATCTCCGGCCGCTGCTTCGCCAGCTCGACCAGCGCATGGCCGAAGGGGGCCGGCCTGGTCCGCTGCCCTTCCGCCGCGATCGAGGCGATCATGGCGGAGGTCTTCAGGCGCGGCTTCGCAGTGGTGTTCGCAGCGGTGCTCATGCGGTCCTCCCGGCGTCGAGCGCATCCAGCGCCAGCTGCCATTCGTGCGCGTCGACACGGATGAAATGGTTCTTTTCGCGGGCTTCGAGGAAGGGCACGCCCTTGCCCATCTTGGTGTCGCAGACGATCATCCGCGGCTTGGCCTCGGGGTGCGACTTGGCGGCGTCGAAGGCGGCGACCACCGCGTCCATGTCGTTGCCGTATATGCGCTGGACGAACCAGCCGAAGGCCTCCAGCTTGTCCACCAGCGGCTCGAACGCCATCACCTGGGTGGAGGGGCCGTCGGCCTGCTGGTTGTTGACGTCGACGATGGCGATCAGGTTGTCGAGCTTGTAATGGGCGGCCGACATGATGGCTTCCCACACCGAGCCCTCGTCCAGCTCACCGTCCGAGAACAGGGTGTAGACGCGGCTCGCCGAACTCTTGCGCTTCAGCCCCAGCCCGATGCCGACCGCGATGCTGAGGCCGAGGCCGAGCGAGCCGCCCGACATCTCCATACCCGGCGTGTAGCTGGCCATGCCCGACATCGGCAGGCGGCTGTCGTCGCTGCCGTAGGTCTCCAGCTCTTCCGCCGGGACGATGCCGGCCTCGATCAAGGCTGCATAGAGGGCGATGGCGTAATGGCCGTTGGACAGCAGGAAGCGGTCGCGCTCCTCCCAATGCGGGTCCTCGGGCCGGTACTTCATGGCGTGGAAGTAGGAGACCGCCAGAACGTCGGCGATGTCGAGCGCCTGGCCGATATAACCCTGCCCCTGCACCTCGCCCATCAGCAGGGCGTTGCGGCGGATGCGGTAGGCGCGTTCCGCCAGCGGCACATTGTGCCCCAGCGGGGTGGTGTCGAGTGCGGTGTCCACGGAAGGTGTCTCCAGCATTTCGGGATCAGTGGATCAGCATGCCGCCGTTGACGTCGAGCGTGGCGCCGGTGATGTAGGAGGACAGCTCCGACGCCAGGAACAGGCAGGAGCGGGCCACATCCTCGGCGTCGCCCAGGCGGTTCAGCGGGATGCCCTTCAGGATTTCCGCCCGCAGCTCGTCGGTCAGCTTGCCGCCGGTGATGTCGGTCTGGATCAGGCCGGGCGTCACCGAATTGACGCGGACATTGTCCGGCCCCAGTTCGCGCGCCATCGCCTTGGCGAGGCCCAGCACGCCGGCCTTGGCCGCGCTGTAGTGCGGGCCGCCGAAGATGCCGCCGCCGCGCTGCGCCGACACCGACGAGATGCAAACGATGGAGCCCGACTTGCGCTCCCGCATGTGGGGGACGACCGCCTGGCTCATGTACAGCGTGCCGCGCAGGCTGACGTCGGTCACCGCCTCGTAGTTCTTCGGGCCGATGTCCATGAACTTCAGCGGCTGGGTGATGCCGGCATTGTTGACCAGCACGTCGATGCGGCCGAACTCCTCGACCACGCGGGTCGCGGCGGCGAAGCAGGCGTCGCGGTCGGTCACGTCGCAGGCGTAGCCGCGATGGGCCTCGCCCAGTTCGGCGGCCGCTTCGGCCGCCTGGGCGCCGTCGAGGTCCAGGATGATCGCGCGCCCGCCATGCAGCGCGAAAAGCCTCGCGGTCGCCCGGCCGATGCCACGGCGCGACGCGGCGCCGGTGATCACGCAGACCTTGTTGGACAGCAGCATGCTCGCTCCCTTTGTCGAAGCAGGCTCCGCCGTGGCGGCGAAAGAGATGCCGCGGGCGGAGCGTCGGTTTCGCTCGGTTGTGGTGATTTCGCTGCGGCCGACCGATGATTCGTCCAGCCGATGATTGAGGTGATCCTATGATCTTGAGGTGAATTCGACAAACGAATAAGATCGCTCATTGTTGAGCAGAATTCATGTGAATGGCGCGATGCGGAAACGGGTCTCAATCAAGGCTTTGCAGGCGTTCGAGGCCGCTGCGCGGCTCGGTTCCTTCGCGACTGCGGCGGAGGATCTCGGACTGACGCCGTCGGCGATCAGCCATCAGGTGAAAATCCTGGAGGAACAGCTTGGCTTGCCGCTGTTCCATCGTGTTCACCGCTCGGTCGCCCTGACCGATGCCGGGCGCAGCTTCGCCACCGAGATCGTCGGCGCCTTCGCCCGGATGGAGACCGCGATCCGCAACGTCACCACGTCCGGCAGCGGCACCGAGATCCTCACCGTCCGCTCGATGCCCAGCTTCGCCACCCAATGGCTGATGCCAAGGCTGAACCGGGTGAAGGCGCTGCATCCCGCCATCGACATCCGGCTGCAGGCTTCGGTCTCACCCATCGACCTGACGGCGGGCGCGGTGGACGTCGACATCCGCTACAACCCCGGCCCGCCGCCGGCCGGCTGCATGCTGGAGCAGTTCCCGGAAGACATCATCGTGCCGATGTGCTCGCCCGCGCTGGCGGACGGGCTGGTCCCGATCCGCGAGCCGAAGGATCTGAGCCGCCATGTCCTGATCCATTCGGAAATCAACATCGTCGGCTGGCGCGACTGGGCGCGCCGGCACCGCGGCGTGCAGCTGGATATGGACCGCGGCCTGCGTTTCGACCGCTCCTTCATGGCGATCAACGCCGCGGTGAACGGCATGGGGGTGTGCCTGGACAGCCTTCTGCTCGCCCGGCAGGAGCTTCAGTCCGGGCAGCTGGTCGTCCCCTTCCCCACCCGCGGCCTGCGGGCGCAGGGGCATGGCTTCGTCACGTTGAAATCGACCGCCGACCTGCCGAAGATCCGGCTGTTCCGCCAATGGCTGTTCGGCGAGCTGGATGCCTGCCGCCAGTGGGAGGACCATTATCTCGCCTCGCTCGGAACGCCCGCATCGGGCGACTGACACCGGGCGGAGGCGCCAGCGCCCCTCCGCCCGATTCGGCATCCGGTCAGCCGTACGGCTTCGGCTCGATCACGCCGGTGGTGGGGTTGAGGCCGGGGACGGGGTGCCGCCGCGAAGCGCGACGTAGATGGCGGGGATGACCAGAACGGTCAGCAGGGTGGAACTGGCAAGCCCGAACAGCATGGAGATCGCCAGCCCCTGGAAGATCGGGTCGGTCAGGATGAAGGCCGCCCCGATCATCGCGGCCAGCGCCGTCAGCAGGATCGGCTTGAAGCGGATCGCCCCGGCCTCCAGCACGATGTCGCGGATCGGACGTCCGTCATGCCCCTTGGGATCGTCGCGCAGATGGCGGATGAAATCGACCAGCAGGATGGAATTGCGGACGATGATCCCGGCCAGCGCGATGAAGCCGATCATCGACGTGGCGGTGAAGGGCGCCGCGAACAGCCAATGGCCGAGCAGGATGCCGATCAGCGTCAGCGGCACCGGGACCAGGATGACCAGCGGCAGCTTGAAACTGCCGAACTGGGCCACCACCAGCAGATAGATGCCGAGGATGGCGACGGCAAAGGCCGCCCCCATGTCGCGGAAGGTGACATAGGTGATCTCCCATTCGCCGTCCCACAGGATGCTGGGCCGGGTTTCGTCCGCCGGCTGGCCATGCAGCCGCACCTCCGGCGGACGGTCCAGCCCGACGGCGCGCCAGTCGATCTGCGACAGGCGGTCCTGCACCGCCAGCATGCCGTAGATCGGCGCCTCGAACCTGCCGGCCAGCTCCGCCTGCACCATCTCGGCGAAGCGCCCGTTATGCCGGAAAACCGGATGGGAGGCCGGCTCCCTGGTCATGGTGACGAGGTTGCCAAGCTCCACCGATCCGCGCCGGCCGGGCACCGGCGTCGCCAGCACGCGCTCCGACAGGAACAGGTCCGATTTCGGCAGGCGGACGGAGATCTCCATCGGCAACCGCCCGGCGCCGCGATGGGAATACCCCACCGGCACCCCGCCGAGCAGGGCCTGCAGCGTGTCGTAGACCGCCTCCTCCTCCACGCCGAAGAAATCCAGGTTGCCGTGGTCGAGGGCGAAGCGCAGGCGCTCCCCCGGCTGGCGGACGGTGCCGTCGATATCGACGATGAAATCGACCTGCCGGAACGCCTCGCGCACCAGAGCGGCGGTCTTTCGGCGGGTTTCCGCATCCGGACCGTAGATCTCGGCCAGCAGCGTGGACAGCACGGGCGGCCCCGGCGGAACCTCCACCACCTTCACCACGGTCCCCGCCGGGAAGGGCACGGCGGCAAGCCGCCGGCGCAGGTCGATCGCCACCTCGTGGCTGGAGCGCGACCGTTCCGCCCGAGCCGCGAGAGCGACCTGCAGGTCACCCTTGTGCGGCTGGCGGCGCAGATTGGATTGGCGGACCAGGCCGTTGAAGTTGAAGGGCGAGGCGGTGCCGGCATAGGCCTGGATGCCGGTCAGCTCGGGCAGGCCGGCGATGCGGTCGGCGGCGGCGAACAGCGCGCGCTCCGTATCCTCCAGCGACGCACCCTCCGGCAAATCGACGACAACCTGAAGCTCCGACTTGTTGTCGAAGGGCAGCAGCTTGACCGTCACGTCCTTGCTGTAGAACAGCAGGAGCGAGGCCAGCGTGGCGACGCCCACCGCCAGCAGGAAGGCCCAGGCCGACCGCTTGCTGCGCACCACCGGCCGCGCCGCCGCCAGATAGAAGTGGCCAAGGCGCCCGCCATGGGCCTCGGCGCCGCCATGATGGCCCCCCTCCCGATCGCCATGCGCGGGCGGCATCCCGCCGCGGCGCAGCTTCACCATCAGCCAGGGCGTCAGCACCATGGCGACGAAGAAGCTGAAGAGCATGGCGGCCGACGCATTGGCCGGGATCGGGCTCATGTACGGCCCCATCATGCCGGAGACGAACATCATCGGCAGCAGGGCCGCGACCACCGTCAGGGTGGCGACGATGGTGGGGTTGCCGACCTCGGCCACCGCCTCGATGGCGGCCTGGATGCGGGAGCGGCCGTCGCGCATCGACCAGTGGCGGTCGATGTTCTCCACCACCACGATGGCGTCGTCCACCAGGATGCCGATGGAGAAGATCAGCGCGAACAGGCTGACGCGGTTGATGGTGTAGCCCATCGCCCAGGAGGCGAACATGGTCAGCAGGATCGTGGTGGGGATGACCACGAAGACCACCGCCCCCTCGCGCCAGCCGATGGCCGCAGCCACCAGCAGCACGATGGACAGGGTGGCGAGCGCCAGATGGAACAGCAGCTCGTCCACCTTCTCGTCGGCCGTCTCGCCATAGTTACGGGTGACGGCGACCTCCAGGTCCGGCGGCAGTCCGGCCGAGCGCAGGGCGTGCAGACGCTCCAGCACATGGTCGGCGATGACCACGGCGTTGGCCCCCGCCCGCTTGGCGACGGCGATGGTGACCGCCGGCACGCGGGTCAGCCCGCCCTTGCCGTCCGGCACCATGTGCCAGGCCCGCGCCTCCTCCGGCCGGGCACCGACGATCACATCGGCGACGTCCTTCACATAGACCGGGCGCCCGTCGCGCGTGGTCAGCAGCAGCAGGCCGATGTCGGGAACGCCCTGCAGGGTCTGGCCCGCCACCGCCGGCAGGCTGCCGCCCCGCGCGCGCAGCTGTCCGACCTGGAAGGAGCGGTTGGCGTTCCTCACCTTGTCGACCAGCTGGTTCAGCGTGACGCCGGCCAGGGCGAGGCGTTCCGGGTCCGGCTCCACCCGGATCTGGTCCGGCCGGCCACCGACGATGTAGGTCAGGCCGACATCCTCGGTCTTCACCAGCTCGGCCAGCATGCGGTCGGCCGCCGTCCACAGCGCGTTGTCATCCCAGCGCGCCGCCGCTTCCGCGCGGGGAAACAGCGTCAGCGTCAGGATCGCCACGTCGTCGATTCCGCGCCCGACGACCAGCGGTTCCGGAATGCCGAGCGGCATGCGGTCGTAATTGGCGCGCAGCTTCTCGTGCACGCGCAGGATGGCATTGTCGGAGGGCGTGCCGACAACGAAGCGGGCCGTCACGACGGCGCCGTCGTCCAGCGTCTGGCTGTAGACATGCTCGACGCCGTCGATGGCCTTGACGATCTCCTCCAGCGGCTTGGTCACCAGCTCCACCGCATCGTCGGCGCGCAGCCCGTCGGCGCGGACATGGACCTCGACCATCGGGACGCTGATCTGCGGCTCCTCCTCGCGCGGGAGGGAGAGCAGGGCGACCGTCCCGACCACCAGCGAGGCCAGCAGCAGCAGAGGGGTCAGCGGCGAGCGGATGAAGGTCCGCGTCAGCCAGCCGGACAGGCCGAGCCTCATCGTGCCGCCCCCGCCTTGACGATCACGTCGCCGGGCCGCAGGCCGGACAGGATCTCGACGGCACTCGAACCTTCACCCGGAACCGGGCGCCCGACCTGAACCGGGATCTCGACCCCGCCAGCAAGCCGCACCATGTCCAGCCCCAGCCGCCGGGCCAGATAGTCCGGTGGGATGAGAATCGCCTCGCGGCTGCCGGTGGCGACCAGAACCCGCACCCGCTCGCCGACGAAATAGTCGCCGAGGCCCGAGACCTCGGCATCCGCCACCACCTGCCCGTCCTCCAGTTCGGGATAGACCCGGCGCACCGTTCCGCGGGCGAGGCCCGCCGCCGAATCCGGAGCGAGGCCGCGGGCGCCGACCAGAACGGGATCGCCCTGCTTCATGAAGCGGGCGTGACGCTCGGGCAGGCGCAGGCGCAGCACGTAGCTTTCCGTGGCGATGGTCGCCACCGCCTCCCCCGCCAGCACCACGACGCCGTCGACCAGCGGCACCTGCAGCACCCGGCCGGCCGCCGGGGCCAGCACGTTGCCCTCCCGGAGCTGCTGTTCGACCACGGCGCGGTCGGCCTTCATGGCGGCCATCTGGGCGCGGACCACGTCGAGCGCGGTCGTCGCGTCGTCGAGCTTCTGCTGGCTGCCGATGCCGGTGGCGCGCAGCTGGCGGGCACGGTCGAGCTCGATCTCCGCCTGACGCTGCTGCGCCTGGAGCGACTGCAGACGGGCATCGAGCGCCGCGATCTGCAGCGGCAGCTTCGGGTCGCCGACCGTGGCGATCACCTGCCCCACCTCCACCCGATCGCCTTCCAGCACCGTCAGGCCGGACAGGGTGCCGCCGATCCGGGTCCGCGCCTTGGCCTGACGGACGCTGTCCACCGTGGCGAAGACGGATTTCAGATCCTCAACGGGCCGGCTTTCCACGGTCATGCGGCCTTCCTCCGCCGCAAGCGGAACGGAAATGCAACACAGCAGGAGGGCGAGGATGGGAAGCGCCGGAAAGGCGCTCTTGCGGGTGCTCATGATGGGAAGCCCTGGCCTGTGGCTCTCGGTTTGACGCTTGACCATTTAATAAGGTAAATCTAATTTAGCGTCAACGAAAGCATGCAGGGGTCGCCCGAAAGCGGGCGCCCCGGCCGCACCGCCTCGGGAATGGACACATGAACATCGACCGCATCGTCATGGCCTTCGCAGGAACCGTCATCCTGGCCGGCCTCGCCCTGTCGCAGCTTCACAGCATGGCGTGGCTGTGGCTGCCCGCCTTCGTCGGCGCGAACATGCTGCAGGCCGCCTTCACCGGCTTCTGCCCGCTGGCCATCGTGCTGAAGAAGGCCGGCGCCCGCCCCGGCTGCGCCTTCAACTGATCTCCAGCGCTCACAGAAGGATACGGATCATGCACAAGAACTGGCCCGACATGACGGTCGAACTGTCCGGCGCCATCCGCGAGTTGCGCGGCGGCGCGCCGGAGGTGATGAAGGCCTTTTCCGGCATCGCCCAGGCGGCGCTGAAGGCGAACGCGCTCGACACCAAGACGAAGGAACTGATCGCGCTGGCCATTGCCGTGGCCATCCGCTGCGACGGCTGCGTCGCCTTCCACGCCGAGGCCGCGGTGAAGCAGGGCGCCACCCGCGAGGAGGTGATGGAGACCATGGGCATGGCCGTCTACATGGGCGCCGGCCCATCCGTCATGTATGCAGCCCAGGCGCTGGAAGCCTACGACCAGTTCGCGGAGAAGGCCAAGGTCACGGCCTGACCGCGGCAGGCAGGTGCCGCAATCAGCCGCCGATGTGGTGCGGCATCAGCTTCGCCTGATCGCCGACCCAGACGCTGCAGCGGCTGTCCTGGTTGCGGAAGAAATAGACCTTGCCGGGCTGGCGCCGGTTCTGCGGATCGACCAGATTGGCGCCGCCGGAAAAGGCGACGCCATAGCGGAACTCCGGCGTCGCCGCCCAATAGAGGCCGTCGATCTCCTGCAGGAAGGCGCCGCGCTGGCACAGATGCGACAGCGTGCGGTCGAAGGTGGCAAGGCCCTTCAACCCCTGCGGCAGGGCGTAGACGCGGCGGCTTTCGGTGCGGCGCGGGCGCGGCTCGCGGCCGGGTTGCGGGGCCTCGTAGGCGCTGAAGGGCGGGCGCAGGTGACCGGGATCGGTGCGGTCGGTGGGCAGCATCTCCTGCGCCCCGGCGGTCGGCGGAAGCAGGAAGGCGGCGAGCAGGAGGCCGCTCAGCAGGGCGGCGACAGGGCGGCGGGTCATCGGACCGACGGGTTGTTGGCGACGAAGGCGAAGTAGGGCAGACGCCGCACCGCGTCGGCCACCATCAGATAGGCGACCGCGAAGGCGACCAGCGAGCCGAGGAAATAGCCGTAGCCGTACCACGGGAATCCCAGGCGGCTGAACAGCAGGGTGAAGCCGCCATTGGCGGCCAGATAGACCAGCTGCGCCGTCAGGTTCCGCGCCCGCAGGTCGAAATAGGCCAGGATGACCGTGCAGAACAGGAACATCACCTGGAAGAAGGCGCCCAGCACGCCGAAGCGGAACATGCCGATCTGCTGGTACTGCAGGCCGATGGCGCCGACGATCATAGGGGCCAGGAAGATGCAGACGGCGCAGACCGCCCCCTGCAGGATCACCAGATTGCGGCTGCTGTCCAGCAGGGCGGCGATGATGGCACGGTGGTTGCGCGCGATCTGGTCGAAGGTCGCGTGTTTCTGGATGTCGCGGTAGAAGCCCTGGTAATGCTCGAAGAAGCGGGTCTCGATGTTCACCGTGAACAGGGTCAGCGCCGGCAGCGTCGTCAGGTAGGCGACGAACATGGCGCCGTCATAGGCGCTGTAGATCGTCATGGCGCCGGAGACGATCTCGCGTTCCGGTGCGAACCACATGATCCACTTGTCGGTCCACACCGCGGCATTGGCGAACAGCCCGATCAGGGCAAGGTCCCAGTAGCGGCGGAAATAGCTGAGGAAATCGAACAGACGGCCGACGGGATAGGGATATTCGGCCAGCACCCGCGCGATCAGCCCGAACTGGATCACCGCCAGCCCGGATGAGAAGCCCCAGACCATGCCGGCGGCGCCATGGCGGTCGCCCAGCAGCAGCGTGGCGGCCATGCCCACCGCCATGCCGACGCCGAAGGCGACGGTGACGGCCAGATAGTCCTTCAGCGCCGACAGGAAGATCGACACCACCCAGATGCCGCAGACCAGGAAGAAATTCGCCAACCCGCCCAGCATCACCGGCAGCGGCAGCCCGCTGAACAGCGGATAGAAGGGGCCGGCGGTCAGCCCGGCGATGGCATAGGCCAGCCCCAGCGTCGCCAGCAGCATGCCCGGCGCCGCCTCCACCTCCTTGGCATAGATGGCGTCGGCGAGATAGCGGGTGGCGACCATCACCAGCGGCCCGGTGAGGACCACCGAGAAGCAGAAATTGTAGATCACCACCACGCGGAACTGCGTCAGCTGCTCCATCTCCACCAGATCGCGGCCGAACAGCGTGATGCCGGCCAGCGCCAGGATGGTGAACATCCACGGCCCCGAGGTGATGAAGGCGGAATGGGCATAGCCCTGCAGCACGCCCAGCAGGTCGTCGCGCCGGGCCAGCCGGCGGAGCGCGAAGCCGATGCCGGCCATCTCAGGCCGCCCCGCTCGGGTGGAAACCGGGTTGCTCAAGCGTCGGCCGGGTCGGCATGGCGATGTGCTCGTCATAGATGGCGCGGTAGATGCGGTCGATGGCGACCTTGTCGTAGGACTGGGCGACGCGGCGGGCGATGGCCTGGGCGCAGCGCTCGCGCCAGGGGCGGTCGAGCAGCAACGCGCGCAGTTCCCGCGCGGTGTCGAGCGGGCTTGCCAGCGGCGTCACCGCCCCGCCCGGCCCCAGCGGCGGATCCTCGTCCGGGCGGCCCAGCAGCAGCTCGGCGCAGGACCCCACGTCGGTCGCCACCGTCGGCACGCCGGACGCCCCCGCCTCCAGGATCACCAGCGGCTGCGCCTCGCTGACGCTGGTCAGCGCGATGGCGTCGACCCGGCCCAGCCAGTCGGTCAGCTTGACCCGGCCGGCGAAGACCACCGTCTGCTCCAGCCCGAGATGCGCAACGATGGTGCGGCATTCCTCGACATAGCCGGGGTCCTCTTCCAGCGGCCCGAGGATCATCGCCTTCAGGCCGGGAATGTCCTCGCGCAGGATGGCGGCCGCGCGGATGTAGGTCTTCACGTCCTTGATCGGCACGACGCGGCCGATCAGCGCGATGGTGGGCGGGCGCGGCTCCGGATCGCGCCGGACCTGGGAATAGCCGGCATAGTCGATGCCGTTGGGCACGATCATCAGCTTGGCCGGATCGGCGCCCTGGCGGCGCTGGAACTCCTGGTTTCCGCCATACAAGGTGATGATGCGGTCGCAGGCGTCGTAGCAGGCCTTGGAGTAGCTGGCGAAGGTGTCCAGCCACAGATCCCGCAGGTCGCGCTTCTTGCGGTCGAGCACCAGGGAGGTGTCGCCACCCTCGAACAGCCATTCGGCCATCAGGATCTCGATGCGCCGTTCGTTGGTGTAGATGCCGTGTTCGGTCAGCAGCGCCGGACGCCCGGTCTCCAGCCTCGCCCGCGCGGCGAACAGCCCGGCATAGCCGGTGGAGACGGCATGATAGACCCCAGCCTGCGGCATCGGCACCAGCAGCGTGGCGAACAGCCCGCTCATCAGCGCGCGGCTGCCCCAGAAATACTCAAGGAAGGAGGCGTCCGGCAGGGCTGCCCTGCACATGCGCACCACCATCTGGAAGGCATCCTCGGAGTTCAGCAGCGCCCGTTTGCCGACCCGGCCGCGCCGCGGCGCCAGCAGCCGCAGCACCTCGGCCACCTCCGCCAGCCCGCCGCCCTGCTGCAGCCGGCCGAGCGGCGCCTCCAACGCCGCCACCAGCCGCGCCGTTCCGGGCTGCCAGCGCCAGCCGGCGGGCGGATCCTGGAGATAGACATGGGTCAGGCCGGTGACGTTGGGCGGCAGCTCGTAGGCCAGCCGGCGGGCGCCGCGGTCGGCCACCAGGGCGACGACATGGAAGGTCAGGTCGGCGTGGGAGCGGATCAGGTCATGGGTCCAGGTCGACACGCCGCCCGCGACATAGGGGTAGGACCCTTCCATCAGCAGACAGACGTCGGCCTTGGGGGCATGGGGCGCTTCGGGCAATGAGGCTCCGGGTGACGAAAGGCTCATGCGGCAAGCTCCGGAGCGCCGGCGCCCGGCGGAACCGCCTCTGTCGAATCTCCGCGCCAAAGCGCGAAGACATCATGCAGGGTGTGCGGCAGTTCGGCCTCGCCGCCCAGCAGGTCGGACCGGCGGCCCGGCAGCGCCCGCAGCTCGGCGAACCGGCCCAGCCGGAACAGGCTTTCGGCGTACCAGAAGAGGATGCGCCGGTCGGCCGTGCGGTCGACCAGCGGCTCCAGCCTGTCCGCCGCCTCCGCCGCCAGTCCGCAGCGCAGCAGCAGCCGGCCGAGGTCGAGGCGGATGCCGTCGTCATCGGGGGCCAGCTCCAGGCTGCGGCGATAGCCCTCCAGCGCCCTTTCCCGAATTTCCGCCTCGCGGTTGGGATCCAGCAGCCCGCAGAAGGCGTAATCGTCGAGATGGCGGGCGAGCGCGGCCAGGGCGTCCGCATCCTCCGCCCGGTCGCGCGCGGCATGGTCCAGCGCAAGCCAGCGCTCGTTGAACTCATGCTCCACCCGTGCGGTGGCGGTGGCGGCCTGGACGCGGACGGACGGATCGGCGTCGGCGAGGCCCGCCTTCAGCGCCGGCGTGAAGGCAGGGCGGAAATGGCGGGCGACCAGCGCGATCACCGCCTGCTTCTGCTGCGGTGAGCCCATCCACATCACGTCGGTGAAGGACTCGCCGGCGGCAAGATGCGCGGTCTCCCGCCCGCTCACGATCAGCTCGTACAGCTCGCGCGCCGGGCCGATCTCGCTGTCGGGGAAGAGGGAGAGATACCAGTCCTGGAACCCGGTGGCATAGCGGCTGAACAGCGCCAGCAGCGCCGCGGTCGCCACGGTGCAGGCGGCCCCGACCGGACCCAGCGGCACCATGGTGACCAGCAGAAGCCCGGCCAGCCGCAGGTCGCGCCCACGCCGCACCAGTCCGCGCACCCAAAGCCCGACCAGACCGCAGAGCGCCAGATGTAGCGCCGCGCCGACCGGCAGGGCGAAGGGCAGATCCGAGAGGGCCAATGCCGCCACCGCGGCGTCGAGCAGACCGGCGGACGGCGCCACCAGCAGCAGCTCGCCCACGCCGGCGGACGGCCGGTCGCCGGCAAGACCCTCGGAAGCGGCGGAGGACAGGACAGAGGATTGGGCCTTCATTGCGCCGCCGGCCCTTCCGGTTGGCCTTCCGCCCGTCCATCCGCAGGCGTTTCGATCCGCCGGGTGGTGAAGCCGATGGTGATGTCTGCCAGTTCAGCCGGCAGGGACTGCCGGACGGCGCGCTCCAGCTTCGCCTCCACCAGACGGGCGCCGTCGAGCGGCGTACCGGCCAGCACGACGCCGAAGGACGTCCCCTGATGGCCGAAATCGCAGGCGAGATCGGTGTCGCGCAGGCTGCCGCGCACCGCCTCGCCGATGGCGGCGGCAAGTTCCGCCCGCTGGCCCACCGACAGGCGGGCGATGCCGATGGGGCGGATGGTGATGGCCGTGGTCTCGAACCCCATGCGGCGCCCGAGCAGCGCCAGGAAGTCCGCCTGACGGCCGATGTAGCTGGAGGAATAGAGGGCGTCGTCGGTGAACACCCGCTGTTCGTTGGCGGTGCGGTACTGGCGCGCCTTGGCCAGCGCGGTGCCGATCCATTCGCACAGGATGCGGAAATTCTCGACCGTGTTGACGCTGAGGTCGGTGAAGCCCAGGCTTTCGATCTTCACCATGCCGATGACCTCGCCGGTGTCGCTGCTGACCAGCGGTCCGGCCAGGATGCCCTCACCGGCCAGGATGCGCTCGTCCTCTGCGCGGCTGACGCAGACCTGGCGCTGGCGGGCGATCACCTGCTGGAACAGGGCCGTTCCGCTGTCGAACCAGCGGGCATAGGTGTCGTTGTCGTCGTCCCAGCCCTCGTTCGTCACCGATTCGAGCACGTCGTTGTTCAGCAGGAACAGCGAGAACTTCTCCGGCTGCATGACGGTGCGCACGAGGTCGGCGACGCCCAGCATCACCTCTCCCTCGTCCAGCCGGTCGATCGACTTGGCGGCCTGATAGAGGGTGAAGACGGTGCGCAGCTGACCGGCGACACGGGTCTCCAGGCTCTCCTTGACCGATTTCAGCGCACGGTAGGACCGGGCGATGGCCTCCGCCTCCTGCCGGGCGGCGGCAAGACCGGCGCGCAATTCCTCCCGCTCGCGCAGATGGCGCATGCGCAGCTCGCCGAACAGCACGGCGGCGACCAGCCACAGGATCGGCTCGCGCGACAGGGTGAAGAGATGGTCGTACAGGTCCTGGGTGATGCCGGCGTCCGGCACATTGCCCAGCCGCAGCGCCGCTGTCGCAGCCAGCGCCGCCAGAACGCCCTCGTTCGTGCCGTACTGGATCGCCAGCAGCAGGACAGGGATCCAGAAGGGATGCGGCTGGACCCCCTCGAACCGCAGCCCGGAGCCCAGCCAGACATCCAGCCCCAGCGCCACGCCGAAGAACAGCGCAAGCTCCAGCAACGCCACCGGACGCAGGCCGAACCAGCGGCGGCGGAACACACCGTCCACGGGGATCGGGGCGGTCACAGGAGCGGCGGAGGGCGGGCTGCTCATCGTCGGACCGGGCCTCAGGGAGCGGTGGCGACCACCGGCCGCAGGCTGTCGATCATGCGCGTCACCACGCGCTGGGCGACGTTGTTGACGCTGTCGCGGCTGAAATAGCCACGCCCGGCCTCCGACTGGCTGGAGGTCCACAGGACCGCCCCGTCGGAGACGCGCACCAGCCGGGCGTTCAGCCCGACCACCGGCTCCTCCCGCAGGCCATGCTGATATCCGTATTCCGACACGCTGCCGGCCAGCACCGCATCCGCCGCCAGCGCCCGGCCGGCGGCCTGCGCGTCGAGCGGAGCATCGGCCTGGGAGGCGGACGCCGCGGCGGGGCCGGCATCGGCGGACTTCATCTCCGACAGGCGGTTGCGGACCCGGCCGGCCTCCACCATGCGGACACCGCCGACGCCGTACAGCTCGGTGGAGACGAGATCGGCGGCGATCTGGCCGGCGTTGGGATGGTTGGTCAGGTTCTCGAACGGCAGAACGGCGACGGTGGCGCCGGCCGGCAGCGCGGCACCCGGCTGAGCGAAGTCGCGGCTGTTGATCCGCCCGACGCTGCAGCCCGCCAGCAGCAGCCCGGCCAGCAGCAGCACGCCGCAGGTCCGTATTCCCTTGGCCGTCATCCCCATAGCCGTCGGCTCCATCGCGTCACGCATCCCCATTCCGCCGTTTCCCTTCCTTTGACCATGAAGACGTTGACACACCGTCAATACCGCCAGACGAGAGTGACGCCGGCGCTGTTCACCGCGCTGGCCGTGCCGCGGGCGGTGGAGCGGGCATGGGCGGCGCGAAGCCCCAGTTCCAGCCCTTCCACCGGCTCCCAACCCAGCGAAACCGCGCCCTGCGGGCCGCTGCGCCCGCGCCGGTCATAGGCATAGCCGAGCTGGGCGGCGTAGCGGACATAATCGGTGAGATGGTCCTCGACATTGATCTGGAGCGCGTGGACCTCGCGCGTCGCGGCCGGCAGCGGGACGTAGGTCTGTCCGTCCGCGTTCTGCCGTTCCTCGCGATGGCCGACATATTCGGCGTCCAGCACATAGGCGATGCTGGCGAGCGGCCCGGCCGCGTTCAAGGTGTAGCGCAGGGAGCCTTCCACCGTGGCGCTGCGCGCCAGATCGGCGGCACCGGCCAGCCCATAGCGGTTGTAGCCGGCGCCGAAGGACAGCGACCAGCGCTCCGACAGCCGGTCCTCCTGCTGCAGGAAAACCCGGTCGCGCCGGCCGCCGTCGACGATGCCCTCCAGGAAGGCGAAGTTGGGCTCGCTCCAGGCGAAGCCTGCGCGGGTCTCCGACTCCTCGTCACGCCAGCCATGGGTGTAGCCGGCGCCCAGCGTCCGTGGGGCGGCGTAGACGGACAGAGTGGAGCGCTGCAGCTCCGGCCAGTCATGGACCAGGGCAGCCTCCAGACGGGCGCGCGCGCCGTGGAAGGGCTCCAGCCGGCCGTCGGCGCGCTGGGCGGCGTCGACATCCACCTCGCGCCGTTCAAGTGCCCAGGTCAGGCTGGTGGAGCGGCCAAGCTCCTGCACGCCGCCGAGCCGCGCGATGCGCTGCATGTCGGCGTTGCGCACCTGCTGCCAATCGACGTCGAGACGGACGCGGTCGGCATTCGCGTACAGAAGCAGCGCCTTGGCCTGGACCAGCGACGGTTCGCCGGGCGTCAGATCCAGCGCACTGTCATAGGCCATGGCCGCCTCGCGCCAGCGGCCGAGCCGCTCCTCCGCCTGCCCCAGCAGGGCGGTGGATTGGGCGTCCCGCGGGTCCTGCGTCAGCAGGTTGCGCAGCAGCTCCCGCGCGGGGCGGACCTCCCCGTCCTCCATCATCGTGAATGCGCGGAAATAGTCGATGCGGCGCTGCGCGGCACGGTCGGCCGCCTCGGCCTGCGGCGTCGGGCGCGCGGCGGGGGCGCGGCTCAACGCAATGGTCACGCCCCTGTGGTCCGCCGCGATGTCGGCGGCGACGTCGGCGGCGGGGATCAGGACGACGCTGTCATAGCCGTAGAGGATGTTGTCGATCCAGGACTCCAGCCGCTCCGGCACGCGGTCGAGCGCCACGTCGCCGAGCGGCCGGCTGAAGCGCAGGACGATCTCGCGGCCCTGGTGCTCCACCTCGGTCGCGACCGGAGCGGGCCAGCTCAGGGCGAAGCGGGCGGCGCGATCCTCCCGCAAGGTTTCCAGACGGGCGGAGGACGGCGCCGGCTGGGCCTGGATGGGGGTGGCGGCGAGGAGGAGGGTGAGTAGAAGCACCAGGAATCCCCTCTCCCCCCCGCTCACGCGCAAACNTGCGTGGCGTGACTTCCCGAGACTCCTCCCCACGCATCCCCCTCACCCTCCCCACGCCGGTGGCGCGGGGCCCCTCCCTCTCCCCGGGGGGGAGAGGGGGTGGATTGCGGGAATTGGTCACGGAAGGGCCAGGACACGGCGGGCCTCCGGCAGTCGTCCGTTTTCGATCAGCATAGATGCATAGTCCGCCGTCAGCTGCCGGTCGCCGGGGCGGCGCTTGCGCAGGGAGTCGAACAGGGCGACGGCCTCGTCGACCATGCCCAGCCGGTTCAGCAGGTTGGCCTCCGTCAGGACCGCCGCATCGTCCCGGCCGCCACGGGCGCGGAGCTGGGCCAGCGCGGTGCGGTAGAAGGGGACGGCAGCGGCCGGGCGCTTCAGGGCGGTCAGCGCCTCGCCCAGGAAGTAATGCGCCTCGTAATCGTCGGGACCACCCGCAGTGTAGCGGCGCAGCAGGCGCTCGGCGTCGGCGAGGCGGTTCCCGTCATAGGCGAGCATGCCCAGCTGGCGCAGTGCGTCGGCATCCTCCGGCTTCCTTGCCAGCAGGGCCGTCCAGGCTTCGGCGGCGGCGGCGCGCTGGCCGGTCTGTTCGGCAAGGCGGGCATAGCGGCGCAGGCGGTCGGGCGTGGCGTCCTCGCGCAGGGCGGCGCGGACGGCGACCGCCAGCTCCCTGCCCTTGCCGGCCGACGCGAGCGCCTCGATGTAGGGGGCCTGAAGCACCGGCTGGGCCGGCGGTCCGGCGGGCGTCGCGAGGCTCGCGGTGACGCGGGCGCCGCCGCCGAGTTCGGCCAGACGGTCGTACCATGCCGCCTGCGCCGCCGGGCCGGCCGCCGCCTTGGCCCGCGCCTCCAGCCAATCGAGCGCGGCGGACGGCGGGCGCGGTCCCCACAGATAGGCGAGCTGCCGGAAATCCTCGCTCTGTGGCCCCTGCATCGCGGCCAGCCGCTGCAAAGCCTGCGTCGCCCCCGCCTTGTCGCCGAGCGCCAGCAGGGCGGAGACCGGTTCGCGCCGCCGCTCCACCGGCAGGCGGTCGTCGGTGGCGCGGGCCAGCAGATAACGCCGCAGCTCCGCCTTGCGGCCCAGCTTTTCCAGCGTGTCGCGGTAGAGTGAATCCTCCGCTTCGGCCAGCGGGGCGGCGGTGGCCTGCCGTTGCAGCAGACCGGCAAGGTCGGGCAGTGCGTCCGCCTTGGCGGCGGCATCGGCATAGACCGCCAGCCAGTCGCCGCCCAGCCGTTCCGCCCGTACGCGCAGCAGCGGCAGGGCGGCGCGGTAGGCCTTGTGGTCGAGCAGCAGATAGGCGATTCCCTGCTCCTCCGCGTCGGTCAACCCGCCCTTCGCCAGCTTGGCGGTCAGATGGCGGGCCAACTCCTCCGACCGGCCGGCGCCGTCGAGCGCCGCGATGTAGGCGGCCTCCACCTCCGCCCCGCCCTGGTCGAGCAGGGGGGCCAGCAGCGGCAGCGCCTCGGCCGGATTTCCGGTCGCGGTCAGGGCGATGGCGACGGCCAGACGGCTGCGCGGCGAGGGGTCGAGCGCGAAGGCGCGCTGTGCTGCGGCCAGCGCCAGCGGGGCGGCGCGCCGGTCGGCAACCGCCCGTTCGGCGGCGCTGCCGGCGATGTCCTGCAAGAGGGCGGCGGGCAGCACCGGCCGGGCGGCCAGCCAGTCGGCGACGGCAGCCGGATCGCCGGCCTTGGCGGCCAGCCTCGCCCAGCCCTGGTCCGCCGCCGGAGAGGGCTTTGCCTGCCGGCGCGCAGCGAACCAGTCCAGACCGGCGGGCGCGCGGTCCAGGTCGCTGAACAGGGCCGCCAACTCCTCCAACTGGTCGTCGGACAGGATTCCCGACAGCGACAGACTGTCGAAGGCGGCATCGGCGGCTGCACGGCGACCGGTTCGGTCGAGAATGCGGACGGCGGCCAGCCGGTCGCCAAGGGTCAGCGCACTCCCGGCCAGACCGCGCTCCGCCCAGCGCGCGGCGGCATCGGCATCGCCGCGGCCGAGCGCGATGTTCGCCGCCAGCACCGGATAATCGGCGAGGAACCCCTCGCCCAATTCGCGATGCAGGCGGTCGAGGAAGGGGCGGTCGCCGTCGCGCAGCGCCGTCTCGGCCAGCCCGGCCAGGACCCAATCCGGCGCCAGACGCAGGTCGCGGCCCTTGGCGGCCTGCAAGGCCTCCTGCGCCTGCCCGGCATTCATCTCCAGCGCCAGCAGCCGGCCGAACTGCGAATCCTCCACCCGGCCGGACAGCGCCGACAGGCGGGTCCGCGCCTCCTCCCGGCGGTCGGCGGCGATCAGCAGGTCGATGTAGGTCAGCTCCAGCGCAAACACGGGTTTTTGCCCGGTCAATTGCGGCTCGATCAGCCGCAGGCCCAGGTCCGGCCGGGATGCCGCCGCCAGTTGGCTCGCCAGACCGATCATGTCGGCGACGGCCGGCTGCTCGCCGAGCCAGCGCCGGGCGCGGTTGAAGGCATCCTCCGCCCGTCCGAGGTCGATCAGCAGGCTCATCAGCAATTCGCGGCTGTCGGCGCCGATGTTGCCCCGGGCGCGGTCGTCGGCATGAATAAGCCGGTCCACCGCGTCGGGATGGTCGCCGCGCGACGCCAGCAGAGCCGCCAACTCCTGCTGGACCTCGACATCGTCGGGCGCCAGCGCGCAGTAGCGGGCCAGCGCCTCGACCTTCAGCGCCATCCGGTTGCGGAATCCGGCGGCATAAGCCAGTTCGCGGTAGAGGTCGGCGCTGCGCCGCAGCTCCGCCAGGACCGTCAGGTTCTCCAGGTGATCGCCCGGCCGCTGGGCGTCCTGGTAGAGGCGGTTCAGCAGCTCGCGCGCCTCGATGGAGGACGGCTCGGCGGCGACGAACCCCTCGGTCAAGGCGATGGCGCGTTCCAGGTCTCCCTGGGCCAGCGACAGGCGGGTCAGCGGCATCACGGTGGCGCCGCCGCGGTCGCCGGCGGCATAGCGCTCCTCATAGACGGCGCGGGCGCTGTCGTAATCGCGGTCGCGGAATTTCTGCAGGGCAAGCTCGCCGCCGCGCGGGATCAGCAGCAGGCTGGCGCCGACGCCCGCCAGCAGCACCAGCAGGACGACCAGGATGTTCGCACGCATCGCCGCCCTACCCCGCCACGCCGCCCGACGGGCGGAACCGCAGCAGCAGCGGGGCGATGCCGGAAACAGGGACGGTCAGCGCCAGCCGGCCATCCTCGTCCGCGGCCGCACGGCCGCTCCACAGAACGGCGCCATCGCGTTCCACGGTGACAGTCCAGGGTCCGGAACGGGGAACCCGCCAGACCATGGCGCCCTCACCATAGCCGGCGGCGGCGACGCGGAAGCCCTCCCCCTCCCCCGCCAGCGCCGAGAAGGCCCAGCGCCCCTCCACCAGATAGGGCATGCTGGCCGGCGGATCGCGGTCGGCGCGGTCGATGTCGGCAAGCGCCACCACCGGTTCCGCCACTGTTGGGTCGAGCGCGACATAGAGGCTCCCCTGGCAGTGGCGCTGGCCCAGCACCCCGGCGGAGCGGGAGAAATCGACCGCGCTGGAGCTGGCCCTATCGAAGCGCAAGGTGTTCAGCGCCCCACGGTCGCGCACGCGCCAGCGCCGCCCGCCCTCCAGCGGTTCGAGACGGGTGGTGTAGAAACCTTCGGCGATCCGGGCGTAGGTGGAGGCGGCGACCGGAGCCAGCTCCGTCGCGCGGGCGGCGGTCAGCACGCTGACCAGCGCGTTCAGACTGGCCGCCTTCTGGCCGCTGTACATGTGGTAATAGACGTTGAAGGGCTTCAGCCGGATCGGGCTGCCGGCATGCCGCATGGTATGGACCAGATTGCGGTAGCCGTAGAAGCGGTTGGTCCACAGGTCGGTGTAGGTGTTCTCGTTGCTGCCGGCGGCATAGATCTGGCGTTCCGCCCCCACCGGCAGGCCGACCGGCGGCAGGCCGGTGATGGACGGAAAATCGGCGTCGAATCGGGCATCGCCGCCGTTCATGTTGACGCCGCCCGCCTTGCGCACCGCCGCCAGCGCCGCCTCGAACGGAGAGGTGTCGCCCGACCATTGCACCAGCACCGCCCGCTTGCCGGCGGGCGCCAGCCGGGTGAAATAGTCCAGCGCGCCGCCGATCTCCTGGTCGAGGTCGAAGGGCTGCTGCAGATAGGCGCGCGGCAGGGCATAGCGGCCGATATCCGACACCTCGCCCGCCGTCTCCGCCGCATGGTCGTCGCCCTTGGCCGGGCGGTAGCTGCCGTCGCGGTCGAGGAATGGTGCTTCCTTCTGCCGGCTGTAATCCTTGAAGAAGGCCCACTGGAAGGGGTGGGTCCAGGTGTGGCTGGCCGGTTCGACCTGAGGCAGGGCAAAGAGCCTCTTCGCCGCCTCCACCGACTGCGGCGTGCCGTTCCAGGTCGGATCGAGGTCGCCGACGATGGGGGCGACGGTCACCGGCAGGTCGGGAAAGGGCTCGATGGCGGCGAGGCGCACCATGTCGGCGGACAGGACGCGCCTGGCGGCATGGGGCGTCACCTCCGTCACGTTGCGCCAGCCGTCGCCGTCGATGTGGCTGAAATAGATCCGCCGGCCCGACAGGGTGGTGACGTCGGGTTTCGGCAGGTCGTCGGTGGCGAAGGCGTTCCGGAAGAAGGCGAAGGGATCGACGATCCATTGGCGCCGGTTGTACTCGGCGTCGAAATGGCGCCCGTAGCCATCAACCGCCAGTCCGCCGGCCGGGCCGGTCACCACCAGATGGCTGTCGCTGGCCGGATCGTCCGCCCGCCGCATCACCAGATGGGAGGAAACGCGCGCATCGGTCTTGCGGAACAGCGGATAGCCGGGCAGCACACCCGACAGCGGCCGCTCGAACCCGATCGTCCTGTCGGCCAGCGCCGGCTTGGATTTGTAAGTCAGGTCGGAAAAGCCGTCATCGTCGCGCAGCCCGAAATGGGCGAAGAAGCGGTTGGCAAGCGCCAGCGGCACCGGCCGGCCGCCGCGCTCCAGCCGCACCCCCGGCTGGCCCAGGACGGCGAAGCGGACGCCGCGGTCCATCGCCCGCCCCACCCAGTCGATGTAGGCCCCGACATCGGCGAAGGGCTCGCCGGCGAACCAGGTGACGACGCCGCGCAAGCCCGGATAGCGCGACAGGTCGGGCAGGCCGTCGGCGACGTTCCAATAGACCACCGACAATCCCAGATGGTTCAGCGGCAGTTCCGCCATGCTGTGGATGCGGCTGAGGCGGATCGTGTCCTCCTCGCGCAGGTCGACCAGCGCCAAAATGGTGCGAGGCACCTCCTGCCGGACGGATCCGGCCGCAGGCGGCACCTCAGCGGCCCGGATGGGAGCGGCCCACGGCAGCAGCAGGCCGAGCGCCAGCGCCGCCGCCCGCGCGGCCGCCGTGGCGATGCGCCTCACCGGGCCGGCTCCGGGATCAGGCGGTCGAGTTCGACCGTCGAGACATAGGGGGAAAAGCCGTTGGCCCGCTGCAGATCGTAGATGGCCCGCAGGCCTGCCTTGTCGGCCGGATCCCAGTAATCGAGCGTCAGCAGGCCGAGCCGCGGGTTCGATACGCCAGCGGCCGTCAGCACCTCCACCTGGAACCGGTAATCCTCCGCACTCTGGCGGTGCGGGCGCTTGGCGGCGAAATCCCAGCCGGCATAGACGCTCTCACCCAGCGCATGGGTCAGCAGCGGGGCCGTCTGCGGCAGGATCTCGTAGGCGCGGTTCTGCATCAGGCCGATGTCCGGCCAGTTGCGGCGGATCGCCCGCACCAGCGCCGCCGCCGCGTCGGTCATGCCGCGCCAGCGCTCACGATCGGTGCGCTCCAGATGCGGCGGATTGTCGAGCGTGTCGAGGAAGACGCCGTGGAAGCCTTCGCGCAGGATGGCCGGCACCAGCTCCTCGACCACCAGACTGATCCAGCGGCGGTCGCGGACATCGACATAGAAGCTGCCAGGCCAGTTGGGGTTCTCCTGATCCAGGATGCCCCAGCCCTTCACCCGGCCGAACCAGGGCCGGTGCGTCTCCACCTCCCCCACGCTGAGATAGCCGAACAGGCTCTTGCCACGGTCGGCCAGCGGCTGGAGCGGCGGATGGGTGCGGCTGTCCAGAACCAGCAGCCGGTAGGGCTGGAAGGCCGACAGCGGGGCGGCATCGGCGTAATAGACCGCCCAGGGCGCAGGGGAAGAGGATGAAGCGGCGGCACGTCCGGCCTGGGCGGCTCGCAGGGGGCGGTTGGGCAACGCCAGAGACGCCGCACCCGACACCAGCCCCGCGGCGACGGCACGCCGTCCGATCAGACCACCCATCACGCTGCCCGAGCCCTTCCCGACGCCTATCCGACCCGAGCGGTCAGCCCAGCCACGCCAGCGTCTCGCGCAGCCCGACCTCCAGCGGCGTCTCGCAGCTCATGCCGAAAGCGGCGACGAGGCGCGACGGATCGCCGATGGACACCCGGATATCACCCGGCCGTTCCGGTCCCTGCCGGCGGTCGAGCGGCCGGCCAGACAGCTCCGCCAGCACCTCCGCCAGCCGGTTGACCGATGTCGGACGGCCGGTGCAGACGTTGAAAACGGGTGCGCCGGACCGTGGATTGTCCATCGCCGCCGTCAAATATCGCACCAAGTCCTTTACGAAGATGAAATCCCGCACCTGTTGGCCGTCCCCATTGATGGTGATCGGCTCCCCGCGAACGATCCGGCCGGCGAAGATGGAGATCACGCCGGAATAGGGCGACTTCGGGTCCTGACGCGGACCATAGACGTTGAAAAAGCGGAAACCGGTGGTCGGCACGCCATGCACGATGTCGGCCACCCGCGCATGCAGCTCGCAACCCAGCTTGTCGGCGCCATAGGCGGACAGGGGGCGGGTCGCCGCATCCTCCGTCAGCGGCATGGCCGGATTGTCGCCATAGACGGCGGCGGAGGAGGCGTAGACCACCGGCACCGGCCCCCCGCCCGCATCGGCACGCCGGGCGGCACGGCGGGCGGCATCGAACACCGCGATGGTGCCGCTCAGGTTGGCATGATGGGTTTCCAGCCACGCCTCGCGCGAACGGTCGACGGAGGCGACCGCGGCCAGATGGAAGCAGCCATCCACGCCTTCGCCGTCGGGGCCGGCCATCGCCGCCTCGACCGCCCCGGCGTCGGCGACATCGCCGACCGTCACCGGCACGGCCGCGGGCAGATTCTCCCGCTTGCCGGTGGACAGGTCGTCGAGCACCCGGACCTCGTGCCCGGCAGCCAGCAGCCGCTCGATCAGGTGCGAGCCGATGAAGCCGCAGCCACCGGTAACCAGATAACGCGCCATGGCTGAGGCTCCCTCCGCTATTGCATATGGTGGTTCTTACGGGCGCACACTGCCGGCGGCTCTCCCGCCGCGGCGGAAATCATTGAAAACGGGAGATCTGAGGCAGGGCGGCGGTCAGGCGGCAGCCAGGAAACCGGTGACGGTGGCCTGGAATTCCTTCGGCTTGATCGGTTTGGAGACATGGCCGTCGAACCCCGCATCGGCCAGCCGGCGCTTGTCGGCGGGGGTGGCGAGGTTGGTCACGGCCAGCACCGGCGTCGCCGCGAGCTCGTCATCGCCACGGATCTGCTTGATCAGATCAAGCCCCGACAGGCCGGGCATGACGATGTCCATCACCACCAGATCCGGAGCCATCTCGCGCATGAGCGACAGAACCGAGGTCGCGTCCGACGCCTCGACCACGACGAAACCGCCTTCCTCCAGGCACCGGACGAAGAGCTTGCGCATCAGCACATTGTCTTCGACCACCAGGATCGTGCGCGTCTTTTCGACCGTTTCCGCCATCTCGCCATCCGGACCTTGGTTCCGCGCTCCGTTCGGCCGTTCATGCGGCGCCGGCAGGCGCACAGGACCACACACGGCCTGGCCACGCGGTATTTCACATATGCCGCATTGTCTAAGGCTTCTGGTTTCGCCGGTCAAGCCATCCACAGCTTTGGGTAGGGTCGCACCTATGTTGTGTGAGGCTTGTCGCAGCAGTGCCATGACTGGTGGGCTTACGCTTTATACTGGCGCGGCCGGCCCGGTTGAGGCCATCCTCCCGGCAAAGCCGGAGATCGATCTTCCGCAAGATCATCCGGGGGACCATCCGGGTCCGTAAACCAGGGAGACAGAGCATCGTGACAGCGCCCTTCATCCTCTACGGCAATGTGAATTCCCAGCCGGCGACCCGCGTGGCACTGTTTTTCCGGCTGGCCGGCATCCCGTTCCAGTACCGGCATCTCGATCTGCGCGCAGGCCAGCAGAAATCGCCGGAGTATCGGGCGATCAACCGCTTCGGCCGGGTGCCGACGCTGGTGCATGGCGACCATTCGATTTCCGAATCCAGCGTGATCCTGACCTATCTGGCCGAACAGACCGGCCGGTTCGGCGGCCGTGACGAGGCCGAGAAGCTGCGGCTCGCCGAATGGCTGAGCTGGCTGGCCGACGTGCTTCTGCCGGTCCAGCGCGCCCGCGCCGTGCGCAAGTTCAACGGCGACGCCAATGCCCTGCCCTGGCTCGACGCCTCCGCCGCCAGCGGCATGAAGCTGTTCGACGAGCATCTGGCCGGCCGCAGCTTCATCGAGGGCGACCGGCTGACCATCGCCGACATCTTCGCCTTCCCCTGGATCGACCTGCTGAACGAATCCGCCATCGATGCGAAGGACTACCCCAACGTCCAGGCCTGGGCCGACCGCATCCGCGCGCAGCCGGGCTACAAGCCGCAGTACGAGCTGATGCCGTCTGCCGACGCGGAGTGCTGAGACAAGCGGGATGCGGCGGTCGACCGCCGCATCCGCTCACCCCCGCGTGTCGTCGATGACCTTGCCGTCATTGGGCAGGCTGCCCGGCGTCACAAACTCCACCGCCCCTTTCAGCTTGGTCACCGCCGCCAGCGTCTCGCGGATGGCGGCGGCGAAATCGTCTCCGCTCTCCTCCGCTTCGCAGCGCAGCGTCATGATGTCGCTGGCGTCCTGGCGGCCGACGACGAGGCGTCCGCGGGAAAGCTGGGGATGGCGGCGCAGCACCTCGGCGACCTGACCGGGGTGGACGAACATGCCCTTGACCTTGGTGGTCTGGTCGGCGCGGCCCATCCAGCCCTTCAGCCGCATGTTGGTCCGGCCGCAGGGGCTGGTTCCCGGCAGGACCGCCGACAGGTCGCCGGTGGCGAATCGGATCAGCGGATAGGCCGGGTTGAAGATGGTCACCACCACCTCGCCGACCTCGCCGTCGGGAACCGGGTCGCCGGTGCCGGGGCGGACGATCTCGACGATGCAGCCCTCATTCACCACCAAGCCTGAGCGGGCGGCGGTCTCGTAGGCGACGATGCCGAGGTCGGCGGTGCCGTAGCTCTGGTAGACCTCCAGCCCGCGCGCCTCGTAGAAGGCGCGGGCGTCGGGCAGATAGGGGCCGCCCGACACGGCGGCGATGCGGATGGAGGAGACGTCGAGCCCCAGCGCGTCGCCCTTCTCCAGGATGATCTTCAGGAAATCGGGCGTGCCGATATAGCCGCGCGGCTTCAGGCTGGCGACGACCTGCGCCTGCATCTCGGTGTTGCCGGTGCCGGCGGGGATGACGGCGCAGCCGACGGCGTGCGCGCCCGTCTCGAACATCGAGCCGGCCGGGGTCAGGTGATAGGCGAAGCAGTTGTGGGCGAGGTCGCCGGCGCGGAAGCCGGCGGCGAACAACGCGCGGGCACTGCGCCAGGGATCGACACCATGCGGCTCCGGATCGTGGATCGGGCCGGGCGAGGCGAAGACGCGGGCCAGCCGTCCGATCTCGACCGCCGCCAGACCGCCGAAGGGCGGAGTCGCCTGCTGCAGCGCGATCAGATCGGCCTTGCGCGTCACCGGCAGAGTGGCGAGCGACGCGCGGTCATGGATCGCCGCCGGGTCGATGTCCGCCAGCAGTTGGCGGAAATGGGGGGCGTTGTCCTTGGCGTGGTGCAGATGGGCGGGCAGCGCCGCGAACTGCTCGGCCTCGCGCCGGTCGGAGGAACGGGTTTCGAGGTCGTCGTAGAAATCGGTCATGGTCGTTCGTCCGTTCAGGGGGCGGCCGAGGTGACGCGCATTGCTCTGCCATCCTCTTTGCCCCCTCCCCATCCCTCCCCCGCTCCGCGGGNAAGCTCTTCAGGTTCTTGAAGCTCTTGCGCTCTTCGTTGCCGCCGCCGAGGTAGAATTCCTTCACGTCCTCGTTGTTGCGCAGCTCTTCGGCGGTGCCGTCCAGCACGACCTTGCCGTTCTCCATGATGTAGCCGCGGGTCGCGGCCTGGAGGGCCATGCGGGCGTTCTGCTCCACCAGCAGGATGGTGACGCCCAGATCCCTGTTGATCTGCTGGACGATGCTGAACACCTCCTTCACCATCAACGGCGACAGGCCCATGCTGGGCTCGTCCATCAGGATCAGCTTCGGCCGGGCCATCATCGCGCGGCCGATGGCCAGCATCTGCTGCTCGCCGCCGGACAGGTAGCCGGCAAGGCCGGTGCGTTCCTTCAACCGGGGGAAATAGCTGAAGACCATGTCCAGGTCGTCCTTCACCCCGTTGTCGCGGCGGGTGTAGGCGCCGAGCCGCAGGTTCTCCAGGCAGGTCATGTCGGCGATGATGCGCCGGCCCTCCATCACCTGGAAGATGCCCTTGCGGACGATCCGGTCGGGATCGATGCCGTTGATGCGCTCGCCGTTGAAGGTGATGTCGCCGCGGGTGACCTCGCCGTCCTCGGTCTTCAACAGGCCGGAGATCGCCTTCAGCGTCGTCGACTTGCCAGCGCCGTTGGCGCCCAGCAGGGCCACGATCTCGCCCTCCGGCACCTCCAGGCTGAGGCCGCGGAGCACGAGGATCACGTCGTTGTAGACGACCTCGATGTTGTTGACGGACAGCATCATCCGCTTCGCAGCCGTGACGGGCGGCACAACTGGAGCGTTGGTCGAAGCGGCCGTGGCGGTGGTCTGCATGCGGCACCTGAACTGTTCGGAAGAAGGGGGACGCCCCCGCCGGCAAGGGGCGGAGGCGCCGCGTGCTTATCGACTTACCAGCCCAGCCATTCCGGCTTGCGCGGGACATCGACGGTGGTCAGCTTCTCCAGCTTGATGGTGCCGGCCTTCACCAGTTCGTCCACGCCGGCGCCGGTGTCGCCGCCGACCTTGGCGCGGTAGATGTTGACCGCCGTCATGCCGCGGTGGTCGTTCTCGGTCCAGGTCGAGGGAACGCAGACCCCCTCCAGCCCGGCCGGAACCCAGTCCTTCTTCTGGTACATCGCCTTGCGGATGTTCGGGCCGGTGACGCCTCCGTTCTTCGACGCCCAGTCCATCGCCTCCTTCATGATGAAGGCGGTGCAGACGCCGGCCATGTAGTGCACCGGACGATAGGCGGTGCCGGCCGCATCGGACATCTTGGAAATGTCCTTCAGCGTCTTCATGCCCGGCGCGTCGCCGTTCCAGGTCACCGCGGTGCGCATCGGGAACACCACGCCGTCGGCGGCGGCGCCGGCGGCCTTGGCGGCGTTCTCGTCCATGCCCCAGACATTGCCCATGAACTGCACCTTGGCGCCGACCGTCTGGCAGGCCTTCAGCACCGAGATGTTGGAGCCGGCGGTGTTGCCGAGATAGGCGTAGTTGACGCCGGACTGCTTCAGCGTCAGGCACTGGGCGGTGTAGTCGCCGGGGGTCAGGGCGAACTGCACGGCCGGCAGCACCTCGAAGCCCAGCTCCTTGGCCAGCTGCTCGCCGGCATCCTTGGGCGCGTTGGGATAGGGATGGTTGGCGCCCATATGGACGTATTTCGGCTTGCCCTGGCCGCCCTGCTTCTTCCAGTCCTCAGCCGCCCACATCAGCATGCCGCGCAGCGCGTCGGAATAGGACGGGCCGTAGAAGAAGTTGTAGGGCGCCGGCTTGGAGCCGTGCGGACCCTTGCCGGTCGGGTCGGTCAGGTGGCCGGAGTAGGAGCCGGAATAGGCCGGGATCTCGTCCTTGCCGACGAAGCCGGTCAGCGCCTCGGTATCGGCGGTGCCCCAACCCTGCAAGGCGGCGATCTTGTCGCTGCCCGACGACCACTTCTTGTACTGGCTGATCGCGCGCGGCGCCTGATAGCCGTAGTCGACGGTGTCGACCGCCAGCTTGGTGCCGTTGATGCCACCCTTGGAATTGATGTAGGCGAGCGCATCCGCCACGCCCTGGGCATAGGGCACGCCGACGTCCGAGGTGGCGCCGGACTGGTCCGCCAGATGGCCGACCGGAATGTCGGCGTATGCCGTGGCCGAGGTCGCCAGCAGGAGCGCGGAAGTGGCGAAAAGCGCGGTCTTGATCGACATGGTGCGTTGACTCCCCATTCTGTTCTGTTTGTTGACCGGCAAAGCGTCGAAACTCAGTGCGAGAAGGGATAGAGCTTCCAATAGGCCTTGATCTGCTTCCAGCGGTGGGCCAGCCCGTCGGGCTCGAACACCAGGAACAGGATGATGACGAGGCCGATCGACATTTCGCGCAGGAAGGCGATGTTGTCCTTCAGGTTCAGCGCGGTATCGATGGCGGTGCCGCTGACCAGCTTGGTGAGCGCCTGCATCGCCTCGGGCAGGAAGACCATGAAGGCAGTGCCCATCAGCGTGCCCATGATGGAACCCAGACCGCCGATGATGATCATGCCCAGGAACTGGATCGAGAAGAGGATGGTGAAGCCCTCGACCGACACGAACTGGAGGTAATGGGCGTAGAGGGCGCCGCCGATGCCGGCGTAGAAGGCGGAGATGCCGAAGGACATCGTCCGGTACTTCGTCAGGTTGATGCCCATGATCTCGGCGGAGAGATAATGGTCGCGCACCGCCACCAGGGCGCGGCCGTCGCGGGTCCGCATCAGGTTGGTGGCCAGGAGGTACATCACCACCATCGCCACCAGCACGACGTAGAAGTAGCTCTCGTCGGTGTCGAAGGCGAAGCCGAACAGGGTCAGCGGCTCGGCGATGGTGCCGGCGGTGCCGCCGGTGAACCAGTCGGCGCGGGCGAAGAAGTCCTGCAGGATGTACTGCGCCGCCAGCGTGGCGATGGCGAGGTACAGGCCCTTCAGCCGCGCCGCCGGCATGCCGAACAGCAGCCCGACCAGCGTGGTGACCACGCCCGCCAGCGGGATGGCCAGCGCCACCGGAACGCCGACACTGTTGTTCAGCCAGGCGGAGGCGAAGGCGCCGAAGCCGAAGAAGGCGGAATGGCCGATGGAGATCTGGCCGGTGAAGCCGACCAGGATGTTCAGGCCGAGCGCGGCGATGCCGAGATAGCCGATCTGGATCAGCAGGCTGAGCCAGTAGCGGTCCATGAAGGCCGGGCAGGCCAGCAGCAGGACCACGCCCAGGATCGCGAAGTTGCGGCTGGTCTTCGTCGGGAAGATGGTGGTGTCGGTCCCGTAGGACGTCTTGAAATCGCCGCTCGGGATGATGCTGATGTTCGCCATTTGGGCCTCACACGCGCTCGATGTCTTTGGTGCCGAACAGGCCGTAAGGCTTGATCATCAGGATGGCGATCAGGACGTAGAAGGGCGCGATCTCGTACATGTTGCCCCAGTTCAGCCACTGGCTGTCCAGATAGTGCGCCATGTTCTCCAGGACGCCGACGATCAGGCCGCCGACCACCGCGCCGATGACGCTGTCGAGGCCGCCCAGGATCACCGCCGGGAACACCTTGATGCCGAAGAAGGACAGCGCCGACGACACGCCGTTGACCACGCCCACCGTAACGCCGGCCACCGCCGACACCATGGCGGAGATCGCCCAGCTCATCGCGAACATGTGGCGGACCGAGATTCCCAACGACTGCGCCACCTGCTGGTCGAAGGCGGTGGCCCGCATGGCGAGACCGGTCCGCGAATATTTGAAGAACCAGCCGAAGCCCGCCATGATCAGGATCGAGATCAGCAGCGACATGACGTAGACGGTCTGCACCTCCAGCCCGAACAGGTTGACGGTGGGGCTGGCGAAGATCGGCGGGAAGGGCTTGGCGAAGACGCCGAACATCCACTTCATCGCCGCCTGGAAGACGATGGACAAGCCGATCGTCACCATGATGACGGAGATGATCGGCTCGCCGATCATCGGCCGCAGCACGACGATCTGCAGGATGACGCCGAAGGCCAGCATGAAGGCCAGCGTGATCGGGAAGCCGATCCAGAAGGGCAGCTGCCAGCTGGTCAGAAGCCACCAGCAGGTCCAGGCGCCGATCAGCAGGAATTCGCCCTGGGCGAAGTTGACGATACGGCTGGCCTTGTAGATCAGCACGAAGGACATGGCGACCACGCCATACAGCGCGCCGACGATCAGGCCGTTGACGAGAAGCTGGAACAGAAGGGTCATGGCGTTTCCCCTCAGGCGGCCTGCCGCTGCGCGCCCTTCGGCGGCAGCAGGTCGATGACGGTCAGGGTGGTGCGGATGCGCTGCTTGGTGCCGTCCTGGAAGGCGATGGTGGTGTCCACATCGATCTTCGGTTGGCCGGCATAGATGCTGTCGATGATGGTGCCGTATTTCTCGGCGACGACGCCGCGGCGCACCTTGCGGGTGCGGGTCAGCTCTCCGTCGTCGGCGTCCAGCTCCTTGTAGAGCAGCAGGAACTTGGAGATGCGCTGGTACTCAGGCAACGTCTGGTTCACCCGCTCCACCTCCGCCCGCAGCAGATCGTAGACCTCCTGCTTCGACGACAGGTCGGAATAGGTGGTGAAGGCGATGCGGTTCTTCTCCGCCCATTTCGAAACGATGGAGAAGCGGATGCAGACGATGGCCGACAGATAGTCGCGCTTGTCGCCCAGGATCACCGCTTCGGCGACATAGGGCGAGAACTTCAGCTTGTTCTCGATATATTGCGGGCTGAAGCGGTCGCCCTGCGCGGTGGTGGCGATGTCCTTGATGCGGTCGATGATGACCAGATGCCCCTTCTTGTCGAAGAAGCCGGCGTCGCCGGTGTGCATCCAGCCGTCGCGCATGTCGGCGACGGTCGCCTTCTCGTTCCGGTAATAGCCGGCGAACATGTTGGGGTGGCGGGTGACGATCTCGCCGACGCCGTTGTGGTCGGCGTCGATCACCTTCACCTCGATGCCGTCGTCGAAGGGCACGCCGACCGTATCGAAATCCACGTCGTTGCCGCGATGGACGGTGTATGCGCCCATCGTCTCGGTCTGGCCGTAGATCTGGCGCAGCGGCACGCCGAGCGCCTGGAAGAACTTGAAGGTGTCGGGGCCGAGCGCGGCACCGCCGGTCGCCGCCGATTTCAGGTTGGTGAAGCCCAGCCGGTCGCGCAGGGCCTTGAACAGGATCGCGTCGGCCATCGCCGAGCGCTGCCCCTTCGCCAGCGCCTCCAGCCCCAGCTTCATGCCGAGTTCGTACATCTTCTGCTTGAAGGGCGAGGCGTCCATCATCCGGGCGCGCACGTCGGCGGCGATGGCTTCCCACAGGCGCGGCGCGAACAGGACGAAGGTCGGGCCGATCTCGCGGAAGTCGTGCATCATCGTCTCGGCTTCCTCGACGAAGTTCACGCGCATCCGCGACACGATGCCCATGCCGACGGCATAGACCTGTTCCATGATCCAGGACAGCGGCAGGACCGAGACATACTCGTCCTCCGGACCCTTGGGATCGGCGGACAGGTAGCTGGCGACATGGCGGATCAACCGCCCGGCCGGCAGCATCGCCATCTTCGGGTTCGAGGTGGTGCCCGACGTGGTGCAGAGGATGGCGACATCCTCGCCCTTGGTCTCCGCCACCATGCGGTCGTAAAGGTCGGGCTGCTGCGCCAGCAGTTCCTCGCCCATGCGGATCAGGTCGGTGACCGGCATCAGGCGGGGATCGTGGTATTTGCGCATGCCGCGCGGGTCGGAATAGATGATGTGCTGCAGCGTCGGCAGCCGGTCGGCGAGGTTCAGCAGCTTGTCGACCTGCTCCTCGTCCTCGGCGAACACCACCTTCACGTCGGCATAGGTGATGAGGTAGGCGACCTCCTCGTCCAGCGCGTCGCGGTAGATGCCCAGGCTGTAGCCGCGCACGGCGTGGGTCGCGACCTCGCCCATCACCCAGTCGGGGCGGTTGTCGCCGAGAAGCCCGACCACCTCGCCCGGCACGACGCCGAGCTTGGTCATGCCCAGCGCGAGGGCACGGACGCGGGCATGGACCTGGCTCCAGGTGAAGGTCCGCCAGATGCCAAAATCCTTCTCGCGCATGGCGATGTCGCCGCCATGGTCGCGGGCATGCAACGCCACCAGCTTCGGCAGGGTGTCATAGACGGCCAGATCGGGCAGAGTGAGGTTCGACATCACGCGACCTCCTTGCGCGGCGGCACGACCGCGGCAGGAGCCGCCGGCGCCTCCTCCTCCTCGTCGTCCTCACCCAGATAGGCGCGGCGGACGCGGGGATCGGCCAGTACCTCCTCCGGCCGGCCTTCGGCGATCTTCTTGCCGAATTCCAGCACCATCACCCGGTGCGAGATGTCCATGACCACGCCCATGTCGTGCTCGATCATGACCACGGTCATGCCGAACTCCTCGTTCAGGTCGACGATGTAGCGGGCCATGTCCTCCTTCTCTTCCAGGTTCATGCCGGCCATCGGCTCGTCCAGCAGGATCAGGTCCGGCTTCAGCGCCATGGCGCGGGCCAGTTCCACCCGCTTGCGCAGGCCGTAGGACAGGGTGCCGGCGGTCGCCTTGCGCACATGCTGGATTTCGAGGAAGTCGATGATCTCCTCCACCTCGCGGCGGTGGGACAGCTCCTCCTTCCTCGCGCCGGTCAGCCAGTAGAGCGACCCGGTCAGGAAGTTGTTCTTCAGCAGGTGGTGGCGGCCGACCATGATGTTGTCGAGCACAGTCATATGCCCGAACAGCGCCAGATTCTGGAAGGTGCGGCCGATGCCGAGCGAGGCGCGATGGTTCGGAGTCATCCCCGTCACGTCGCGGCCCTTGAAATAGACCTTGCCGTCGGTCGGGCGGTAGCGGCCGGAGATGCAATTGACCATCGAGGTCTTGCCGGCCCCGTTCGGGCCGATGATCGAGAACAACTCGCCCTTACGGATGCCGAAACTGACGTCGGTCAGCGCATGGACGCCCCCGAAGCGCAGATTGACGCCCCGAGCCTCGAAAATGGTCTCCGCCTGGGTGGTGGGCGACTTTTGGCCAAGGGAATTCTGGCCAGGGCCGGGGGGTGGTGCGACGGGCGCGCCTGACATTTCCTCCTCCGTTGCTGTTGGTACCGCTTCTCGGGGTCACGACCCGGCTCTTTGGCGGCCGGCGAGGTCCATATTGTGGACCATTTCATGAGCAACTTCCGCACTATATACCGGTCTTCCCTCTGTTTTCAACACTGACATTCCGCCATTGCATGTTTTTTGACGCGACAAGCCGCCGCGCGGTCCATATGATGGACCTCATGAGCAGTCACGCCGACATCGCCCCACCTGCCGCCGCCCCGAACGCGGCGGGCGGCACCCAGAGCCTGGAACGCGCCATCGCCCTGCTGCGCGCGGTCGCCGACGCTGGCACCGATGGCGCGCGGCTGGCCGACCTGATGGCGGAGGTCGGGCTGTCGAAGGCGACCGCCCACCGGCTGCTGATGGCGCTGGCCCGCGAAGGGCTGGTGGACCAGGACGGGCGCAGCAAGCGCTATCACCTGGGGCCGGATCTGGTGGGGCTGGGCGAGCTGGCGGCGCTGCGGCACCGCCCGCCCGCACCGCCGCCTTCCCCCGCCCTGCCCCAGCCGCCGGACGCGGTGGCGCCGGCCGTCATCGAGATGCAGCCGGCCCTGATGGTGAGGCCCTCGGCCTTCCTGAGACCGGAGTATCGCGGCGAGTCCATCGCGCTGGCGACCTTGCTGTGCGACCGTCATGTCCGTGCCGCCGATGGCGCACGGGCGGCGCTGCTGCATGAAAGCGTCGCCGGACAGACGACGGAGCTGAGCTTCGCCCGGCTGGCCCGCGATTCGGCACGCTTCGCAACAGTTCTTGCCGGCATGGGGGTGGCACAGGGCGACCGGGTCGCGGTGCTGCTGCCCAAGGGGCCGGAACTTCTGATCACCGCGCTGGCGATCTGGCGGCTGGGCGGCGTCTACATGCCGCTGTTCACCACCTACACCGCCTCTGCCGTCGCCTACCGGCTGGCCGACAGCGACGCGCGGGCGATCGTCACCAACGGCTTCCTGCGCCGCAAGGTGCCGCGCGACAACAGTCGCCCGGTGGTGACGGTGGAGGGCGACGAGGCCTTCGGCCCCGACGCGGTTCCCTTCTGGTCGTCGCTGCATGAGGCCGCCCCGCTGGCCGACGTGGCGCGCTACCGCGAGGGCGATGCCTTCGCCCTGATCTACACCTCGGAATCGGAACCGACGCCGCTCGGCGTTTCCCTGCCGGTCAAGGCGCTGTCGGGGATCGAGCAGTACATGCGCATCGGCCTCGACCTGCGCGACGACGACATCTATTGGAACATGGCCGATCCCGGCTGGGCCTATGGCGCCTATTACGGGCTGGTCGGCCCGCTGCTGCTGGGGCGGACGACGATCTTCTGCGACGGGCCGTACGACGTGCGGCAGGGCTACCGCATGTTGACCAAGTTCGGCGTCACCAACCTGACCGCCGCGCCGTCGCAGATCCGCGCCTGGCACGGCGCCGACCCCGGCGTGTCGCACCAGTTCGCGCTGCGCATCCTGTCGGTGGTGGGCGAGCCGCTGCCGCCCGACCTGATCGCCTGGGCCAACCGGACGGTGAAGGTTCCCCTGCTCGACCAGTATGGCCAGCGCGAGACCGGCATCTTCATCGTGAACCGCTACGATCCCGATGGGATCGGCCGTGACGGGTCCGACGGGCCGGAGAGCGGGGATGCGATCCAGCCGCCCAGCGGCTCGCTCGGCCGGCCGATGCCGGGCTTCCGCGTCGTCATCCTCGACCCCGACGGGCGGGAGGCGCCGGCAGGAGGCGCCGGCGAACTCGCCATCGACGTCGACCACTCGCCGCTGTTCTGGTTCGAATCCTACGCCAACAACCCGGACCGCACCGCCCAGCGCTTCCGTCACGGCCTGCGCTATTACCTGACCGGCGACCGCGCCTTCATGGACCGTGACGGCAACATCCATTACCGTGGCCGGGCATCCGACGCGATCCAGATGCAGCAGGGCGAATAGGCAGCGGCACCGGTTTTCGGATATAGATCGCCCCTGGGAATGCTGCGGCGGACTGCGGCTGCGGACGCCTGGGGAGCGCGAAGGACGGGTATGGAATCCAAGACGAAGAACCGCGAATCCTGGCTGGCCGCCGCCTTCGCGGCCCTGGCCGAAGGCGGCGTCGACAAGGTGCGGGTGGAGGTGCTGGCAAAGGCCCTGAAGGTCACCAAGGGCAGCTTCTACTGGCATTTCCGCGACCGCACCGAGCTGATGAACGCCCTGCTCGACAGCTGGAAGCTGGGCCGCATCGCCGCCATCAAGGAACAGACCCGGCTGGACGGACGCGAACCGGCGCAGCAACTGCGCGACCTGCTGGCGCTCTATGGCGGCAGCAAGCCGCGCGGCATGGCGATAGAATTGGCGGTGCGCGACTGGGCACGCCGCGCACCGGAGGCGGAGAACGTGATCGCCGAGGTCGACCGCGAACGCCTGCACAGCGTCGCCGGCCTGTTCGTGGCCCTGGGTTTGCCCGCCGATCAGGCCTTCGCCCGCGCCTACCTGTTCTACGCCTTCGCCTTCGGCCAGGGGCTGCTCGCCCCGGGCGCCGCCGCCGACCGGGCCGACATGGTGCGGGCGATCTGCGCCGACGTCCTGGTGCCGGAGGCGCAGACGCAGACGCGCGCCTGACGCACCGCCAGCGCGGTGTGGCGATCCAAACCCGCGACTATGCTGTTATGGCAGATTGCCGGAACGGCCTGTTGACGGTGGAATGGAAACCCTGGATCGCATCACAGCATTGCAGGAGAAGCTCCGCGACATGTTGATGCGGAGGCGGCATCTTCTGGACCGGGCGGAGGCGCGTCTGCGCTCCTCCGAAAGGGCGCTGGCTGCTTCTCACCGCCTGATGGAGGGAAAACACCATGCCCCGGACAAGCCCCCCGCGGGACCATGCTGAGGATCGGCGTGTCGACGCCGAAGACTGGCGACGGCGCAGCGAAACGCGTCGAAACAAGGCCGAAGACGCCCGCAACGATACCGAACGGCAGCGGGAGAAGGCCGAGTCGGAGCGGATCGCGGCGTTCGACCGCCACATGGAGGCGGAAGACGCCCGCCTGATGGCCGAAGAAGGACGGATCACGGGCGAGGCTCAACGGCACGAAGCCGAAGGCTGGCGGATCGATGACGAGGAGCATCGCCGGTCCAGTGAAATGGCGAGACGCGCGGCGGAAGAGGCGCGCCATGCCAAAGAGCTGGCACGCCGGCTCCACGAGGAAAGCCGCCTGTCCGCCGAGGAGGCCCGATCCTATGCCGAGCAGGCGCGGACCGAGGCGGAGCGGGCGCGCGCGGCGACCGACGAGCAGCGCCTGCTCCTGGAGGAGATGCGGGAAACCGTCCGGCGCTACGAAGCCCTTTTGCAACGGAACGGATAAAGCCCGTCAGGACGTATAGGCCAGCCGCAGGTTGCCCCAGTGCCGGCCACGCACGGTGATCGGCGCATCGACCTCCTTGAGGCGCACCATCTGGCCGCCGCCCATGTCGCGGCGATAGGCCTGCAGCAGGAACGGCCGGGTGTTGCGCGCGGCGGCAAGCCCCGAACGGTCGGCGAAGACGCGCCGGTTGCGGCAATGGGCGGTGTTCCAGACGATGTCGCCCGGCCGCTGCGGCTCGGAATAGCGATTGTTGTGGGTCGGCACATAGCCGATGCCGTTGGTCGCCACGCAGAGCTGGAAGCGGGGGTCGGAGGCCAGGACCGGCTCCTGGATCGCCGGGAACAGGCGATCGGCAAGTTCGGTGAAGGGGGCCAGCGCCTGTTCGGGATCGCTGCCGGTAATGGGGGTGAGCTCGGTGGAGAACAGCGCCTCCTCGGCGATGGCGCCGCTGGACAGCGCGCCCTCCAAGGCCTTGGACAGGGCCGCCGCGGTGTCCTGCGCGGTGCGGATGATCTCTGCCTCCGCCTCCATCATCGCGCGATAGGCCCGGCCCAGCCTGTCGGCCTGACCGTCCGGCAGATCGTCGAAGGCCAGATGCAGGCCGAGGTCGCTGATTCCGGCGACGACGGCCGGCAGGTCGCCGACATCGCGCAGCGAGACGGTCAGCCGCGTCTGCTCGGCCAGCGGCGGAAGCTCCCTGGCATCCACCAGCATTCCCTCGAGCGACAGGTCCAGCATGGTGACGGTGCGGCGGTCGCCGGCCAGGACCAGCGTGATCGGCTCTTCGCAGGGGATGCGGTCGGACAGGCGGCGGTCGCCGGCAACGGACTGGCGCAGGGCGATGACCAGGCGGCGCTTAAGGTCGTTGACCGCGGTCTGGGTATCGGTCATCCGCCGGCGGACATCGGTGGCGATGCCGGTGATCCCGTCGGCCTGATCGCGGATGCTGAGGACGCTGACGGACACCTGAGAGGCGCCGCCGGCCGAGTTGGCGGCGCTGCGCCCGATCTCCGCATTGGCGGCGGATTGCTGCTCCACCGCGGCGGCGGTGGCGGCGGCGGCCTCGTCGATCTCCTCGATCACGGAAATGACGGTCTGGATCGCAGTGACGCTGCCGCCGACCGCCTGTTTCAACTGGTCGATCTGGCGGGCGATGTCTTCGGTCGCCCGCGCGGTCTGGTTCGCCAGCGTCTTCACCTCGCCGGCGACGACGGCGAAGCCCTTGCCGGNGATCTCCTCCGTCGCCAGCTCCATCCGGCCGATGGCGGAGGCGGAACCGCGGGCGCTGTCCACCGCGCGCCGCGCCACCTCGCTGGACCGGGACGCCTGCCGCGCGATCTCCTGCCCGGAGGAGTTCAGCTCCTTCGTCGCGGCGGCGACCGACTGGGCGTTGGCGCTGGCCTGCTCCGAAGCGGCCGACACCACCATCGTGTTCTCCCGCACCACCCCCAGGGCCTCCATCAGGTTCCCGATGCCGTCGCCGGCGCGGTTGCCGGCCAGCTCCACCCCCATCCAGGTGGAGTCCAGGTCGCTTTCGATGGATTTGCAGGTCTCCAGCAGAGCCTGACGGGTCTGAGCCTTCTGCTGCAGTTCGGTCTCGTGCTTCTCGTGAGCGCCATAGGCCAGCTTCGCCTTCATCCCGTTCAGCTCGGACGCCACGCGGGCGAATTCCGGCACGGCGATCGGCGGCATCGGGTCGGTGAGGGCGCCGCGGGCGATGCGCTCGAAGGTCTGTTCCAGCACCGCCAGCGGCCGGCGCACCGTGCGCAGGATCAGCCAACCGAACAGGGCGGCGAGCAGGCAGCTCAGCAGAACCGCGGCGGCGACCACGGCGATGCGTCGCTCGTGGTCGGCTTCGGCCTTGTCGAACTCCTCCCGAGCCACCCGGATCTGGAGGTCCAGCAGCGCGTCCGACACCCGCCGCAGGTCTTCGAAGATTGGACGGACGGTGCCGCGCAGATGGGCGTCCAATGCGGCCCCATTCTTCTCCCGGGCCAAGGCCATGGCCGGACCCATGCCGGACTGGAGATAGGAGACGACCAGCGGCTTGAACCGGTCGGCGAGAACCGCCTCCTCCGGCGTCAGATAGGTGGCGAGATAGGCGGTCAGAAGTTTCTGCATGGCGGCGCTGTTCCCGGCGACACCGGACTCCAGGGCGGCGAGGTCGCCAGCGCCCTTGCCCGCCTGGAGATCCGCGGAAAGATCGGTCAGGCGCTGCCGGCTGTCGCGGGCGAGATTCTGGATTTCGCCGATCTGATAGGCGGGAACGGTGCGGTCCTCATACACCGTGCGGAGCGACCGGTTCGAGGCCTCCATGCCGTCCAGCCCGAGCCAGCCGGCCAGCAGCATCGCCAGGATCAGCAGCACCATCACCCCGGCCAGACGGCCCGACAGGCTTGACCACGCCATGGCAGCGGCCCGCCCCGCACGGCTGCGGCGGACGAGCGCGCCCTGGCGCAGCGCAACCGCCGCCCGCCCGTCCCGCATGGCCGCATACAGGGCCTCGGCCGCCGCGATCTCGTCGCGCGACGGCTTCGAGCGGATGGAGATGTAGCCGGTGACGGCGCCGTTCTCGATCACCGGGGTGACGTTGGCGCGCACCCAGTAATGGTCGCCGGACTTGGTCCGGTTCTTCACCACCCCTTCCCAGGGCCGTCCCGCCTTCACCGTCGCCCACAGGTCGGCGAAGGCCTCCTTCGGCATGTGGGGATGGCGGACGATGTTGTGCGGAGCGCCGATCAGCTCATGTTCCTCGAAGCCGCTGATCTCGACGAAAGCCCGGTTCACGAAGGTGATCCGCCCGCCGGTATCGGTGCGTGACACCAGGGGGATGCCGTCCGTCAGATGGACTTCGCGGTCGGTGATCGGGGTGTTGACGCGCATGAGGCGGTTACGCTCCAGCCAGAGTCTCGCAGGAAACGGTCGGGCGTGAGGGCGAAAACAGCAGCGCCGGACGACCTTATCGGTCGCACCCCCGATCCGGACGTTCACTCTGCAAGCAGCGTGCCGCGCAATAATGTCAGCAAACGAACAACCGTCACGGCGAAATGGAACGACAAATCACGCTGTCGCCGCGAAGTCCCTCGCAAAATGCATCTGGAAAAGGATGGTGGGTACAGCGCACAATGCAAACTGAAAAATGATATACTGTCTGACCGTTCAGCCGCGCAGAGGTCCTGCGGACAATCCGTCCAGCGGAATGGCGGTGACGCTCTTGACCTCTTCCATCACCGCGTAGGTGTGGGTTTCCCGCACGCCCCGGGCGGTGGACAGCAGTTCGCCCAGGAACAGGCGGTATTCATTCATGTCGCGCACCCGCGCCTTGACCAGATAGTCGAAGCCGCCGGCGACCATGTGGCATTCCATGATCTGCGGCATGCGCAGGACGGTGGCCTTGAAGTCGTCGAAATTGTCGGGCGTGGTGCGGTCCAGCACCACCTCGACGAAGACCAGCATCCCCGCTTCCAGCCGGTGCGGGTCGAGCAGCGCGACATAGCGCTGGATGATGCCGTCGGCCTGCAGGCGCTTCACCCGCTCCAGGCAGGCGGCCGGGCTCAGGTTGATGCGGCGGGCCAGCTCGACATTGCTGAGGCGCCCATCCTCCTGCAATTCGCGCAGGATCTTGATGTCGGTGGAATCGAGGCTGCGGTCCATCGGCGGCTCGGAATGCTGTTCGGCGGAAAGCCCCGATCTTCGGGCAAAGAACGGGCCACTGCGAAACCGACCATAGCAGGAACGGCGCTGGCCACGCCACTCCGAAGCCTGTTTGCCGACGAGGGTGGCTTCGTCACGCCGCCAGCGGCAGCATCACCGTCATGCGCAGCCCGCCGGTCGGCCGGTTCTCGGCGCGGACACGGCCGCCGAAGGCCTCGATGTTGCGGCGGACGATCCACAGGCCGATGCCGAAATGCGCCGCCCCCGCCTGATGGGCGGCCGATTCGTCCTCCGGCATGCCGCGGCCGGGTTCGCGGTGGGAGAAGTAGCGCTCGAAGATGCGTTCAAGGTTGGCGGGATCGACGCCCGGCCCTTCATCGTCCACCACCAGCTCGGCCCAGCGGCCGTTGCGGGTCAGGCGGACGCTGACGGCGGAGTCTGCCGGCGAGAAGCTGACGGCATTCTCGACCAGATTCTCGACGATGGTCTCCAGCGTCTCCTCGCTGGCCCGCACCACCAGCCCGGCATCGATGCGCGAGCGCATGTGCAGGCGCCGTTCGGCCAGCAGGCCGGTGTAGCCGCCGGCCATCCGCTCCACCAGCGCCGACAGGTCGACGCGGCGGCGCGAGGGGGCCAGCAGGTCGGCCGCCGCCTCGTCCATGCGGCGGGCGAAGGAGACAAGGCCGTCCAGCTTGTCGAGCGACTTCTCGATCATCGTCAGCGCGCGCTGGCTGCGGGCGTTCTCCGCCGGCAGGGCGCGGCGCAGCGGCTCCACCGACTGGCGGATGACGGCGATCGGCGTCTTGAAGGCGTGGGCGTTGTCCTCCGCCGCACGACGCAGCGACTGGGCGCTGTCGCGCAGCGTGGACACGAGACGGTCGAAATCCTCGGCCACCCCGGCCAGTTCCGGCACGGTGTTGCGTGCGGCGAAGGAGGCGCTGCGGCCCTGATGGTCTGGGGTATCCTCGCCGCCGACGATGCGGCGGGCCAGGTCGCCGAAACGGTTCAGGTTGCGCCAGATGCCGGCGAGCACGGCCAGCACCAGAGCCGCCATCGCCAGATAGATCGCCGCGGCGGCCTGGACCGCCGGCGTGCTCCAGTAAGGGCGCCCGATGGAGGAGGAGATGTAGGCCTCGGTCGCATGGCTGGTCACCAGCGCCCAGCAGCCGAAGCTGGTCTTGATCGGGGTGATGGAGGACAGCACCTCCTCCCCGCCCTCGGCGTGGGGAACGCGCATCGCCAGCGTGGAGTTGCCGGCGCAGCTCGACCCCAACCGGTCCAGCACACCCTGTTCGAGCAGCAGCCGCCGTTCGGCATCGATGTCGGCGGTGGACAGGCTTGGCGCCGCCGCGACATAGAAGAAGGGTTCCGGGCCGGTCCTGACCGCGGCGGCCCCGGCAGCGGCGACCCGCGGCCGCACCAGCAGCTTCAGCCGCGTGCGGTCGTCGCCATAGCGGGCCAGCGCGCTGCTGAGGCTGGGCAGCGCCGTGCGGTCGACGCCCAGAAGCTCCGGTTCAAGAGCGCGGGCGATCAGTTCGCCCTGGCGCTGGGCGCTTTTCAGCAGGAGCTGCTGCGAGGCTTCGTCGGCGCGCTGGAACTGGTCGTAGAGCAGGACCGGCACGGCGACGAAGACGACGGTGAGCAGCACCAGGCGGCTCGCCATCGACCGCCACAGCCAGAGCAGGCGGGCGGACGCTTGTCTGGGCGCCCGCATCGCGAGGTCACTCGGCAGCAGCGCCATTGATCAGCATGTCCTCGCTGGTTCCGCCGCGTTGGCCGCTGCGCTGGTCATTGTCCAGGCCGTCCTCGTCGACGCCCTGGCTGGCCGGGTTCTCGCCCTTGCCCCAGCGGTATCCGAAGCCCGGATAATTCTCGATGCAGGCGAAGCTGGCGTCGACCGAGCGGAACTTCTGGCGGATGCGCTTGATGAAGGCGCGGACGTTGGCGCGGTAGCCCGACGGGCCATAGCCGGCGACGAAGCCCTTGCCGTGGACGAGGTCGTAGATCTCGCGATAGGACACATCCTCTTCCGGGCGGGTCGACATCAGCTTGACGATGTTGAACTCGGTCAGCGTCAGGTCGATGCGCTTGCCCTTCCAGAAGGCGCGGCTGTTGTCCAGGCGCAGTTCCAGTTCGCCCAGGCGATGCATGGTGGCGTTGCCGCCGGCCTCCGCCTCCTCGGTGCCCTTGGCCGCATCGCCCTTGGTGCCGTCCAGGATCAGGCGCATGCGCTTCAGCAGGATCGACAGGCTGCGCGACTTCTCCACGAAGTCCAGGGCACCGCCGGCCAGCGCCGCCTCTTCATAAATCTGGTCGGACAGGACTGTCAGGAAGATCACCGGGGTGGCGATGCCGCGGGCGCGCATCTGGCGCAGGACGTCGATGCCGTCCAGTTTGGGCATGCGCCAGTCCAGCAGGACGATGTCGACCGATCCGCCACTGGCGAAGAAATCGAGCGCCGGCTCGCCGCGGTCGAAGGTGATGACCTCATATCCCTCGTCGCCGAGGTTGAGGCTGAGCGACTCACGGAACAGATCGTCGTCGTCCACCAGGGCGATGCGGCCAATGGTCGGTTCGGTCATTGCTGACATTCCCTTGTTCGACTCCGCCTTACTGAACCCCGGGGCGGACAGGGCGCCCTGCGTCAGCGTGAGCGAGGAGTTGGGCGAAGCATCGGTGGTCGGCGTCAGGGACATTTTGGCTGCTCTTCATATCGTAGGAGAGGGCGCGGAAGTCCTGGGACGAGGTCATATCCATGAAGAAGAAGACCTTGAGGGTGCAGTCACCCTTGGAATACCGCCAGATCTTGGCGGGAGGCGCCTCTTCCCTTGCAACAGGGGACCCCAGGAGGTTCAGAGTCTGGACTTCGTCCAGCCCGACAAGGCTGTCGGGGTCGGCGTTGGCGGTTGCGGGAGGGGTGGGCGTCTGCCCCACGGCCGCCAGCTGGGTGGTGGCCGTGTTGGCATCCATGCCGGCCGCCGCCACGTCGCCGTTCGTCACCGGGGGACCCGGCTGCGGGAGCGGCAGGGTCGGCGCCAGCGATGCGGCGTCGGGACTCTTGCGGACCGGCTTCTGCTTGGGCACCGGCGGGGAAGCCGGACGGGCCTTCGGATTGGCTGCCGACACATCGGGTCCGCCCCATCCCGGCCCGACCGTGTTGGCCGGGCAGCCGGCCAGCAGCAGGACCGCGACCAACAGGCCCGCATGTCGGCCCCGGCCGGCGGCGTAGGCGCCGAACTGCGCCACATCGCGGAGGACTGCCGGCACGGTCATGGGGGCGAGCCTTTCAAAAACTGGAGGGGCAAACACGAGGCGGTCGGCTATGGCGGCATGAACAAGGGAACCGGCCATTTCCATCCGTTCGCAAAATTCACTTCGCGCCTGAGTTGGAGTTGACCGCATCTGACGACCATAAAATCAGTCCATCCTGGTTAATGGCGCGTTAAAGCCACAGCAGATACCCCCATTTTGCGAAAACCTACCAATGTTTTGCGAAGTTTCGTTTGATTTTCGAGCGAACAGGACAGGCAACTCCCTGTGCTTTGCTCAAAAGTGGTACGCAATTGGGTCAAGTCCATTCTACGTCGGCCGCTTCGTGGGGTACAGGCGGAGGGCGACAGGACGTGATAGGAATGAGGCAGGATGATGGCCGGGATCGGACGGCAATGTGGCCGCCATGGGCCGAAGCCGAAAAACAATCGGCGGCGGAGCCACCCGGGTATGGCTCCGCCGCCGCTCAGCCGGACGGGCAACAGGTCAATTGCCGGCGCGCATGACAGCGGCCGCAGGGCGTTGCCTCTCGAACTCCAGCCGTGGTTCCGGCCAGCCGTCAGGCTGGTCGGCGTCGTGGGAACAATGCATTTTCGGCACCATCCATCACGGCGGCCATCATGCGCCGGACGGACGGCGCCGTCAAGTTTGCATTACATACAATCCGGATAGCCTGCTATCCGGCCGATATGGAGAAGCCATGCGGAGGAGCGGCGCCGCCGCTCGGTCATGGTTTCCGGCTCCCGTCAGGCTGCAGCCTTGTGCGCGGCGTCGGGACGGCTGGACGCCGCGGTGATGAGGCCCGGTCCCAGCCGATGGATGCGGTTGACCTCGTTGAAGGCATGAATCTGCGCTTGGCCGACATGGGCGAAATGTTCCGCGGCACGTGCCGCGATGGCGGCGGCGACTGCCGGAGCCGGCACATCGCCCGGCAACTCCACGGTGATCTCGAAGGTGACGGGGACCGCCACCGTGACGGTGGTGGGATTGGACATGGTCTTGGATCCTGTTGTGTGAATCGCGGCGGCCGCCGCAATTGGTGGGAGTGGGTCAGGCGATGGGCATCCCGCGGACGTCGGGCGGCACGATCAGTTCGGCGGCGGTCGCCGCGACGACCTCCTCAACCGACCGTCCCGGAGCGACCTCGCGCAGCACCAGCCCCTGCCCGGTCGGCTCGATGACGGCGAGGTCGGTCACCAGCAGATCGACACGGCGGACCGAGGTCAGCGGCAGCGTGCACCGTTTCAGAATCTTCGGCTCGCCCTTGGCGGTGTGGGTCATGGCGACGATCACCCGTTTGGCGCCCGAAACGAGGTCCATCGCCCCGCCCATGCCCGGCACCATCTTGCCCGGCACCATCCAGTTGGCGAGCCGACCCTCCTCATCGACCTGCAGGCCGCCGAGCACGGTGACATCCAGATGGCCGCCGCGGATCAGCCCGAAGGAGAAGGCGCTGTCGAAGGACGCCGCCCCCGGCAGGGCCGAGATGGGCGAGCCGCCGGCGTCGGACAGGTCGTGGTTCTCCGCCCCGGCGATCGGGCCGGACATGCCGAGGATGCCATTCTCCGACTGGAAGAACACATGGCGTCCGGCGGGGACATAGCGGGCGACCAGGGTCGGCAGGCCGATGCCCAGATTGACGAGGTCGCCGTCCATCAGCTCCAGCGCGACGCGCCTGGCGATCAGGGTCTTTTCATCCATGGCTCGTTGCTCCCCGGTCAGCGCGGCGTTGCGGTGACGATGTGGTCGACCAGAACCGAGGGCGTCATCACCGCATCGGGCGGAATGCAGCCGACGGGCAGGATGTCCCCGGCCTCGGCGATCACGGTGGCGCCGGCCATCGCCATCAGCGGATTGAAATTGCGCGCGGTCAGCGCGTAGGTCAGGTTGCCGTACAGGTCGGCCTGCTTGGCGGCGACCAGCGCGAAGTCGGCCCTGATCGGTGTCTCCAGCAGGTAGGTGACGCCGTCGATCTCGACCTTGCGCTTGCCCTCCTCCACGACGGTGCCGACGCCGGTGGGGGTCAGGACGCCGCCCAGCCCGACGCCGCCGGCGCGGATGCGCTCGGCCAGCGTGCCCTGCGGCACCAGTTCCACCTCGGTTTCGCCGGCGATCATCTGGCGCTGGGTTTCCGGATTGGTGCCGATATGGCTGGTGACGACCCGACGGATCAGCCGCGCGTCGATCAGCTTGCCGATGCCGACACCGCGCCGGGCGGTGTCGTTGCCGATCACCGTCAGGTCGCGCTTGTTCTGGCGGACGATCTCGTCGATCAGGCGCGGCGGCGTGCCGACCCCCATGAACCCGCCGATCATCAGCACGGCCCCGTCGGGAATGCGTGAAACGGCCTCCTCGGGACTGAGCAGTTTCTTCATGACGACCCTCGTTCGGCACAGCCGGCCCCTATCGGCCTCCGCCGCGATGCGGGGGCCGGTGTGCAGGGTGGAAGTTTCCAGGATGTCAAAGGCGCCCCGGCAGCGGGGGCGGCGGACGATTCCCCGCCCCCCGCCGGATGGGCTCAGGACGCGCGGTCGGGAATCTCGAGGTCGAGCAGCGCCGACGCCAGACACTTGCCATGGGCGTCGAGCGCCAGCGACCGGGTGACGCCGCCGCCGAGCGCCTTCTGCATCACGAAATTCAGCGCGCCGATGCCGGGCAGCGCGTAGCGCACCACCTCGCCATGCACCACCTCGCGGAACAGCTCCTTCACGCGCTCGGGCGTGACGGCGGCCTCGATCAGCGGAAAGTCGGCCTCGTCGTAGGCGATGACGGAGATGTTGGAGATGTCGCCCTTGTCGCCAGTGCGGGAATGGGCAATGTCACGGAGCTTCATATCAGGCCTCCACATACGCGATGGCGGGCTTCGCCAGTCCGCGGGGCAGCAGGGCCGACAGCATGGCGACCACATCCTTCGCCGATTTGGTGGCGCCGCCGCCGCTGGCCGGTCCGTTGGTGTAGAGCGTCTCCACCTCGTTGCCGATGCGCACCGCCTCCTTCAGGCTGTCGGTGCGGCCGACCACACGGACGCGGACCTCGTAGGGCTCCCGCCCGTCGGCGGTGGACAGCGCCTCGCCATGGATGGAGTTCACGCCGATCAGGTCGAAACGCAGTTCGGTGGCCTTCACCCCGGTCAGCGCAAGGCGTTCGCGCACGATCTCAAGCGCCAGGCGGCCGCGGGCGAGCGCACCGGGACCAGCGTAGGACATCTGCCCTTCGCCGATGTAGCTGTCGAGATAGCCGACCGAGACCTTCAGCGTTTCCGGCCGGGCCCGCCCGGTGGCGCCCGCCACCCGCACGCGGTCCGGCCCCTCCTGGATGAAGGTGACCCGCGAGAAGTCGGCGATCACGTCGGGGGTGAGGTAGGTGGACGGATCGTGGATTTCATAGAGCAGCTGCTCCTTGCAGGTCGCGGCGGTCACCGCCCCGCCGGAGCCGGCCACCTTGGTGATGACCGCGCCGCCATCCTCCGACACTTCGGCGATGGGGAAGCCGAGCCGGGCCAACGCCGCCACGTCCTTCACGCCGGGGTCGGCGAAATAGCCGCCGGTGACCTGACCGGCGCATTCCAGCAGATGGCCGACGACCGTGCCCTTGCCCAGCCGGTCCCAATCGTCCATCGCCCAGCCGAACTCCGCGATCTGCGGGGCGAGGAAAAGGGCCGGATCGGCGACCCGCCCGGTGATGACCACGTCGGCGCCGGCCTTCAGCGCCTCGACGATCTGGGCGGCGCCGAGATAGGCGTTGGCCGACACCAGCTTGTCCGCCATGGAGGAAACCGGCGCACCGGTCTCTTCGATGCGGTGGCCGCCGGACTTCAGCTCGGCCAGCACGTCGTCGCCGGTGACGGCGGCGATCTTCAGTCCGTGGAGGCCGAGCGACTGCGCGATCTCCCGCGTCCTGGCCGCGGCGGCGGCCGGATTGGCCGCCCCCATGTTGGTGATGATCCGGATGCCCTTGGCGTGACACAGCCCCAGAACCGCCCGCATGCGGTCGGCCAGCAGCGGGTCGTAGCCCTTGGACGGGTCCTTCAGCTTGGCGCCCTGCGCGATGGCGATGGTGCGTTCGGCCAGGCATTCGAAGACGAGATACTGGATTTCGCCTTTTTCGGCCAGCTCGACCGCCGGTTCGATGCGGTCGCCCGAATAGCCGGCGCCCGATCCGATGCGTATCGTTTTCATGGTTTGCTCCTGTTCCCGATCCGATGGCGACCGGAAGGGATGGCGATCAGAAGGGAATGACACCGATGAGTGCGGCGGTGATGGTCATGACCACCGAGGCCGCGAAGAGGAAGGGGATCGAGAATTTCTGGTGTTCGCCCAGGCCGATGCCGCACAGGCCGACCACCAGGAAGGTGGCGGGGGTGAGCGGGCTGACCGGGAAGCCGACCGTCATCTGGCCCAGCACCGACGCCTGTGCGATCTGGATCGGGTCGCCGCCCAGCGTCTTGTAGACCTCGGCGATGACCGGCATCATGCCGAAGTAGAAGGAGTCGGGGTCGAACAGCAGGCTCAGCGGCATGGAAATGATGCCGAGCGCGAAGGGGATGTGCTGCGCCATCTCCGGCGGGACGAAGGCGACGGCGGACTGCGCCATGGCGGTCAGCATCTTGGTCCCGCCCATGATGCCGGTGAACACGCCGGCCGCCAGCAGGATGCTCGCCATCATCAGCGCCGCCTTGGCGTGCGCGTCCACCCTGTCCTTCTGCATCTTGACGTCGGGGTAGTTGATCATCAGCGCCAGCACGGTGCCGATCATGAACATCACCACCGGATCGACCAGCCCTTCGATCATGACGCCCATGATGACCAGGGTCAGGATCAGGTTGACCCAGAACAGCTTCGGGCGGCGGATCTTGAGCTGCTCCGGCGTCAGCACCCGCGGGGCCGGACCGGCGACGGATCCGTCGCCCGCCGCAACGGCGCCGCCGCTCAGGCCGAGGCGGCGCTCCTCGCGCTTGCCGAGCAGGTAGGCGATGGCGAAGATGAACACCAGGCCGACGGCCTGCACCGGGATCAGCGGATTGAAGATGTCGGTCACCGGCACCTTGAGCGCCGCGGCCGAGCGGATCATCGGCCCGGTCCAGGGCAGGAAATTCACGCCGGCCGCCATCGACACGCACAGCGCCAGGATGCGCTTGTCCATGCCGAGCCGCTCGAACAGCGGCAGCATCGCCGGAATGGTGACGAGGAAGCAGACCGCGCCCGACCCGTCGAGGTGGATCAGCAGCGCCAGCAGCGTGGCGCCGACGGTGATCCGCGCCGGCTTGGTGCCGACCACGCGCAGGATGCGGTCGATGATCGGGTCCATCATGCCGGCATCGGTGACGATGCCGAAGAAGATGATGGCGAAGACGAACATGCCGGCGGTTGGCGCGATCGCCCGGATGCCGTCGATGATGAACTTGCTCGTGCCGAGGCCGAAGCCGCCGACCAGTGCCGCGATGATCGGTATGGCGATCAGCGCCACCAGGGGCGACATCCTGTTGGACATGATGACCACCAGCAGCACGAGGATGGTGGCCAATCCGAGTAACGCGAGCATGGGACCTCCACTAGGGTCGGGTTATTGTTTTTTGCTCTTCTTGGGTCTGTGCTTTCGCCTCGTCCGAGGCGGTCGTCGGGACGCGTCCGGCACACCACTCCCATTTCCGGACTCGCATCCGGATCCTATCGTCCAGGGTCTTGCCTCTTGCCGGTGTGCGGTCCGATGCCGGAACGGCCTACGGCTTTGCCGTCCCGTCGCTCCGCCTCGGACCAGCGTCCGTGATTGACATGGTACGAACCCACAATCAGATTAGGGAAATGAATTTGTCAGATCACCGTGATCCGTTTCTTTTATGAAGGGCGTGGCATGCTTCAGGGGGTAAGGCACATCAAGGCCTTCGTCGCCGTCGCACGGCTCGGCAGCTTCACGCGGGCCGCAGCGGAGGTCAACGTGTCGCAGCCGGCATTGACCGTGCAGATCCGCCAACTGGAGACCTCCCTCGGCGTCCGGCTCTTCGACCGCAACAAGCGGCAGGTCGTCCTGACCCAGGCGGGCCGCGATCTGTTGCCGGCGCTTCAGCGAGTCCTCAGCGAACTGGACGCGGTGATGAGCGCCAGCCACGATCTGGCCGGCCTGCGGCGCGGCTCGGTGTCGATCGCGACCCTGCCGTCGGTCGCCGCCGGCCTGTTGCCGACCGCCATCCGCCGCTTCATGACCGACCATCCGAACATCGACGTGAAGGTCCAGGACGTGGTGGCCGAACACATCGTCAAGTTGGTGAAGGCGGAGGAGGTGGATTTCGGGATCGGCAGCCGGGTGGGGGCGGACCGCGACGTCGAGATCACCGATTTCCTGTCCGACCGCATGTGCGCCTTCCTGCCGCAGGACCATCCGCTCGCCGACCGGCGGCCGCTGCTGTTGAAGGACGTCGCGGCCTTTCCACTGATCCTGACCGCCCGTGGCACCAGCGTACGGACCCTGGTGGAGCGGGCCTTGGAGAAGGAGGGGCTGGAGGTCAGCATCACCTGCGAGGCGAACTACATGTCCACGGCGGTCGGCATGGTGCGCGCCGGACTTGGGGTGTCCATCCTCCCGGAATCGGCCATCGAAGCGGCGTCCTGTGAAGGCATGCGGATCGAACCGATCCGAACCCCCGGCCTGACCCGCAAGATCGGCCTCATCCGCAAAAGCAACCGGTCGCTGTCACCTGCGGCGGAACGCTTCGTGCAACTTCTGACGGAGCTGTCGTGGGAACCGCTTGCGCATTTCGCCAATCCCGGCATACGGGCAAAGAAGCGCGAGCCGTTGAATGATGCGCAACATCGCTCCTGATATTGCATATGGGTTGCGGAACGGGCAACGATCAGACGACGGCCAGCCCTCATGACGAGCGCCACATGGCCGCGCTCCAATAACCAATCATTATTACTGAAATCTGCCAATTCGATTTCCTGTGTCCGGCACGCTCGGACTATACGAATGGCTGGTGGCGGTGCGCGATTGGACGGTACTCCCGATCCATTGTGGATTTGGATCTGACCGCGATGACCGCTTTTTCAGCCAAGGAAACGATACGCCATGAGGATCCTGCAGGATCTGACGATCCGGATGAAGCTGACCGCGCTCGTCGCACTGTCCATCCTGGCCCCCGCGGTTGTCATCGCCATCAGCAGCAGTTCCACCCACCAGCGCATGGTCGACGACCGGATCGACACCATCCGCTCCACGGTGGAAATGGCCATCGGAATGGCGAAGGGACTCAACGCCGAAGTGGACTCGCGCGCCATCACCCGCGACGAGGCGCTCTCCCGCTTCCGCAAGGCGGTCCATGCCATGTCCTACCATGATGGGGCCGACTACCTGTTCGCCTACGACCTCGACGGCATCGCGGTCGCCAACCCGTCGAATCAGAAGGCGGTCGGCACGGACCGGATGCAGCTCCAGGACAAGGCGGGAAAATACTTTGTCCGCGAGATCGTGGAAACGTTGCGCAGGCAGGACAGCGCCATCATCCACTATGTCTGGCCGAAGCTGGGATCCGACGTCCCCCTGCTGAAGACGAACTATGTGCAGCGTTACCAGCCGTTGGGCCTGATCGTCGGCTCCGGCGTCTACACCGACGACATCGATGCCGCCTACCACGAGTTCCTGGTGGAGTTGGGCATGGTCACGGCGGCGCTGATCTGCGGGCTGGTGCTGATCGCCTTCCTGATCAACCGGGAGATCGTGCGCTCCCTGCACGGGCTGCGGGACAAGATGACCGCGCTCGCCGCCGGCGACATGACCGTCACCTTCCCGGAGGCCCGCCGCCGCAACGAGATCGGCGGCATGGCCCAGGCGCTGCAGGTGTTCAAGGAAAACGCCCTGGCCAAAGCCCGCCTGGAAACCAGCCATGCCGAGCAGGAGGCGCGGAGCGCGGCGGAGAAGCAGGAGGCGATGACAAGGCTTGCCAACCAGTTCGAGCAGACCGTCGGCAACCTGATCCACGATGTCGCCAAGGAGGCCGACGGCATCGAAGAGCGCGCCCAGAACATGACGCGCGCCGCGGATGAAACCGGAAGATTGAGCGCCTCCGTCGCCACGGCCACCGAGCAGACCTCGGCCAATGTCCAGACCGTCGNCTGCAACCCGGGAAATCAGCCGTAATGTTCAGCAGGCGGCGCAAGGAAGCCATGACGTCTCCCTCAGCATTGTGGGCGTGAACGATTCCGCCGGACGAAGCGGCAAGGTCGCTTATGAAGTGCTTGAGAGTATCCGCCAGCTTTCCGTACAAACGGATAGCCTGCGCGACGAGGTGGGACGCTTCCTGTCACGGGTGCGGGTGAACTGAAAGCGCGTCTTCAGAGCATCGCGCCTTAGTTCTACTGTGTCATAAAACCTGGAA